>NZ_RCNX01000035.1:0-168977 GCF_004307595.1 Pseudomonas sp. Sample_23
TATCAATCGAAAGGGGCAGTTATCGCTTGAGGATAATCATAGAATCTCCCACATTTGGAATACATTGCCCTGTGGGAGCGAGCTTGCTCGCGAAGGGGCCGGCTAATTCGCCGAAAATCTCAGGCCTCCCAACATCCAGAAACAATTAAGCGACCCTCAGGCCGCTCCATAAACTGTTCCCGTTACGTTTACGTCACCGTGAGGCGTGGCATTTCTCCACGGCAAGGTGCCATCACGCTACTCCGCTACACACTTGCGGTGCGGCAATCGAGGCACCAAAAGAGTGCGGGCAATTACACGGCCGCCCTTTCCTGGATCAGAATCCACGGCGAAACCACCACGGCCCACAGCTGCGGATCACGTTCGAAAATATCCAGTGCCCGCGTTTCAGACAGCTTGGCGACCTTGTCGTCGGCCAGCCAGGCCGCGACTTTCTCGCCTTCATCCGAGGCCACGGCCTCGGCGGCGGCGATCAAATCCAGGTCAGGGTCGACCCACAATAGGGCACCCTTGGCGAAGAACGGCTCCAGCTCTTTCCAGGTAATAGATGCCGTTTCACCAAGCAGCTTGGCATAGAGGGTGCTAGGTTCTTGATTCATGGGAGCTGTCCGGAAAAGAAATCGACGCGAATGATAACGTCGGTGGTCCGGCAGAAAAACCCGGTTGCAAATCGCTGCACCGAACGAAAAGAGCAGGAACGCCAGGGAATGCTGCCTTTTGGGATATATGCCCCCGATTGCCCCGCCGCAATTCTGTCTCTTTCATTCAAAAATGCGACACCCCCAAGTTTTGCCCCGTGGCGCCCGCTTCCCAGTTGATCAAGCGGCGCTCTACACTGTACCGGTACAGTTGCCGGGGCATTTTCCGGAGGGTATCGCAAAGATATCTGACCCGGTTCTGCTGCTACGGCGCCAGAACTCTAAAAAATACAACAGTAAGAGTGGAGCACTATGACTAAGGCTACTAAGCAGATTTCCAAACTGTTTGCCGCTATGGTTCTGGCCGGGGTTGCCAGCCATTCGTTCGCAGCTGACACCATCAAAATCGGTATCGCCGGTCCTAAAACCGGTCCAGTAGCCCAGTACGGCGACATGCAGTTCAGTGGCGCGAAAATGGCCATCGAGCAGATCAACGCCAAGGGCGGCGTCGACGGCAAGAAACTCGAAGCCGTTGAATACGACGATGCCTGCGATCCAAAACAAGCGGTAGCGGTAGCGAACAAGGTCGTCAACGACGGCGTCAAGTTCGTGGTCGGTCACCTGTGCTCCAGCTCCACCCAGCCAGCTTCGGACATCTACGAAGACGAAGGCGTGATCATGATCACCCCGGCTGCCACCAGCCCGGACATCACCGCCCGTGGCTACAAAATGATCTTCCGCACCATCGGTCTCGACAGCGCCCAAGGCCCTGCCGCCGGCAACTACATCGCCGATCACGTGAAACCGAAAGTGGTTGGCGTGCTGCACGACAAACAGCAGTACGGTGAAGGCATCGCCACCGCCGTGAAATCGACCCTCGAGAAGAAAGGCACCAAGGTTGCCGTCTTCGAAGGCGTCAACGCCGGCGATAAAGACTTCTCCGCCATCATCGCCAAGCTCAAGCAAGCCGGCGTCGACTTCGTCTACTACGGCGGCTACCACCCGGAGCTGGGTCTGATTCTGCGTCAGGCTCAGGAAAAAGGCCTGAAAGCCCGCTTCATGGGTCCGGAAGGCGTGGGTAACGACTCGATCACCCAGATCGCCAAGGATGCGTCCGAAGGCCTGCTGGTGACCCTGCCGAAATCGTTCGACCAGGATCCGGCCAACGTTGCCCTGGCTGACGCGTTCAAAGCCAAGAAGGAAGATCCGAGCGGTCCGTTCGTGTTCCCGTCCTACTCGGCAGTGACCGTGATTGCCGAAGGCATCAAGGCGGCCAAGTCCGAAGACGCTACCAAAGTGGCTGAAGCCATCCACGCCGGTTCGTTCAAGACCCCGACCGGCGACCTGAGCTTCGACGACAAGGGCGACTTGAAGGACTTCAAATTTGTCGTGTACGAGTGGCACAACGGCAAACCTAAAACCGAAGTTTCGCCTCAGTAAGGCCTTGCCCGACTGACTGCCAATAAAGCCCACGGCGTGCCGTGGGCTTTGTTTTGCGAATGTATGGGCCGCGCTGGCGTGATCCGCCAGTCGGCCCACCTGAAAATCTCAAAACCGTCATCAGCGGTTCGCTGGCAAAACCCGGATTCGAAGTGGATAGAGATCCACGGGGCCGGGCGGGAAAATGACTCCACCAGTGAAATGCGTACAGGTTTTTAGGAGCGCTGTAATGCCTGACCTCTATCACTTCTTCCAACAGCTGGTTAACGGCCTCAACGTTGGCAGCATGTATGCCCTGATCGCCATCGGCTACACGATGGTCTACGGCATCATTGGAATGATCAACTTCGCCCACGGCGAGGTGTACATGATCGGTTCCTACGTGGCCTTCATCGCCATCGCCGGGCTGACCATGATGGGACTCGACAGTGTCCCGCTGTTGATGACCGCGGCGTTCATCGCCAGCATCGTCGTCACCAGTTCCTACGGTTACAGCATCGAACGGATCGCCTACCGCCCCCTGCGCGGCAGCAACCGTCTGATCCCGCTGATTTCTGCCATCGGTATGTCGATTTTCCTGCAGAACACCGTTCTGCTGGCGCAAGACTCCAAGGACAAAGCTATCCCCAACCTGATCCCGGGCAACTTCGCCTTCGGTCCGGGTGGCGCACAAGAAGTGCTGATTTCCTACATGCAGATCGTGGTGTTTGTGGTGACCCTGATCGCCATGCTCGGCCTGACCCTGTTCATCTCCCGTTCCCGTCTGGGCCGCGCCTGCCGCGCCTGTGCCGAGGACATCAAGATGGCCAACCTGCTCGGCATCAATACCAACAACATCATCGCCCTGACCTTCGTCATCGGTGCTGCGCTGGCCGCCGTTGCCGCAGTGCTGCTGAGCATGCAATACGGCGTGATCAACCCCAACGCTGGTTTCCTCGTCGGCCTCAAGGCCTTCACCGCTGCGGTACTGGGCGGCATCGGCAGCATCCCCGGGGCAATGCTCGGCGGCCTGGTGCTCGGTGTAGCGGAAGCGTTCGGTGCCGATATCTTCGGCGACCAGTACAAGGACGTCGTTGCGTTCGGCCTGCTGGTTCTGGTGCTGTTGTTCCGTCCGACCGGCATTCTGGGCCGTCCGGAGGTTGAGAAAGTATGACTAGGAATCTTAAACAGGCACTGTTCAGTGCCTTGCTGGTGTGGGCGGTGGCCTACCCGGTACTGGGTCTGAAACTGACCATCGTCGGCATCAATCTGGAAGTGCACAACACCAGCCCTGCGGTACTCGCGACCATCGCGATCTGCTCGGTGCTGATGTTCCTGCGCGTGCTGTTCAACCAGCAGATCAGCAAGGCCTGGCGCTCCTCGCCGGGCATGCCGTTGATCCCGGCCAAGGCCAGCAACTTCCTGACCCTGCCAACCACCCAGCGCTATTTCATCATTGCGCTGATTCTGATCGCCCTGGTCTGGCCGTTCTTCGGCTCCCGTGGCGCGGTGGATATCGCAACGCTGATCCTGATCTACGTGATGCTCGGCCTGGGCCTGAACATCGTCGTCGGTCTGGCCGGTCTGCTTGACCTGGGTTACGTCGGTTTCTACGCCGTCGGCGCCTACAGCTACGCGCTGCTGTCGCATTACTACGGCTTGAGCTTCTGGATCTGCCTGCCGATTGCCGGCCTGATGGCGGCGACGTTCGGCTTCCTGCTGGGCTTCCCGGTGTTGCGTCTGCGTGGCGACTATCTGGCGATCGTGACCTTGGGTTTCGGCGAAATCATCCGTCTGTTCCTGCGTAACCTGACCGACATCACCGGTGGCCCGAACGGCATCAGCAACATCGAAAAACCGACGTTCTTCGGCCTGACCTTCGAGCGTAAAGCCGCCGAAGGCCTGCAGACGTTCCACGAGTATTTCGGCCTGCAATACAACTCGATCAACAAGGTGATTTTCCTTTACCTGGTTGCGCTGTTGCTCGCACTGGCCGCGCTGTTCGTGATCAACCGTCTGCTGCGCATGCCGATCGGTCGCGCATGGGAAGCACTGCGTGAAGACGAAATCGCCTGCCGCGCGCTGGGCCTGAACCCGACCGTGATCAAGCTCTCCGCGTTCACCCTGGGCGCTGCGTTCGCCGGTTTCGCCGGCAGCTTCTTCGCTGCGCGTCAGGGTCTGGTGACGCCGGAGTCGTTCACCTTCATCGAGTCGGCGATCATCCTCGCCATCGTCGTGTTGGGCGGCATGGGCTCGCAATTGGGTGTGATTCTGGCGGCGATCGTGATGATCCTGTTGCCGGAAATGATGCGTGAGTTCAGCGAGTACCGCATGTTGATGTTCGGTGCGCTGATGGTGCTGATGATGATCTGGCGTCCACAAGGTCTGCTGCCGATGCAACGCCCACACATGGAGTTGCGCAAATGAGCCGCGAGATCCTTAAAGTCGAAAATCTGAGCATGCGCTTCGGCGGCTTGCTCGCGGTCAACGGCGTGGCGCTGACCGTCAAGGAAAAGCAGGTGGTTGCACTGATCGGCCCGAACGGCGCCGGCAAGACCACCGTGTTCAACTGCCTGACCGGCTTCTATCAGCCTACCGGCGGCAGCATCCTGCTCGACGGCGAGCCGATCCAGGGCCTGCCGGGCCACAAGATCGCCCTCAAAGGCGTGGTGCGGACCTTCCAGAACGTGCGTTTGTTCAAGGACATGACTGCGGTCGAGAACCTGTTGATCGCCCAGCACCGTCACTTGAACACCAACTTCCTGTCCGGCCTGTTCAAGACCCCGGCGTTCCGCAAAAGCGAGCGCGAGGCGATGGAATTTGCCGAGTACTGGCTGGAAAAGGTCAACCTCAAAGAGTTCGCCAACCGCACCGCCGGCACCCTCGCCTACGGCCAGCAACGGCGTCTGGAAATCGCCCGCTGCATGATGACCCGCCCGCGGATTCTCATGCTCGACGAACCGGCCGCCGGCCTGAACCCGAAGGAAACCGAAGACCTCAAGGCGTTGATCGGTGTGTTGCGCGAAGAGCACAACGTCACCGTGCTGCTGATCGAACACGACATGAAACTGGTCATGAGCATTTCCGATCACATCGTCGTGATCAATCAGGGCACGCCGCTGGCCGACGGCACGCCGGAACAGATCCGCGACAATCCTGAAGTGATCAAAGCCTACCTGGGGGAAGCGTAAATGCTGCAGTTCGAAAACGTTTCCACCTTCTACGGCAAGATCCAGGCCCTGCACAGCGTCAACGTCGAAGTCCGTCAGGGCGAGATCGTGACGCTGATCGGCGCCAACGGTGCCGGCAAATCCACGCTGCTGATGACGCTGTGCGGTTCGCCGCAGGCGCACAGCGGCAGCATCCGTTACATGGGTGAGGAACTGGTCGGACAGGACTCGTCGCAGATCATGCGCAAGAGCATCGCCGTGGTCCCGGAAGGGCGTCGGGTGTTCGCCCGTCTGACCGTGGAAGAAAACCTGTCGATGGGCGGTTTTTTCACCGACAAGGGCGACTATCAGGAACAGATGGACAAGGTTCTCGGACTTTTCCCACGCCTGAAAGAACGCTTCAACCAGCGCGGCGGCACCATGTCCGGCGGCGAACAGCAAATGCTCGCCATCGGCCGTGCGCTGATGAGCAAGCCCAAGCTGCTGCTGCTCGACGAGCCATCGCTGGGTCTGGCGCCGATCATCATCCAGCAGATCTTCGACATCATCGAACAGCTGCGCAAGGACGGTGTGACGGTGTTCCTGGTCGAGCAGAACGCCAACCAGGCGCTGAAAATCGCTGACCGCGCCTACGTTCTGGAGAACGGCCGCGTGGTCATGCAAGGCACCGGTGAAGCGCTGCTGACCGATCCGAAGGTACGCGAGGCGTACCTCGGCGGTTGAGTGTTATCGCTGCACAAAAAAACGGCCTTCGGGCCGTTTTTTGTTTCCTGAGCACCACCAAGGTAACCCTGTGGGAGCGAGCCTGCTCGCGAAGCGCTCTGTCATTCAACATTATGGGTGCCTGACACACCGCCTTCGCGAGCAGGCTCGCTCCCACAGGGATACAGCTGAATCCGAAATTTTTCATAAATTTCTCGCCCCGCCTGTAACGCATCCCCCCACCCGTTCTCTAGAGGGACAAGCAAGCGCAAACCGCTTGCAGAAACCCTGATAAAAAACTGGAGAAACATCATGACTGCGACTACCCGTACCCTGTCCGCTACCGCCCTGGTTCTGGCCCTCGGTTCCGCTCTGAGCATCGCCACTGTCTCCACCGCCCAGGCCGCCGATGCCAACATGGAAAAATGCTTCGGCGTGGCCATGAAGGGTAAGAACGATTGCGCCGCAGGTGCCGGGACTACCTGCGCCGGCACGGCGAAAATGGACTATCAGGCCAACGCCTGGAAGCTCGTTCCGAAAGGCACCTGCGCCACCACTGAAAGCAAAACCTCGCCGACCGGTTTCGGTCAGCTCGAAGCCTTCAAAGCCAAGTCCTGATCCACGGCCTGCCTGAGTGACGCCCATGTTCAGTCATCACGAACCGTCCCTGCCGCGCACTCAGGCAGCTCGCACCGAGCTCCCTGCCCGCGCCGGGCTGGGGCTCAAGACCGGGCACTTCCTCGAAGTGCTCGGCTCCGTACCGGACCTCGGTTTCTTCGAGGTCCACGCCGAAAACTACATGGTAGCCGGCGGCCCTTTTCATCATTTTCTCGGTCTGATTCGCCAACAGTACCCGCTGTCATTGCACGGCGTGGGCCTGTCGATCGGTGGCGAAGGCCCGCTGGACGGCCAGCACCTCAAACGCCTCGCCGAGCTGATCGAGCGCTATCAACCGCAAGCCTTTTCCGAACATCTGGCGTGGTCGAGCCACGGCCCGGTGTTCCTCAATGACCTGCTGCCACTGGCTTACGACACGCCGACACTGAACCGCGTCTGTGCGCACATCGACCAGGTGCAGAACACGCTGAAACGACCGATGCTGCTGGAGAACCCGGCGACCTATCTGGGATTTGAGCACTCGACGATCGACGAGGCCGAGTTCATCGGCGAAGTGATCCGCCGCAGCGGCTGCGGCTTGTTGCTCGACGTCAACAATGTCTACGTGTCGTGCATCAACCATCAGCGCGATCCTCTGGCCTACCTCGATGCGTTACCGCTGCACGCGGTCGGCGAGATTCATCTGGCCGGCTTCGCTGAAGATTGCGACAACCTCGGCGACCGCTTGCTGATCGACGATCACGGCGCGCCGATTGATCAGGCCGTCTGGGATCTGTACCGGCAAGTGCTGCAACGTATCGGCCCGGTGGCGACGCTGATCGAACGTGATAATCAGGTGCCGGCCTTTGACGTTTTGCTCGCCGAAGCGCAGCAAGCCGAGACGCTGTTGCGCCGCGCGCAGCGTGCGGCATGAGCACGCAAGCGGACTTCGCCGCCGCCCTGCTCAATGCGCAACTGCCGTATCCCAAGGGCCTGTGCAGCCGCAACGGCGCCGATCCGTCGCGACGTTTTGCGGTGTATCGCAACAACGTGCAGAGCTCGTTGATCAATGCCCTGGCCGACAGCTATCCGGTGGTGCTGCAATTGGTCGGCGAGGAGTTCTTCCGCGCCATGGCGGCGATTTTCGTCCAGAGTCAGCCGCCACAAAGTCCGTTGATGAGCCGCTATGGCGAAGACTTCGCCGACTTCATCGCAGAGTTTGAACCCATCGCCGGCGTGCCTTATGTGGCTGATGTTGCGCGGCTTGAGCATCTGCGCACTGTCGCCTACCACGCCGCTGATGCGCAGCCGATCCGGCCTGAACAAGTCAGTGCCGCGCTGGCCGATCCGCAGTCGCTGAGTGAACTGTGTTTCGAACTGCATCCCTCGCTGCACCTGCTCGACTCTGCTTTCGCGGTGGTGGCGATCTGGGCCGCGCATCAGCAGGAGCCAAGTCTGGCGGGCATTGGCCTCAATCAAGGCCAGCATGCCCTGGTGCTGCGCAATGGTCTCGACGTTGAGGTGTTCGCTCTTGAACCGGGTGCGAGCGTGTTCATTGGTCATCTGCTCCAGGGCTCGCCACTGCTCGCGGCGGCAGAAAACAGCCCGCCGTTCGATCTCGCCCAAACCCTCGCCTTACTGATTGCGCATAACGCGATCACCCAGCTGAATTACAAGGAGTTGCCATGAACGCTTTGGTCTTGCGCGTCATCGCGCTGTTGGAAAAAATCCCGCACAGCCTGATTGCCCTCATCGGGCGTTTTTCCATCGCTGCGGTGTTCTGGAAATCCGGGCAAACCAAGGTCGAAGGACTGGCCGTCGATTTGATTGACGGCACTTTTGAACTGGGCTGGCCACGTTTGGCCGATTCGACGATTCCGTTGTTTCAGAGCGAGTACAACCTGCCGCTGCTGTCGCCGGAAATTGCCGCGCATCTGGCGGCTTTTGCCGAGCATGTGTTTCCGCTGTTGATTCTGCTCGGCTTCGCCACACGGTTTTCGGCGCTGGCGCTGCTCGGCATGACCCTGACCATTCAACTGTTCGTCTACCCGGATGCCTACCCGACCCATGGCACTTGGGCGGCGGTGTTGCTGTATCTGATGGCGACCGGGCCGGGCAAATTGTCGATCGACCAACTGATTGCCCGCCGTTTCCAAGGCTGACCTGAAACTGTTCGATGTCAGGACTGGAGTCGATCCAGCGCCTCGCCACTGCGCTTGAACCAGCCCATCAGATAATCCGCGAGCACCTGCGTGCGTTTCGGCAATCCACCCTGATACGGGTGCACCAGATACATCGGCATGCGTCGGGTCTGGTAATCGCGCAGCAGCCAGCGCAAGCGGCCGTCCGCCAGTTCCGCTTGCAGCAGATACGACGGCAAACGGGCGATGCCGGCGCCGGACAGCGCTGCTTTCTTCAACAGGCTGTAGTGATTGCTGGCAAACGGACCCGAAACCCGCACCCGCAACAACTCGTGCTGCTGGTGATACAGCCATTCTTCGCGGCCGCTGTAATGGCTGTTGAGCAGGCAACGATGCTCGACCAAGGCATGCGGCGTCGCCGGCTCGCCGAAGCGCTCAAGGTAGGCCGGGCTGGCGCAGGTCATTTCGTGCCACGCCAACAGCGGCTTGGCCACCAGCCGATCGTCATTGGCCACTTCGGCGCGAATCGCCAGATCAAAGCCATCGCGGGCCAGATCGCGATAGCTGTTGTCCAGCTCCAGCTCAATCTGCACCTCGGGGTATTGCCCGGAAAACTCCAGCAACAAGCCATCGAAGAAGGTCTCGCCGAGCGACACCGGAACCGTCATGCGCACGGGACCGGCCATGTCGTCCTTCAAACGCGCCAACGCCTGCCGTGCGCGTTCGACCTGAACCACCAGCGCCTGAGCCTGCGGCAGCAGCGCCGCCCCCGCCGCCGTCAGGCTCAAGCGTCGGGTCGTGCGTTGCAGCAGCACCACACTGAATTGCGCTTCGAGCTGGCTGATGCGCTTGGAGAGTTGGCCCTTGCTGCAGCCCAACTGCTGCGCGGCCAGGGTAAAACTGCCGGCCTCGATCAGCACAGCGAACGCGGCGAGATCATCCATTTCGCTCATGGATTGTTTCCAATTGAAAACCAAAGGTTGCCTATTAGTGCGCTTATCCGCTGAAAAAACCACCCTAGACTGAAACCTCATTCACACACATGGGGTACAGCACGATGAAAATTCTGTTGATAGGCGCCGGCGGCACCATCGGCTCAGCGGTGGACAAAGAATTGTCGCAACGCCACGAGGTCATTCGTATCGGCCGCAACAGCGGTGACTTGCAAGTGGATATCAGCGACAGCGCCTCGATCCGCAAGCTGTTCGAACAGACCGGCAAGTTCGATGCGCTGATCTGCGCGGCGGGCAACGTGACTTTTGCAGCGCTGGACGAGATGACTGAGGACAGCTTCGCCCTCGGCCTGAAAGACAAGCTGATGGGCCAGGTCAACCTGCTGCTGATCGGCCGCGAGTACGCCAATGACGGCGCCTCGTTCACCTTCACCACCGGCGTGCTCAGCCACGACCCGATTCGCAGCGGCGCCTCGGCAGCGCTGGTCAACGGCGCCCTCGACAGCTTCGTCCGCGCCGCCGCCATCGAACTGCCGCGTGGCCTGCGGGTGAACTCGGTGAGCCCGACCGTGCTGACCGAAGCCCTGGGCAAATACGCGCCCTACTTTCGCGGCTTCAAGCCGGTTCCTGCAGCGGAAGTGGCATTGGCCTACGCGAAAAGTGTCGAAGGCCTGCAAACCGGTCAGACGTTTCACGTGGGTTAAGGCCCTTGTGATGAACGGTCAGGCTGCGTAACGTGGCGACACTTGTCTGGAGAGCCAAAGATGCGTGTTGCCCGTTCGTTCGTCCTCGTTGCCCTGCTGCCGATGTTTGCCGCCTGCCAGTTGTTCGACGGCCAGCGTGAAAGTGTGTCCCATGCCGGGCAGACGCGAATGCAGGGGCAACTGACCGCCGCCGACGGCAAACTGGTGTTCCAGCCGTGCCAGGAGCAGCGGCAACTGGTGGTCAACGACATCGGCGGCACCAGCGTCCTGCAAGAGGCCGCTACACTCGCCGACGAACAGGGCAAGCTGTTTGCCGATGTGCGCGGCAAGGTCTCCGGCGACCGTCTCGACCTCGGCCAGTTGTATCGCGTCGAGCGCTCGGGCACGGCCTGCGACGATCCGAATTTCAAACTGCTGATCCTGCGCGCCGCCGGCCATGGCCCGGAATGGAACGTCAAAGTCAGCGGCAAAGGCATGGTCATCGAGCGCGACGGCCAGGCTCCACTGGCGGTGCCGTATGTGGAAGAGCAACTGGGCGACGGCCGCTTCAATCTCAGCAGCGAAGCCAACAACCAGCGCATCGAACTGTGGGTCGCGCCACAGCGCTGCGTCGACAGCAGCACCGGCAGCGTGCAGCACATGAGCGCCGAGTTGCGCATCGACGGTCAGGTGCAGCGCGGCTGCGGCTATTTCGGCGGCGCACGCAACGACTGATCGTTTTTCCCCCACGGATCCGCTCGCGGCGGCTTATAATCGCCGCCTTTAAACGCCCTGGCGCAGTTGTGCGCCCCGCGAATCCGGATCCCCGCCATGTTACGAATCACTGAACTCAAGCTGCCAATCGACCATCCCGAAGAAGACCTGCGCACCGCCATCGTGCAACGCCTGGGCATCGCCAGTGATGATCTGCTCGATTTCACCTTGTTCAAGCGCAGCTATGACGCGCGCAAAAAGTCCTCCGAACTGTGCTTCATCTACACCATCGACCTCAACGTACGCGACGAGGCCAGAGTGTTGAGCAAGTTCGCCGACGACCGTAACGTCAACGTGGCGCCGGATGTCAGCTACAAATTCGTCGGCCAGGCACCGAGCGATCTCGGCCAGCGGCCGATCGTCGTCGGTTTCGGCCCGTGCGGCATCTTCGCCGGCCTGCTGCTGGCGCAGATGGGCTTCAAACCGATCATTCTCGAACGCGGCACCGAAGTCCGCCAGCGCACCAAGGACACCTGGGGCCTGTGGCGCAAAAGCGTGCTCAATCCCGAGTCCAACGTACAGTTTGGCGAAGGCGGCGCGGGCACGTTCTCCGACGGCAAGCTGTACAGCCAGATCAAGGACCCGAAATTCCTCGGCCGCAAAGTCCTGCACGAGTTCGTCAAGGCCGGTGCGCCGGAAGAAATCCTCTACGTCAGCAAGCCGCACATCGGTACGTTCCGCCTGACCGGTATGGTCGAAAACATGCGCGAGCAGATCCGCGAACTGGGCGGTGAAGTGCGCTTCCAGGAGCGCGTCAGCGACGTGCTGATCGAAGATGGCCAACTGGTCGGCGTGCAACTGGCCAGCGGCGAAACCCTGCATTCGAAGCATGTGGTTCTGGCCCTCGGCCACAGTGCCCGCGACACCTTCCGCATGCTCCACAGCCGTGGCGTGTTCATGGAAGCCAAGCCATTCTCGGTGGGTTTCCGCATCGAACATCCGCAGTCGCTGATCGACCGCGCGCGCCTGGGCAAATACGCTGGCCACCCGAAACTTGGCGCTGCCGATTACAAACTGGTGCACCACGCCAAGAACGGGCGTTCGGTCTACAGCTTCTGCATGTGCCCGGGCGGCACCGTGGTCGCGGCCACCTCCGAGCCCAATCGCGTGGTCACCAACGGCATGAGCCAGTACTCGCGTAACGAGCGTAATGCCAACTCCGGCATCGTCGTCGGCATCACCCCGGAAGTCGATTATCCGGGCGGCCCGCTCGCCGGTATCGAGTTGCAGGAGCGCCTGGAATCCCACGCGTTCATCCTTGGCGGCAGCGACTACAAGGCCCCGGCGCAACTGGTTGGCGACTTCATCAACGGCAAGCCGTCGACCGAACTGGGCGAGGTCGAGCCATCGTACAAGCCGGGCGTGGCGCTGGGCGATCTGGCGCTGGCGCTGCCGGACTTTGCCATTGAGGCGATCCGCGAAGCCTTGCCGGCGTTCGAGAAGCAGATTCGCGGTTATTCGCTGCACGACGCCGTGCTGACCGGGATCGAGACGCGCACTTCATCGCCGCTGCGCATCACCCGCAACGAGTCGCTGCAGAGCATGAACGTCAAAGGCCTGTTCCCGGCCGGTGAAGGCGCGGGCTATGCCGGCGGGATTCTCTCGGCGGGTGTCGACGGGATTCGCATTGCCGAGGCAGTGGCTCGCGATATCCTCGGCCTGGAAGCCTGATCCGCATAAGCTGACACAACACAAACCCTGTGGGAGCGAGCTTGCTCGCGAAGTCGCTATTTCAGTCAATGATGATGTTGAATGAGATGACGCCTTCGCGAGCAGGCTCGCTCCCACATTGGTTTTTGCGTTTCTTCAGATGTTGGCGCGCAGCACCGAGGTCGGCAGCGCCTCCCCGCGCTCGGCACTCGCCGCCACTGCTGCAATCAACTCACCCAGTTCGTAACCCTGCGCTTTCAACCATTCCTGGTCGTAATAAGTGTCGGCATAACGCTCGCCGCCATCGCACAGGATCGCCACGATCGACCCAGACTGCCCCGCCGCTTTCATCTGCTGCGCTGCCATCAGCGCACCGATCAGATTGGTCCCGCTCGACCCGCCGACATGCCGCCCCAAACGCTGCGCCAGATAATGCATGGCCGCCAGCGACAAGGCGTCCGGCACCTTGACCATCGCATCGATCACCTTGGGCAGGAACGACGCTTCCACCCGAGGCCGGCCAATGCCTTCTATGCGCGAGCCGCAGTCCAGGCGCAGGCTGGCATCTCCGGTCTGGTAAAAATCGAAGAACACCGAACGCTCGGCATCGGCACACAACACGCGGGTGCAGTGCTGGCGATAGCGCACGTAACGGCCGAGGGTCGCGGTGGTGCCGCCGGTGCCGGGGCTGGAAATCAGCCAGGTCGGCTCAGGGTGTTTTTCGTAGCGCATCTGCTGGAAGATCGACTCGGCGATGTTGTTGTTCGCTCGCCAGTCGGTGGCACGTTCGGCGTAGGTGAACTGATCGATGAAGTGACCGCCATGCTCGCGGGCCAGGCGCTCGGATTCGGCGTAGATCTGCGTCGGATCCTGCACCAGATGGCTCTGCCCGCCGTAAAAGGCAATCTGGGCGATCTTCTCTTTCGAGGTGGTCGCGGGCATCACCGCGATAAACGGCAAACCGAGCATGCGCGCGAAATACGCTTCGGAAATCGCCGTCGAGCCGCTGGATGCTTCGATCACCGGCGCGCCGGGCTTGAGCCAGCCGTTACACAGCGCGTAAAGGAACAGCGAGCGGGCCAGGCGGTGCTTGAGGCTGCCGGTCGGGTGGCTGGATTCGTCCTTGAAATACAACTCGATGCCGGCAAAACCGGGCAGCGGCAAAGGGATCAGGTGGGTGTCGGCGCTGCGCTGGAAGTCCGCCTCGATGATGCGGATGGCTTCGCGGGCCCACTGTCGGTTGTCGCTCATGGTTTCGGTTCTCGTTGAATCAGGCAGAAGATCGGTCTTCTGAAAAAGGTCTGCCGCAAGCTTAGGAAAAATCCCGCAGGCGGCAAAGATACAGCTGAGTCTCAATGTGTCAGGCAACTGCTAGGCTCAGTGCTGCCCGAGCGAGACAGTCTGTAACGCCATATAACAAAAAAGAATATAACTTTTGTTTTAACAACTAACGGTACGGGTTAGGGTGTTTCACCTTTTTCTTGATTCGATGGAGAGCGACCTTGCCTCTGCGTAGCACTTTCACGCGTTTCTTTCAGTTGGAAGCCGCCAGCGGTCTGCTATTGATCGCCGCAGCCGTTCTCGCGCTGATCATCAACAATTCACCGCTGTCGTGGCTGTACACCGGCCTGCTCGACACCCCGGTGGTGGCGCAGATCGGCGCGTTGAAAATCGCCAAACCCCTGCTGCTGTGGATCAACGACGGCCTGATGGCGATGTTCTTCCTGCTGATCGGTCTGGAAGTCAAACGCGAAGTGCTCGACGGCCAATTGTCCAAGCCTTCGCAGATCGTCCTCCCTGGCGCAGCGGCGATCGGCGGCATGCTGGTGCCGGCGCTGATCTACTGGTTCCTCAATCGCGACAACCCCGCGGCCCTGAGTGGCTGGGCCATTCCGACCGCCACCGATATCGCCTTCGCCCTCGGCGTATTGGCCCTGCTCGGCAAACGCGTGCCGGTGTCGCTGAAACTGTTCCTGATGACCCTGGCGATCATTGATGACCTGGGCGCCATCGTGATCATCGCAATCTTCTATTCCGGCGAACTCTCTACCCTGTCCCTTGGCCTGGCGGCTGCTTGCATTGCCGCGCTGGTGGCGATGAACCGGCTCGGCGTGGTCAAGCTCGGACCGTACATGATCATCGGCCTGATCCTCTGGGTCTGCGTGCTCAAGAGCGGTGTCCACGCGACACTGGCCGGCGTGACCCTGGCTTTCTGCATTCCCCTGCGCACGAAAAACGCCGAGTCGTCGCCGCTGCTGACCCTCGAACACGCGCTGCACCCGTGGGTCGCCTACGGCATCCTGCCGCTGTTCGCCTTCGCCAACGCCGGCCTGTCACTGAGCGGCGTCACCGTCGAAAGCTTCACCCACGACGTACCGATGGGCATTGCTATCGGCCTGCTGTTGGGCAAGACCATCGGCGTGTTCGGCCTGACCTGGCTTGCGGTCAAGATCGGCATCGCCGCCCTGCCCCAAGGCGCCAACTGGGGCCAGGTCCTCGGCGTCGCGATCCTCTGCGGCATAGGCTTCACCATGAGCCTGTTCGTCGGCTCGCTGGCCTTCGAACCGGGCGTGAGTGATTACGCCGGTATGGATCGCATGGGCATCCTCACCGGCTCGATCCTCGCGGCGGTGATTGGTTATGCGGTGACTGCGGCGGCGAGTCGCAAGAATTCACAACTGCAATAACCCCTGTGGCGAGGGAGCTTGGCCCTCGCCACAGATTTCTCGCCTTACAGTTACGCAGCGAACAATCCCCACGTCATTAGCGACCCGTCCTACAGCCACACTTTCCCCGCTTCGATAACGTCGTGCGGCCCCTTCTCAGGGGCTGTCGATGGTGAAGGAAGGGACGATCAGTGGCGCGGAACAAGGACATTCCCCGGGTGCAAAACCCACCGCAGGGCGACGGACAATACCTATCACCCCGCTCCCGAAACGTCGGATATCACAGCCTTTCCCGATTTAAGAAGAGCAAAAAAGAAAACGCCGTTCAACGGTGGGCTCCGGGATCGCTGGATCAATGCAAAAGGCCGAATAATTTATGAATGGGATTATTTACTCGGCGAGCTTGAAGCCTACCGCGCAAGCGATGGTAGCCATTTAGGCTCTTACGACCACAGAACTGGTGAACAGATAGATCCACCCAAAAAAAACCGTAGTATTAAAAAATATTTATGAGGATTACATGGGACTCAAAGCCAGACTCGAATGGTACGAACAACAAACCGAACTGGATGAGGGGGAGGAACTGTCGAAAGATTTTGGCGAGGACGGCTCATTAATGGAAGCATTAGGCCTACCGTCGAAAAGCTTCAATAACGGCGGATTTGATGTAAAAGCCGATTGGCTCAAGACTCTCCAGCCCCACTTCCAGCATTCCATTCAATTTTCTTCTTACGACTATCAGGTATCGTTCGTTTACCGTGATCAATGGTAGATGGGACTGGAACTGAGATTGGAATGGTACGACACAGCAACCTTGGAGTTTCAGGGGGAAGAGTCGTCAAAAGATTTGGGTGATGACGGGTCAGTGTTAAACGCCTTGGGAATCTCCGCCGACAACAACATCAATAATGGCAGCTTCAACGTCGTTCAAAACTGGCTGCCAACAATTCAGCCGTATTTTCAACATCAAATCGATGTGCGAGTCCACGACTATCAAATTTCGTTTGACTACGGCTGACAGCCCCGAAGGTTAGCTCCATGCACTTTCTTTCGATTACAGGATTCTTCCCTGACGAAGCCCAAGATGACTCATTGCAATTCGAGCTGGACATCACCGGCAGCGAGATGAATGAAAAAGTGGCTCAGCTCATTGAATCCAAGCCCTTGGATGAGGTGGAACCCGGCGAGCTGTTGTTGACTCAGGATCAGGTAACCGCATTGGAAAACCTACTCAACGTCAGCTTTCCAGAGGGCCTCGAATACTTTATGGGCACCTGCGCCATCTACTGAATGAGCAATTCAAGCAAAGAAAAACCCCGACCAGTCACCTGATCGGGGTTTTCTTTTACCCGGCTTCTCGTTTAGTGCGAAACGCGGCTGGTTCCGCCAACAGTGGAGATCCGTACCCGCTCGCCAACGCGGAATACTTCATTCTCCTGAACCTGCTGCACATAGGCGCGCATGCTGCCGTCGTCTTCGCGGACGGTGATTTCCACGCCCTGGGTGCGGGTCAGGCCTTCTTCGGTGGCCGAGCCAAGCAGGCCGCCAGCCACTGCACCGATGACCGCAGCAACGATACTGCCCTTGCCGCCGCCGATGGCGCTACCGCCGACGCCGCCGACCACTGCGCCTGCTGCGCCGCCGATCGGGGTCTTGGTGCCTTCGATTTTTACCGGGCGCAGGGATTCAATGGTGCCCATGCGAATCGTCTGTACACGACGCGCTTCGTCACGGGAGTAGGAGTCGCCAGTGAGGCTCGATTGGCAGCCGGTCAGCAACATCGCCATCGTCGAAAAGGAAGCAACCAGCAGAACAGACTTACGCATAGCATCAACTCCAAAAGAACATGTGTTCATTAAACCCCGTGGCCTGGCGCCTGTCACGACACCATCCGGATTAAATTGGCTTCCATTCAGGCCTGGTACAGATGCCCGCGAGCGTCCACTCAAGGTAGCGTCAAATCAGCGATCCTGCGCCATCCGCGTTTATCTCGCTCGGTAGACTGCTCAGGGTGCCAGTCGTTCCAGAATCCACTCGGTGCCCTGGAGGCGGTAGTTGAGGCGATCGTGCAGGCGGCTCGGACGGCCCTGCCAGAACTCGATGCGCTCGGGCAACAAGCGGTAACCACCCCAATGTTCCGGGCAGTGCGGCTGGCTGTCGCTGAAGCGTTGCTCGGTGGCCTTGAGCAAATCTTCCAGTTCGCCACGACCGTTGATGACTCGGCTCTGCGGTGAGGCCCAGGCGCCGAGGCGGCTGCCCAGCGGTCGCACTTGATAATAAGCATCAGACTCTTGCGCCGTGACCTTGACCACCCGCCCCTCGATGCGCACCTGGCGCTCCAGGGTTGGCCAGAAGAAGGTCATGGCGGCAAACGGGTTGGCCGCCAGATGCTGGCCCTTGGCGCTGTCGTAGTTGGTGAAGAAGGTGAAGCCCTGCTCGTCCAGGCCCTTGAGCAACAAAATGCGGCAATGCGGACGACCGTCGGCATCAACCGTGGCCAGGGTCATGGCATTGGCTTCTACCGGCGCCTGCTCGGTTTTCACCGCATCGGCGAACCACTGGTGAAACAGCGCAAACGGCTCGGCCGGGGCTTGCGCCTCGGTCAAACCGTCACGGGTGTAGTCGCGACGCATATCGGCCAGAGCCTGGGTCATGGCGGATTCCTTTTCGTTAGCGGATCACTTCTTGGCGGCGTCGGCTGCGGCGACTTTCTTGTCGGTCGCGGCGGCTTTGGCTGGTGCAGTTTTTTTCGCTGGAGCCTTGGCCGGTGCCTTCTTCGCAGGAGCCTTGGCGGCGGTTTTCTTGGCTGGCGCCTTTTTCGCCGCCGGCACAGCGGCTTTTTTCGCCGCAGGCGCCGGGGTAACCGGTTTGGCAACTGGCTTGACGTCTTGCGCAGCGACCATCGTTACAGGCTTCGGTGCTGGCATGTTGTATTTGCTCAGCAGCGCAACCATGGTGTTCTGCGGAGTCACCAGCAGTTCGACGCGACGGTTCAAGGCACGGCCTTCAACGCTGTCGTTGGCCGCACGCGGCGCTTCGGAACCCATGCCGCGTAGCATCAGGCGATCACGTTGCAAGCCGCTGAGGCGGAAGATCGCCGCCACCGATTGCGCACGCTCCTGGCTCAGTTTGACGTTGGCCGGCGCAGCACCGCTGGTATCGCTGTGACCGAGCACCAGCACTGCGGTTTTCGGGTCGGCTTCAAGGATTTTCGCTACGCGAGTGAACGGGCCAAGGGTGACCGGCAGCAGCATCGCCGGGCGGTCTGGATTGAACGAGCCTTCGACCGGCGCCGTCACCACCAGTACGTTGTCGCGACGCTCGAGTTGCAGATTGCTGTCTTTCACCGCTTCACGCAGACGCGGTTCGTAGTCATCCAGCCAGGCCTGAGTCACCTTCGGATCCGGCATCGGCACGGCTTTGACGGTTGGCTGATCCTTGCCGCCGAACGGCCACCACCATTTGCCATTGGACTGCGCCTCGGCTTTGGCCACCTCGACCGGTTTGGCTTCAGGTTTGACCTCGGCTTTCAGATCAGCCTTGACCGCTTCGTCGCTGGAACCGAACGGCCAGTACCACGGGTTGCTGCTCTCAGCCTTGGCCACTGGCGCAGTCGCCGCAGGTTTCAGCGGAGCCGGGGCCGGAGCCGGATCTTTAGACGCAACTTTGTCGGAAGAACCGAACGGCCACCAACTGCCGCCATCTGCATCGTTTTTCGGAGTCTGTGCGCAACCGGTGATCGCTACACACAGGGCCAGGGCGAGGGTCTTTTTAGATGACATTGAAAATCCACAAAATGAAGTAATGAAAAATCAGAGCACTTTCGCCCGGATAAACAGCCGTTTTGAAACGAAAATCCCTTCGAGGTTCCGACCCTGGAACCTCTGTTGAAGCTTTACAGACAAGTGGCAAGCACCCGCGCCAGCTTTTGCGCGCGCGGATCCATCAAAACGTAAGGCCCCAGGGTATTTGTCACGAAACCGAAAGCCACATCGTGCTCAGGATCAGCAAAACCGATCGAGCCGCCCGCTCCCGGATGGCCGAACGCGCGTGGGCCGAGGCCGTAGGTGGCGTTGGGCACGTCCGGTTGATCGAGCATGCAGCCGAGGCCGAAACGGGTGCGGGTGAGCAAAGTCTTGTCATCGCCAAGGCTGTGCTCGCGGGTCAGCTCTTCGAGCATCTCGCTCTCGAGCAGGCTGCCGTCGAGCAGGCCGGCATAAAACCCGGCGAGACTGCGCGCGTTGCCGTGGCCGTTAGCCGCCGGTTGCTGCATGCGTCGCCATTCCGGCTTGTTGGTGCTGGTCAGCACTGACGGCGGATTGGTGAAGGCGCGAGTAGTCATGGCAGTCGGTTCGCGCATGGTCACTTGCAGCAGGCGCTGCGCCGCAGCGTCGCCGGCGTTGCCCTTGCCACGGGCGATGTGCGCAACGCGCTGAAACTCTTCGTCGGCCAGGCCCACGTGGAAATCCAGGCCCAACGGTTTGGCGATCCGAGCGACGATCGACTCGCCCGGCCCACGACCGTCGGCGCGGCGCAGCAATTCGCCGACCAGCCAGCCGTAGGTGATCGCGGCATAACCGTGACCGGTGCCCGGAGTCCACCATGGCGCTTCGGCCGCGAGGGCGTCGACCATCGTTTGCCAGTCGTAAAGGGCTTCAGGGGCGAGCAGTTCGCGCAGCGCCGGCAAGCCGGCCTGATGGCAGAGCAATTGGCGCAGGGTGACGGATTCTTTGCCGGCGGCGGCGAATTCCGGCCAGTAGCGGGCAACCGGGGCGTCGAGTTGCAACTTGCCTTCAGCGACCAGTTGCAGCGCGGTGACGGCGGTGAATGTCTTGGTGCAGGAGAACAGGTTGGCGATGGTGTCGCTGTGCCAGGCTTCGGCGCCGTCCTTGTCGGCAGTACCGGACCAGAGGTCGAGGACGGTTTCTCCACCGACCTTGATGCACAGGGCTGCACCGCGTTCCTGGGGATCGTCGAACAGTGCGGCGAAAGCCTCGCGCACCGCTTCGAATTGAAGCTCGTAATGTCCCTGAATCTGCACCCGCAACTCCCCCGCGAAAACGCTCTACAAAGTGGCCCGCATTGTTCCAGCCCTTGAGGGATTTGGGAACAGGCGCGGGCCAGACGGTTGATCGGCAATTTGTGTTGATCCCTTCGCGAGCAGGCTCGCTCCCACACTGGATCTCAACAGCAGCGCAGATCCCCTGTGGGAGCGAGCCTGCTCGCGAAGAACGATAACGCGGTCTGAAACCTAGTGACCATTCCCCGAATGCCCACCCGCCTGCGCGGCCCCCGGCGCTTTGCCAGCCTCGGCCTTGCGCCCGCCTTCCACTTCCGCCGCCGGGGTTTTCTGCGCCTCCTTGCCCAACTGCTCCAGCGCCTGCAGATTGCTTTTACGCACCGCCTCGACAAAGCCCTGATACGGCAGGTCAGTGACCCCGACCAGACCGAAATGGCCGTTCTCGCCGTCGAGCAAGCGCCCGGTCACCGGTTGGTCGAGATACTGGAACCAGTGCACGCCGACAATCGATGGCTCGCTCAGTGCCTGATTGAGGAAGTTGGCATAGGCCGGGCCGCGATCTTCCTCCTTGGCCAACTGCGTCACGCCGCCCCAGAACGGCCCTCGGTCGGCCGAGCCGAAGTTGAATTCGGTGATCAGCACCGGCTTGTCCAACCCCGCCAACGCGGCGAAGTCGTAACCGTCCTGCGGCTTGAGCGTGTACATGTTGCAGCTCAACACATCGCAGTACTGCGCGCAGGAGGCCACGGCTTCAGGCGTACTGGTGGCGAAACGACCGCCCAGGAGCATCTGGTTCGGCGCGTGCCACTTCAGCGAATCGGAAATGGTCTTGAAATAGGTATCGGCGAAGACCTTCTGGAAGTATTTGAAATCCGCTTCGATCTCCGGATGCTCAGGGTTCGGCAATGGCGGCACGAAGCCTGGATCTTCCATCAACTCCCACGCCGGTAGCTCGATACCCCAGGCCTTGGACAGTCCGGCCTGATTGCGGTACTTGTCGCGCAATTGCTTGAGAAAGGCGCGTTTGGCCGGCACGTCGGTGGTCATTTTCAACGTGCCGTAGGCCAGCGCGAAGCGAGCCTTCGGATCGTCGCCAGGGCCAGCCCAGGCCAGTTCGTTGTCGGCGTAATAACCGATCAGCCACGGATCGTCACGGTGATCGCGGGCGGCAATGGCCACGGCGCGCTCGGTGGCCATGGCGAAACGCGGATCGAACGGATCCGGCATGCCGCCCCACCAATCGCTGCCGGTGCTGATGCTGGTGTAATCGCCGACGATCGACAGCGGCAAGGTGTACGGCACGCGCTCAGCGTCAGCCAGCGACGGCGCGCTCCAGTTGCCCACCGTGTTGAAGCCCCAGGCTTGCAGCCGATCGAGGGTATGGCGGGTCCAGCGTTCTTCATCAATTCTGGCTTTGCACGGAGCGGTTTCCTCGCTGGACGCTTGCACCGCATCGGTCTGCGCCGCTTCGGCAATACCGGATTTTGGCTCAGCAGGCACCGCTGCGGTTTCAGCAGCCTGCACCGAGCCGGCCTCAGCCGCGCCCGCCTTTGCCGCTTCGGCAATCCCGGCCTTGTTGTCGCTGGCGGCCTTGCACGGTTCGCCGTACAGGCGTTGCAGATTGGCGCCATAGAAGTCGTACCAGCGGCCGTTGCCGTAGCCACGGCCCTGATCGGCACCGTTGCCGCCACGGTTGTCGCCCTCGCCGAAATGCGCGGCCAGCGGGTCGTCGTTCTTCGGCAACGATTCGAACATGTACTCACGACCAGCCACGTAGGTCTGGTTGACCTGCGCGCTGACGGTGTTGACGCCCAGCGAATAGAACGGGTGGCCTTCAGGGGTCACCAGATACCAGCGGCCGTCACGTTTTTCCGTGCGGAAGAAACCGCTGGCCTTGAACGCCGGGCCCTGGTTCCAGCCGCCGAACTTGTCCAGCGAAGCCTTTTCACGCTCGGCCAGCCATGTATTCAGCTGTTGCTGCTCTTTGCTGGCGGCGCTTTTCAGTTGCTCGTCGCTGCTGACTTTTTCCGGCCATTTACTGCGGGTTGACTGCCCGTATGCGTCGACCAGATTACCGTACACCGCGCGCGTCACCGACTCGCCGTCCTGCACGCCGAAACGCTCGAGCAACAGGCTCTGCGCAACTTTCGGCTGATCCATCGACAGACTTACCGAAACCACCTGGCTGCGATCGATCTCGCCGGTGCTGCTGGCCAGCAGGATGCGTTGGCCATCGACGGTCATCGGCATCGGCGGCCCGGCTTTCATGCCCTGGCTCAGCGGCGTCGAAGCCACCAGCGGCACCAGCAAGGTTTGCGCGGGGCCGGCCGGCAGATCGACGCGGCTGATCAGGGTGCGGCCATCGTTGCTCTGGATCTGCACATAAACCGTCACCGCCCAGTTCATCGCACTCTGCAGACGCAAGCTCATCATGCCGGACTGCGACCAGTCCCAGGCGCCAGTCTGTGGGGTCAGGCGCAAGGTTGGCCGGGCGACCGGATTGAACGTCACCCGGCGCAGCACTTCACCTTCCGCGGTCTGTTCGGCATTGGCCTGGGGCAGGTCGGCGTTTTCCGTGGCGACCTTGACCACGTCGGCCGGGCGCACGAAGTTGAACAGCGTCTGCTGACCGGCGGGCGCGGCCAGCAACGGCGCGGCAAAGAACATGGCGAAAACAGCGGGCAACGAACGGCGGATCATAAGAACGGAGTTCTCCCTAACGACCAGTCAAGGCCAATGGAAAAGCGGTGGCAGAGAGATAGACAACGCGGCGGGCCAATCGGCCCACCCGCGTCTCAGGATATTTCACGTCGGAAAGGAGGCAACGCATTGAGGATCGCCTTGCCGTAGCGCTGGGTGACCAGACGCCGGTCGAGCAAGGTGATGGTGCCGCGGTCTTCTTCGGTGCGCAGCAGACGCCCGCAGGCCTGAACCAGTTTCAGCGAGGCATCGGGCACTGAGATTTCCATGAACGGATTGCCGCCGCGCGCCTCGATCCACTCCGACAACGCGGCCTCAACCGGATCATCGGGCACCGAGAACGGAATCTTGGCGATCACCACGTGCTCGCAGTAGGCACCCGGCAAATCGACACCCTCGGCAAAACTGGCCAGCCCGAACAGCACACTGGAATCACCGCCATCGACTCGCGCCTTGTGCTTGTTGAGGGTTTCCTGTTTCGACAGGTTGCCCTGAATGAACACTTGCTTGCGCCAGTCGCGGTCGAGACCGTCGAACACGTCCTGCATTTGCTTGCGCGAGGAGAACAACACCAGCGTGCCGCGCGACCCTTCGACCAGATCCGGCAGTTCGCGAATGATCGCCGCCGTGTGGGCGGCGGCATCGCGCGGGTCGGCCTTCAGATCCGGCACGCGCAGCACGCCGGCATCGGCATGATGGAACGGGCTCGGCACCACCGCCGTGACAGCTTTTTTCGGCAGGCCGGCGCGCATGCGGAAACGGTCGAAAGTGCCCAGCGCCGTCAGCGTCGCCGAGGTCACCAGGCAGCCGTAAGCGACATTCCACAAACTGCGACGCAAGGTTTCCGCCGCCAGAATCGGGCTGGCGTTGACCTCGATGTCGAACAGCGAACCGCTTTCGGCCAGGGTCAGCCAGCGCGCCATGGGCGGACTGTCTTCCGGGTCTTCGGCGGTGAACGCGGTCCACAATTCCCAGTTGCCGGAAGCGCGGGACAACAGGCTGCCGAACAGCGGATACCACTCTTCGGCCTGATTGCTGGCGATGCCGATATTGACCTCACCGTCCATGCCTTCCTTGAGCAGGTCGGTCAGGCGCTGGAACAGATCGTTAAGGCGCGAATAGCCTTTTTTCAGCTCAATGCCCATTTCGCGCATGTCCTCGGGAATCACCCCGCCGACAAAGCGATGACGCGGGCGCTCGCGGCCTTCGACGTCTTCGCCGGGCTTGAAATCGGCGATCTGCTCGCAGGCAGTGAACATGAACTGCTGTTGGGTCTTGATCTCCCGCGCCAGCTCGGGCACCTGCTCGATCAGCTTGCCGAGATCGCCTGGCAACGGATGCTGGGCCAGTAGCTTGGTGAGGTTCTTGGCGGTGGTTTCCAGCCAGTCGGCGGTGGAGCGCAGGCGCGTGTAATGAGCGAAGTGGCCGATGGCCTTGTCCGGCAAATGGTGACCTTCGTCGAACACGTAAATGGTGTCGCGCGGATCGGGCAACACGGCGCCGCCGCCCAGTGCCAGATCCGCCAGGACCATGTCGTGGTTGGTGACGATCACGTCAACCTTGCCCATGCCTTCGCGGGCCTTGTAGAAGGCGCACTGGCCGAAGTTCGGGCAATGACGGTTGGTGCACTGGCTGTGGTCGGTGGTCAGGCGCGCCCAGTCGGCGTCTTCCAGCGCGTTAGGCCAACTGTCGCGGTCGCCGTCCCATTTATTGCCGGCGAGCTTTTCGATCATGCTGGTGAACAGCTTCTGACTGGCCTCGTCGACTTCGATCTTGAAGCCTTCTTCCTCGAACAACTGCGCGGTGGCGGTTTGCGCGTGGCCTTCCTGCAAGAGCATGTCGAGCTTGGACAGACACATGTAGCGGCCACGGCCCTTGGCCAGGGCGAAACTGAAATTCAGCCCGCTGTTGCGCATCAGGTCAGGCAAGTCCTTGTAGACGATCTGCTCTTGCAGGGCGACGGTCGCGGTGGCAATGACCAGACGCTTGCCGGCCAGTTTCGCCGTAGGGATCGCCGCCAGGCTGTAGGCCACCGTCTTGCCGGTACCGGTGCCGGCTTCCACCGCGACAATCGCGGGGTCGCCACTGCGCCGGCCTTCATCGTCGGTGTCGATATCCCCGAGGACCTTGGCGATTTCGGCGATCATCAGGCGCTGGCCGTAACGCGGCTTGAGGCTCTTGGCCTCTAGAAAACGCGAATAGGCGCCCTGGATCGTGGTTTTGAGTTCAGTGCTGATCATTGAGTGTCGGGCGCAAAACGCTGGATAAATTTTCAGTGGTTTGATTCGGCGGCTATCATACCCCGCTAATTGATCCCGCGCAGAACGGAGTGACCCAATGACACCTTTTAGCCTCGTTTACCCCCTGCATGTCCTTGCTGCATTGATGTGGGTTGGCGGCATGTTTTTCGCCTGGATGGTCTTGCGCCCTGCGGCTGTGAAGGTTCTGGACGGCCCCGCTCGCCTGACCCTGTGGGTGGAAGTGTTTCAAGGTTTTTTCCGTTGGGTCTGGGTCGCGGTGATCCTGTTGCCGATCAGCGGCGTGGGCATGCTGCATCTGCAGCAGGTCGGCTTCGAGACCGCGCCGAAGTATGTGCAGGTGATGATCGGTTTGTATGTGGTGATGACGGCGCTGTTCATCCGCATTCAGGGGTTGATGCTGCCGGAATTGCGCAAGGCGGTTGAGGCGAAGGATTGGCCGGCGGGTGCGGCAGTGCTGGGGCGGATTCGCCGGGTGGTGGGGCTCAATCTGCTGGTCGGGTTGGTGCTGGTGGCGGTAGCGGCGGCGAGACCGATGCTCTGAATCGCACTCTTGTTCTGCTGTGAACACAGTTGTGGCGAGGGGATTTATCCCCGCTGGGCTGCGTAGCAGTCCCGCTTTTGATTTTTAGAGCGGGGCCGCTTCGCGACCCAGCGGGGATAAATCCCCTCGCCACATAATTTCACTCACCAAAGATCTTCACTCACCAAAGCATTTTATTGATCAGAGAGTGGGTCGCAGTTTTAGAGGCGCTGCACGGTAACCGAACCCGCTGCTCCCTCCGACCCAGGCTGGCCATCCGCGCCGGCCTTGCCGTTCTTGCCGCCGTCAGCGCGGTAGACCAGGCAGCCCTTGGATTTGCCGCCCTTCCCTGCTTTACCACCGACACCCGCCGGGCCGCCGGCACCGCCAGCCACGTTGACTTTGATCAGCTCGGCCGGGAAATCCCGTGGTACGGCGAGGCGCACCAGCGCACCCGGCGCGCCTGGCTGGCCATCGCTGCCGTCACTGCCATCGGCGCCGTGGCCGGCCGATCCATAGGTGCAGCCCGGGTCTTCACCGTTGCCGCCGTCGAGGCCGACGAAACCCGGCGCGCCCCTGCCGCCACGGGCATCGACCGTCAGTTGCGGCGCGCTCAGGGCCTGGAATTGCAGATTCAGATTGCGCCCGGCCCGGGCCGCTTTTTCATAAGTGCCGGGGGCGCCGCGCGCGGTGATCTGGCTGCCCTCGCTCAATTCAGCGCGCTTGACCTTCACTTCCAGCGCTTGTTCAGCCGGAACGATAGCAATACGTGCTTCATGGCCAAGACGCAGTTCATCAATGTTCAATTCAGTCACGTTGGACGGGATCAGCAAGGTGCCGTAATCGGCGACTTCCAGTTTCTCCAGTTGCAGCGTGCTGGTGGTGTTGGGCAAGCGCATCAAAGAATTGCTTTGCACGTTGACCACCTGGGCGCAGGCCAGTGGACTGATGAATGCAGCGAGCAGGAAGAGTTTACGCATGGGAAGAAGCCTCCGGAGCGGCCGGGGCCGGGATGGTTTGCAGGTGGAAGACGCCGAACAACAGGATGCGGCCACGATCACGCCAAGGGTGCGGACGGCCCTTGAGGCTGCGGTTGCACAGCAGCACTTCGAGTAGATGAATCAGCAACAACAGAGCGCCGGCCAGATTGACCAGCAGATGCAGCGGATGAACAAACGGCACCAGTTGATTGGCCAGCACCACGCAGCAGAACAGCAGGGTCAGCAAACGCCCCAGCCCCCAGAACACCTTCATACGCTCCCCCGTGTTGCGAATTATTCTTTGCACGCACAGTACCGGCTTCTGCGGGGGATAAGCCAGAGGGAAAAATGAAATTTGTGCAAACGCTGATGAAATGGCTGCCGGGACGACGATCTCGACCCGGCGGCTCTAGCCTGCGTACTACAGACCCTTTCTATCGATTGATGTGCAGCTCGACCCGGCGATTTTCCGCGCGACCTTCATCGGTGGTGTTATCGGCGACCGGCTCACTCTCGCCACGGCCCTCGCTGGTGAGCTTGTTCGGCGCCAGGCCCTGACTCAGCAAGTACGCTGCGACACTGCTCGCGCGCCGCTCGGACAAAGCCTGGTTATAGGCGTCGGAGCCTTTGCTGTCGGTGTGCCCGATGACCTTGATGCTGACCACATCGGCATTGCGCAGCTTGTCCATCAAGGTGTCGAGCTGGGCTTTGGCCGCCGGGGTCAGATCGGACTTGTCGAAATCGAACAGCACGTTGCCGGCATCGCTCAAGGTGATCACTTCGGTTTGCGGCGCCGGTTCGACCGGTTTGACTGCCGCCGGATATTGCGGCAGCGGGCAGCCACGGTGATCGACTTCGGTGTTTTCCGGGGTGTCCGGGCAGCGGTCGCGGCGGTCGAACACGCCGTCGCTGTCCTCATCGCCATCCTGGGCGTAACAGATCAGCCCGCCGGTAAGAATACCCAATGCCGCGCCGCCACCGGCCCAGCCGGCGCTTTCAATGGCGCCAAGACCGCCGCCGACCAGGCCGCCAAGCAGGCTGCAGATCGGCCACGTACGTTGATTGAGGGGGGCGGTGCCATCGCTGTGAGTGGCACAACCGGTGAGCAAGCTGCCTAGCAGCAGCACCGGCAAGACGGACCTTGAGAAAAGACGCATTTGTGAACGCTCCTGTGTACCGGCCCATACCGGTTACACAGGAGTAAAGACCCGCATCCGCGACTGCACAAGCCGCGGATGCGAGAGGGGCTAGCGGACGATTTTGATTTCGGTGCGACGGTTCTGCGCACGACCATCAGCCGACTTGTTGTCAGCCACAGGCTGGCTTTCACCAAGGCCCGACACCGAAACGAAGCTGGCACGTGGCACGCCCTGCTGGATCAGGTATTCCACCACCGAGTGCGCACGACGATCCGACAGTTTCTTGTTGTAGGCATCGCTGCCGACACTGTCGGTGTGACCGGTCACGGTCAGTTGCGCGGTAGAGGATTCCTGTTTCAGGCGATCGGCGACCTTGTCCAGCACTTGCTTGTCAGGGCCGGTCAGCGTGGCTTTGTCGAATTCGAAATGCACATCACGAATGACGATGGTTTCTTCCTTGACCACAACCGCTTCTTCGACCACTGGCGCAGGCGTCGGTGGCGGGCAACCGTCAGCGTCGACCTGTACGCCTTTAGGCGTACCCGGGCACTTGTCGCGACTGTCCGGCACGCCATCGCCGTCTTCATCGCCATCACCATGCACCCAGCAATAGGCCGCCGCCGTACCACCGACAATCAGTGCACCGTAACCGGCCCACGAAGCGCTTTCCGTCGCGCCGAGACCGGCACCGACCACACCGCCGACCGCCGCACAGGTCGGCCAGTCGGTTTTCTGCAAACCTGCGCAACCAGTCAACACACTGGTTAGCAGAACCAAGGGTAATGCTGTCCGAACTATGCTCATCTAGTTTTCTCCTGAGGGATCGGCTTAAAACCGATTCAGGGAGTAAAGACCGGAGTTTTAATCTCCGCCAGCAATAGGCCACCGCTGTTTGCGACCGTGTTCACAGGGGTTTGCCTCTTTTGGCGAAAACCGCCGCCACCGGGCGCTTTGCCGACGCGGTCTGGCAGGCTAGTCTTGGCGGTCTGACTGAGGAGCTTCGATGAACGCCGCCATTTCTTCGCGCACGCCACAACAGGCGTTGGCCGCTTTGCTGGATCGCTACGCCCCGGCCCGTCTGCTGCTGATCGGCGCCAGCGAGTTTCCCGCCTTGAGCGCTTTCAAGGACGCGCATCCAGACACCGTGGTCGCCCATGCCGCACCCGGCGCACTGCCGGCTGAGCTGGCCGCGCAACGCTTCGATCTGGCGCTGGTAGTCGATTGCCTGGAACATTTGCCCAAGCGCGACGGCCTGAATCTGTTGGGCGGCATTCGCAATCTCAACACCAGTCGCATCGCGGTGCTGGCGGATCTGGCGGCCAGTGGCTGGCAGGAAACCGATTTCTATTCGCTGGCCCTGCAGGCCAGCGAGCGTTTTCAGCGCGACGCGCAGGTGCTGACCCTGTTCACCTACGATCTGCTTGACTACAAACAAGTCCCCGACTGGCTCAATTCACGCTTCTGGGCCAATCCGGAAAACTTCGGGAAATACTGGTGGTAATGCAATGAGTACAGCCATTTGCCCTTGCGGCAGCGGCAATCTGCTGGATGCCTGCTGCGGCCCTTATCATGACGGCCACCCGGCGCCGTGTGCCGAAGCCTTGATGCGTTCGCGCTACAGCGCTTATGTGCTGGGGCTGATCGACTATCTGGTGGCGACCACCCTGCCCGCGCAACAGGCGGGGCTGAACCGACAATCGATCAGCGACTGGAGTGCGCAAAGCACCTGGCTCGGCCTTGAGGTTGAAAGCTCGGAAGTGTTCGGCGGCCAGCCGGAACACGCTTTTGTGACCTTCACCGCGCGCTGGCATGACAGCCAGGGCGAGCACAGCCATCGCGAGCGCTCTTCGTTTGTGCAGAACGGCGGGCGCTGGTACTTCATCGATCCGACGGTGCAGATGAAGCTGGGGCGCAATGACGGCTGCCCGTGTGGCAGCGGGCAGAAGTTCAAGAAGTGTTGTTCGGGTTATTTCGGCGCTTGAGCTGAAGATCAAAAGATCGTCCGATCGCGGCCCGAGCCTTCGGCCGCTCCTACACGGGATTAGCCGAAGGCTGAAATCTTTTAAGGTCTAGACTGGGCACAAAGGGAGTCAATTTCATGCTCGGTCGTCGGCGCACACTACATTTTCTGCTGTTGATGCTGATCGTAAACCTCGGCGGCTGTGCCTCGTGGTTCAGCGACGAAAGCGTCGAGCCCGCCGTGCATCTGGTGAAAGTCGAGGTGGTGCGGGCCAAACTGCTCGAGCAAAAATTCATCCTGCACTTTCGCGTCGACAATCCCAACGACAGCGACCTGACCGTGCGTGGCCTCGAATACCGGATTCACCTGGCCGACATGCTGCTCACCGAAGGCGAGCATGAGCACTGGTTTACCGTGGGGCCGAAGCGCAGCGCTTACTTCAAAGTGCCGATCCGCACCAACCTGTGGCCGAAGGTCAAACAGGTGGTGAAACTGCTGAAAAATCCGAACCAGCAGATTCCCTATCGATTGCAGGGCGAAATGGAAACCGGTTTATTCATCGCCCACTACGTGCACCTTGAGCGCAATGGCGTGATAATCCCCGCCGATCTAACTCCGGAGTGACCTCGATGACCCAGCAACCCCATGTCCATGGCCCTGACTGCAACCACGATCATGACCACCATCATGATCACGACCATGGCCATGTCCACGGCCCGAACTGCGGCCACGCCCACCAGGAACCGGTGCGCAACGCCCTGAAAGACGTCGGCCGCAACGACCCTTGCCCATGCGGCAACGGCAAGAAATTCAAGAAGTGCCACGGCGCTTGATGTCACTGGCGAAGGTCTTCTTCGCCTGACACACCGCTTTCGCGAGCAGGCTCGCTCCCACAGGGATCGCGTTTCATCTGAAGAAATATGGTCACTGTGGGAGCGAGCCTGCTCGCGAAGGCGGCGGCGCATACACTACAAAACTTCAGCCCGCCGCCAGAATCTGTGAAGAGCCGACCACCGTCGCATACTCCCCATGCAGATTCCCCAGCGACATCCCGTGCACCTCTTCAGCGGTACGCGGTGTGCCGAAATAATCGGCCTTGTCGAAGGTAAAACATGCATCCTCTGCCACCCATGTGTCGAACCCCAGGTTGCCCGCAGTGCGCGCCGTCGACTCAACCGAGTTATTGGTCGCCACACCAACGATGATCAATTGCCCGATCCCAGCCTCACGCAACTGCGCCTCCAGCCCACTGGCACAAAACGCATCCGGCACCTGTTTCTGGATCAGCCATTCACCGTCCCGAGGGACAAAACGCTCTTGAAACTCGACTCCGTCCTGCTCCGGCCAGAACACCGAATCAGGTGAGCGCGACAAGTGCTGCACGTGAATCACCGGGCGCCCGCGCAGGCGCCACAGCGCCAATAACTCAAGCATTCGCTCTTCGGCCTGAGGATTATTCCGCCGTCCCAGCCGCGGATGCAGAATGCCTTTCTGCTGGTCGATGATGATCAGCACAGCGTTGCTCTGAAGCTCCATAGCGATCTTTCTCCTGACAGGGCACGGGACTTGTTCCGTAGTTCAACATCAGCGCTTTCCCACAAGCAACTGTCACGCCTCTGACCGATCAGCCGACAACTGCATAAATAACCACTCGCCCTGCTTGCGCGGCCCTCGCGCCGTCACTAACGTAGCGGCTTTATTGCGCCCCCAGCCTTATACCCCCGCAGGAGCTTCGCCATGGCCTCGCCAGCCCTTACACATTTTCTTCCCCGGTTCGGCGTTGCCGCAGCAGTGGCCGGTGTTCTCGGCCTGTCCGGTTGCCAGACCTGGAACGCCCAGGACAGCCTGCCGCCGACCTCCGGCGTGCAACCGCTCAAGGGCCTGGCGCAGAACGTTTCGGTGCGGCGCAATGCGATGGGCATGCCGCTGATCGAAAGCAACAGCTTCCATGACGCGCTGTTCAGCCTCGGTTACGTCCACGCCAGCGACCGTATCAACCAGATGGTCACCCTGCGCCTGTTGGCCCAGGGCCGGCTGGCGGAAATGTCCGGCGCGTCGATGCTCGATGCCGACCGTTACATGCGCGCGGTCAATCTGAAGAAGAGCGCCGGCGAGCTGTACAAGGCCTCGTCGCCACGGCTCAAGCGCTTCTTCGAGGTGTATGCACGGGGCGTCAACGCCTACCTGTTCCGCTACGCCGACAAATTGCCGGGCGACCTCGCCGCCAGCGGTTACAAGCCGGAATACTGGAAACCGGAAGATTCGGCGCTGATTTTTGCCCTGCTGAATTTCAGCCAGTCGGCCAACCTGCCGGAGGAAATCCAGTCGCTGGTGCTCGCGCAAACCGTGACCACTGACAAACTCGCCTGGCTGAGCCCGTCGGCGCCTGATGAAAACCTGCCAGTGGCTGAAGCCGACAAACTGCAAGGCCTCAAGCTCAACGGGCAGATTCCGGGGCTGACGGAACTGAGCAGCGCCAGCCAGCAACTGTCGGCGCTGAACCTGCTCGCCACGCCGACTGCGAACAATTGGGCGATTGCCCCGCAACGCAGCCGCAGCGGCAAAAGCCTGCTGGCCAGCGATGCGCACGGGCCACTGGCCGCGCCGTCGTTGTGGAGTTTCGTGCAGATACGTGCGCCGAAATATCAGGCCGCCGGCGTCACGGTTGCCGGTCTGCCGATGGTGCTCGGCGGCTTCAACGGTAAAGTGGCGTGGAGCATGACCAGCGTGCTCGGCGATAACCAGGATCTGTTCCTCGAGAAAATCCGCCGTCAGGGCAACAGCCTCACTTATGAAGTCAACGGCAAATGGCAGCCGTTGGGCGTGCGCAACGAAACCTATTTCGTCAAAGGCCAGCGGCCGATTCGCGAGGCCGTTTACGAAACCCGCCACGGCGCGTTGCTCAACAGTGCCCAGGCAGCGGCGCAGGGCAGCGGTTTCGGTCTCGCTTTACAGACGCCAAGCTTCACCGACGACAAAACGCTGGATGCCTTCTTCGACCTGACCCGCGCGCAGAACGTCGAGCGCGCCTCGGACGCCAGCCGCGAAATCCGCGCCATCACCCTCAATCTGGTCTTTGCCGATGCAAGCAATATCGGCTGGCAAGTCACCGGGCGCTTCCCCAACCGTCGCGAAGGCGAAGGTCTGCTGCCCTCGCCGGGCTGGGACGGTCGCTACGACTGGGACGGTTACGCCGACCCGATGCTGCACCCCTACGATCAGGACCCGGCACAAGGCTGGCTCGGCACGGCCAACCAGCGTGTGATTCCCGACGGCTACGGCATGCAGTTGTCGAAATCCTGGGCGGCACCGGAGCGTGGCGAACGCTTGGCGGAAATGGCTGGCAGCGGCAAGCAGGACAGCCGCAGCGTGATCGCCATGCAGTACGACCAGACCACCACTTTCGCCGCCAAGCTGAAAAAAGTCTTCGAAGCACCGGGGATGAAGCAACCGCTGAAACAGGCGATCGACGCCCTGCCGGACGCCGAACGCAGCAAGGCGCGCGAAGCCTTCACCCGATTGATGGCGTTCGACGGCAAGCTCAGCCCGACCTCGGCGGATGCGGCGATCTACGAACTGTTTCTGCAGGAAAGCATGAAGCAGATCTTCCTCGATGAACTGGGTCCTGAGTCGAGCCCGGCGTGGAAGGCCTTTGTCGCCAATGGCGATCTGTCCTACGCGGCGCAGGCCGATCATCTCTTGGGACGTGAGGACAGTCCGTTCTGGGATGATCTGCGCACGCCGCAGAAGGAAGACAAATCCGTGATTCTCGCCCGCAGCCTCGCGGCGGCGATTACGGCCGGCGACAGTCAGTTGGGCGGCGATCATCGCGCCTGGCAGTGGGGCAAATTGCACACCTATTCGTGGAAAAACAGCAACGGTCAGACTGTACGCGGGCCGCTGGCGGCTGGAGGCGATCACACCACGCTGAACAGCTCGGCGTTTGCCTGGGGCCAGGACCTCGCCACCACACGCGCGCCGTCGATGCGCTTTATCGTCGACTTCGGCCAGAGCGAGCCATTGATGGCGCAGAACGGTACGGGGCAGTCGGGCAATCCACTGAGTCCGAATTACCTGAACGGGATCGATGCGTGGCTGAAAGGTCAGTACATCGGCCTGCCGATGCAGCCGCAGAACTTTGATCGGGTGTATGGCAAGACCCGTTTGACCCTGACGCCCGGGAAATAGAGCAAAGATCAACAGCCCCTCACCCTAGCCCTCTCCCGGAGGGAGAGGGGACTGATTGGGGGATGCTTGGGTCTTGCGCCGACCTGAAAGAGAGACGGTGAATCCAACATTGGATCAGGCTCAAGGCTGTGCCAGATCCATATCCACCCCGGCCCCTCAGGTCGATGTACTTCACCAGACACCTCGGTCAGCCCCTCTACAAAGCGAGGTGAATCCAACATTGGATCAGGCTCAAGGCTGTGCCGGATCCATATTCAACTCGGTGCCCCAGGTCGATGTACCTCACCAGATACCTCGGTCGGCCCCCTCTCCCTCTGGGAGAGGGCTGGGGTGAGGGTAGCGCTTTAAAGCCGATCGAACTTCCAGCCTCACGCCCGCCTCATAGCTAACAAGCCCCCCATTCCGGTCACGACATGGATCTTGTTATTGCCCGACCTGAAGGTCTCTACTGCCCCGCCGGGGATTTCTATATCGATCCGTGGCGGCCGGTCGAGCGTTCGGTGATCACCCATGCCCATGGCGATCACGCGCGCACCGGTAATCAGCACTACCTGTCGAGCAGCGCCAGCGCCGGGATTATGCGCGCGCGTCTGGGTCAGGACATCCAGTTGCAAACCCTCGACTACGGCCAGCGCCTGACCCACCACGGCGTGACCCTGAGCTTTCACCCCGCCGGGCATGTCCTCGGTTCAGCGCAAGTGCGCCTGGAATACGGCGGCGAAGTCTGGGTCGCATCGGGCGATTACAAGGTCGAGCCGGATGGCACCTGCACCCCATTCGAACCGGTGCGCTGCCACACGTTTATCACCGAATCGACCTTCGGCCTGCCGATCTATCGCTGGCAGCCGCAGGCGCAGATCTTCGCCGAGATCAATCAGTGGTGGGCGGCCAATATCGCCGCCGGCAAGGCCAGCGTGCTGTTCTGCTACTCCTTCGGCAAGGCGCAGCGGATTCTCCACGGCATCGACGAAACCCTCGGGCCGATTCTCAGCCACGGCGCAGTCGAACCGTTGAACCGCGTCTACCGCGATGCCGGCGTATACCTGCCGCCGACGATTTACGCAGGCGACGTGAAAAAAAGCGATCCAATCATGCGCCAGGCGCTGGTCATTGCTCCGCCATCGGCGGGCGGCAGCACGTGGATGCGCCGTTTTGGCGACTTCAGCGATGCCTTCGCCAGCGGCTGGATGCGCTTGCGCGGGACCCGGCGGCGGCGCGGCGTCGATCGCGGTTTCATCCTTTCCGATCACGCCGACTGGCCCGGCCTGCTGTGGGCGATCAACCAGACCGGCGCGGAACGGGTGATGGTCACCCACGGCTCGATCGGCGTGCTCGTGCGCCATTTGCGCGAACAGGGCCTCGATGCACAAGGCTTCACCACCGAATACGGCGATGACGAAGACGACAACATCGCCAGCGAACCCACCGTTGCCGAGACATCGCCATGAAAGCCTTCGCCGAGTTATATGCCGAACTCGACGCCACCACGTCGAGCAACGCCAAGCTGGCGGCGATGCAGGCTTACTTCGCGCAGGCCGCGCCGGAAGATGCCGCATGGGCGGTGTATTTCCTCTCCGGTGGCAGGCCGCGACAACTGGTACCGGTGCGCATCCTACGTGAGCTGGCGGTCGCAGTTTCGGGACTGGAGCCATGGCTGTTCGAAGAAAGCTATCAGGCCGTCGGCGATCTGGCCGAGACCATTTCTCTGGTACTGCCGGAAAATTCCCACAGCTCCGAGGCCGGTCTTGCCGAATGGATCGAAGACAAGCTGCTGCCACTGCGCGGAGAAACGCCGGAGTACCTGGCGCGCCAATTGCCAATGTTGTGGGCGCAACTGGACCGGCCGAGCCTGATGCTGTGCATCAAGCTGATCACCGGCAGTTTCCGCGTCGGCGTTTCGAAGTTGCTGGTCACCCGCGCCCTCGCCTCAATGGCCGGGCTCGACAGCAAACGCGTGGCCCAGCGCCTGGTCGGTTACACGGACCTGTCGAACCGGCCGAACGCCGCCAGCTATCTGAAACTGATCGCCCCGGAATCCGCCGACGAACATGCCCAGCGCGGCGGCCAGCCCTACCCGTTCTTTCTTGCCCACGCCTTGGCGCAACCGGTCGAGGAATTCGAAGCTCTGCTCGGCCCCGCCAGCGACTGGCAGGTGGAATGGAAGTGGGACGGTATCCGCGCGCAAGTGGTCAAGCGCGACGGCAAGCTGTGGGTGTGGTCGCGCGGCGAGGAACTGGTGACCGAGCGCTTCCCCGAGTTCGATGTGCTGGTCCACGGCCTGCCCGACGGCACGGTGATCGACGGCGAAATCGTCGTGTGGAAGAGCACCCATCCGACCACCGAAGATGCCTTCGATCCGCAATCCGATGAGCCGCCGGCCGTGCAACCGTTCGCCCTGCTGCAGCAACGCATCGGTCGCAAGACCCTCGACAAGAAGATTCTCGAAGAAGTGCCGGTGGTAGTGCTGGCCTACGACCTGCTGGAATGGCAGGGCGAAGACTGGCGCAACCAGCCGCAGGTCAAGCGCCGGGCGCAACTCGAAGAGGTGATCGCGCGCTGCAACAGCCCGGTACTGCTGCCCTCCCCGGTATTGAACGGCGAAGACTGGCTCGACCTCGGCCGCCAGCGCGAAGCGTCACGCAAACTCGGCGTCGAGGGCATGATGCTCAAGGCGCGCGATTCGCTGTATGGCGTCGGCCGGACCAAGGACATGGGCGTGTGGTGGAAGTGGAAGGTCGACCCGTTCAGCGTCGACGCGGTACTGATTTATGCCCAGCGTGGACACGGCCGCCGCGCCAGTCTGTACAGCGATTACACCTTCGCCGTGTGGGACGGCCCGCCGGAATCCAGTCAACGCTCGCTGGTGCCGTTTGCCAAGGCGTATTCGGGGCTGACCGATGAAGAAATGCGTCAGGTCGACAGCATCGTGCGCAAGACTACGGTGGAAAAATTCGGCCCGGTGAGCAGCGTGAAACCGAGCCTGGTGTTCGAGCTCGGCTTCGAAGGCATCGCCCTGTCGCGCCGACACAAGAGCGGCATCGCCGTGCGCTTCCCGCGCATGCTGCGCTGGCGCAAGGACAAGACCGTCGAAGAAGCCGACAGCCTCGCTACCCTTCAGGATCTGTTGGCCTAACCGCTTTTCACTGATCGTTCCCACGCTCTGCGTGGGAACGCAGCCCGGGACGCTCTGCGTCCCCCCCAGAGCCGAACGCGGAGCGTCCGTTGATGCATTCCCACGCAGGAGCGTGGGAACGATCAGTCATCGGGACAAATCCCTTGCCACAGTTTTACCTGCTCTCAGCCACGCGCTTGAACCGAAACAGTGCATGCAAACAGCAATGCCCGTTTCCGGGCATTCAACTACCCTTGCCTCTCTGCACTCGACCTTTTAAAACACCTGTTCGGCACTCTGGTTCGGAAATTGCTACTTTCTATAGGTCGTAAGCGTTGCAGTAACAATAATTCTGCGCCACAAGCGCTCATATTGGTTCTTAGGGATTGAATAATGAAAAAAGCATTGCTGACCCTTTCTGCACTGGCGTTGTGCATGGCCGCCGGCTCCGCGCTGGCCAAGGAATACAAAGAGCTGCGCTTTGGCGTTGACCCTTCGTACGCACCGTTCGAGTCGAAAGCGGCCGATGGCAGCCTGGTCGGGTTCGATATCGATCTGGGTAACGCCATCTGCGCCGAACTGAAGGTCAAGTGCAAATGGGTCGAAAGCGATTTCGACGGCATGATTCCGGGCCTCAAAGCCAACAAGTTCGACGGTGTGATCTCGTCGATGACCGTGACCCCAGCGCGCGAGAAGGTCATCGACTTCTCCAGCGAACTGTTTTCCGGCCCGACCGCTTACGTGTTCAAGAAAGGCTCCGGCCTCAGCGCAGACGTCGCGTCGCTCAAGGGCAAGACCGTTGGCTATGAGCAAGGCACGATTCAGGAAGCCTACGCCAAAGCCGTGCTGGACAAGGCCGGTGTGAAAACCCAGGCCTATCAGAACCAGGATCAGGTGTATTCCGACCTGACCTCCGGCCGCCTCGACGCAGCCATCCAGGACATGCTGCAAGCCGAACTGGGCTTCCTCAAGTCGCCGAAAGGCGAAGGTTACGAAGTCAGCCAGCCGGTCGACAGCGAATTGCTGCCGTCGAAAACCGCTATCGGTATCAAGAAAGGTAACACTGAGCTGAAAGCACTTTTGGATAAAGGTATCAAAGCGTTACACGACGACGGCAAATACGCCGAGATTCAAAAGAAACACTTTGGCGACCTGAATCTGTACAGCGGCAAATAATGCCCCGGCGCCCATCCTCGATGGGCGCCTTTTCCATCCGCTCAGGTTGCTGATTTATGTTTGAAACCCTCCTGCAAAATCTGGGGCTGGCCTCGTTCAGTCTGCAGGGCTTCGGCCCGTTGCTGCTGCAAGGCACCTGGATGACCATCAAATTATCGGCGATGTCGCTGCTGGTGGCCGTGTTGCTCGGCCTGCTCGGCGCCAGTGCCAAACTGTCGAAAGTCAAATTGGTGCGCCTGCCCGCGCAGCTCTACACCACGCTGATTCGCGGCGTGCCGGATCTGGTGCTGATGCTGTTGATCTTCTACAGCCTGCAAACCTGGCTGACGTCACTGACCGACTACATGGAATGGGAATACATCGAAATCGACCCGTTCAGCGCCGGCGTGCTGACGCTGGGCTTCATTTATGGCGCGTATTTCACCGAGACCTTCCGTGGCGCGATCCTCGCGGTGCCGCGTGGTCAGGTCGAAGCCGCCACCGCGTACGGCCTCAAACGTGGCCAGCGTTTTCGCTTTGTGGTGTTTCCGCAAATGATGCGCTTCGCCCTGCCGGGCATCGGCAACAACTGGATGGTCATGCTCAAGGCCACCGCGCTGGTGTCGATCATTGGCCTCGCCGATCTGGTCAAGGCAGCGCAGGACGCCGGTAAAAGTACCTATCAACTGTTCTACTTTCTGGTCCTCGCCGCCTTGATTTATCTGCTGATCACCAGTGCTTCGAACTTCATCCTGCGCTGGCTCGAACGCCGCTACGCCGCCGGTGCCCGGGAGGCCGTACGATGATCGAACTTCTCCAGGAATATTGGCGCGCCTTCCTTTATACCGACGGCCAGAACATCACCGGACTGGCAATGACGATGTGGCTCCTGACCGCCTCGATCTGCATCGGCTTCGTCGTCTCGATTCCGCTGTCGATTGCCCGCGTCTCGCCGCACTTCTACATTCGCTGGCCGGTGCAGTTCTACACCTACCTGTTCCGTGGCACGCCGCTGTATATCCAGTTGCTGATCTGCTACACCGGCATCTACAGCCTCGCCGCCGTGCGCGAACAGCCGATCCTCGACAGTTTCTTTCGCGACGCGATGAACTGCACGATCCTCGCTTTCGCGCTCAATACCTGCGCGTACACCACGGAGATTTTTGCCGGGGCGATTCGCAGCATGAACCATGGCGAAGTCGAAGCGGCCAAGGCTTATGGCCTGACCGGCTGGAAGCTGTACGCCTATGTGATCATGCCGTCGGCACTGCGCCGTTCGTTGCCTTACTACAGCAACGAAGTGATCCTGATGCTGCACTCGACCACCGTGGCGTTCACCGCGACCATTCCCGATATCCTGAAAGTCGCGCGGGATGCCAACTCGGCGACCTTCCTGACCTTCCAGTCGTTCGGCATCGCCGCGCTGATCTACCTGACCATTACTTTTGCGCTGGTCGGTCTGTTCCGCCTTGCCGAACGCCGCTGGCTGGCCTTCCTCGGGCCGACTCACTAGCACCGGTTTGACAATAAAGAGATAACAATGCGCCACCAGATTCATGACTTGCTGGCCCCGCTGCCGGGGACCGCACGGCAGATTCACAGTTTCCACTTCGGCCCACAGCAGGCCAAGGGCAAGGTGTACATTCAGGCCTCGCTGCATGCCGACGAACTGCCGGGCATGCTGGTCGCCTGGCACCTGAAGCAGCGTCTGGCCGAGCTGGAAGCTGCCGGCCGCCTGCGCAGCGAAATCGTCCTCGTGCCGGTGGCCAACCCGGTCGGCCTCGAACAAGTGCTGATGGACGTGCCGCTGGGCCGTTACGACCTGGAGAGCGGGCAGAACTTCAATCGCTGGTTCGTCGACCTCAGCGAAGAAATCGGCAACGCCATCGAAGGCCAACTCAACGACGACGCGCAGCACAACCTCGAACTGATCCGCACCAGCCTGCGCAACGCCCTCGCCCGCCAGACGCCGACCACACAACTGCAATCCCAGCGTCTGACCCTGCAACGCCTGGCCTGCGATGCCGACATGGTGCTGGACTTGCACTGCGACTTCGAATCGGTGGTGCACCTGTACACCACGCCCGAGGCCTGGCCACAGGTCGAGCCACTGGCGCGCTATATCGAAGCCCAGGCCAGTCTGCTCGCTACCGATTCCGGCGGGCAGTCGTTCGACGAATGCTTCACCCTGCTCTGGTGGCAACTGCGCGAGCGCTTCGGCGAGCAGTTCGAGATTCCGCTGGGCAGCTTCTCGGTGACCGTCGAATTGCGCGGCCAGGGTGACGTCAACCACCCGCTGGCCAGCCGCGATTGTCAGGCGCTGATCGACTATCTGATCCAGTTCGATGCCATCGTCGGCGAGACCAAGCCGCAACCGCCACTGCCGTACCCTCCCACGCCGCTGGCCGGGGTCGAACCGGTGACCACGCCAGTCGGCGGCCTGCTGGTGTACTGCGCCACACCCGGCCAATACCTGGAAGCCGGCCAGCAGATCGCCGAAATCATCGACCCGGTCCACGACAAGGTCACCCCCATTCATTGCACCGCCGCCGGCCTGCTGTATGCGCGCTCGCTGCGGCGCATGGCCACTGCCGGCATGGTCATCGCCCACGTCGCGGGCGCCGAAGCCTATCGCAGCGGCTACCTACTTTCGCCTTGAGGATGCTCGTCCATGTACAAACTGACCGTTGAAGGCCTGCACAAAAGCTATGGCGATCATCAGGTGCTCAAAGGCGTTTCGCTCAAGGCCAAAACCGGCGACGTGATCAGCCTGATCGGCGCCAGCGGCTCGGGCAAAAGCACCTTTTTGCGCTGCATCAATTTCCTCGAGCAACCCAATGACGGCGCCATGAGCCTCGATGGCCAGGCGATCCGCATGGTCACCGACCGGCACGGCATGCACGTCGCCGACGCCGATGAACTGCAACGCCTGCGCACGCGGCTGGCAATGGTGTTCCAGCATTTCAACCTGTGGAGCCACATGACCGTGCTGGAAAACATCACCATGGCCCCGCGCCGGGTGCTGGGCTGCAGCAAACAGGAAGCCGAGGATCGCGCCCGACGTTATCTGGACAAAGTCGGCTTGCCGGCGCGGGTCGCCGATCAATACCCGGCGTTCCTGTCCGGCGGCCAGCAACAACGCGTGGCGATCGCCCGGGCACTGGCGATGGAACCGGAAGTGATGCTGTTCGACGAACCGACCTCGGCACTAGATCCGGAACTGGTCGGCGAAGTGCTGAAAGTAATTCAGGGCCTGGCCGAAGAAGGTCGGACGATGATCATGGTCACCCACGAAATGAGTTTTGCGCGCAAGGTGTCGAATCAGGTGCTGTTTCTGCATCAGGGTCTGGTGGAGGAAGAAGGTGCTCCCGAAGAAGTGCTGGGCAATCCCAAGAGTGAACGCCTGAAGCAGTTCCTCAGCGGCAATCTTAAATAAGGTTGGCCCCCGCCCTGTGTGGGAGCAAGCCTACTCGCGAAAGCGGTTTATCAATCAACATCAATGTTGAATGAGACATCGCATTCGCGAGCAGGCTCGCTCCCACAGGGGGAATCCATCGACCGACAAAGTTAAACTTGTCCCCCCGCTTCGCTGTCTCTGAAACAACACCTCCAGAGCGCACGCAGCCGGCATGGCGAAATCCCCCGACTTTGCAAAAACCTGGTTCAGCGCCCGCGACTGGAAGCCGTTCGTCTTTCAGAAACAGGTGTGGGCGGCGGTGAAAAACGGCGAATCCGGGTTGCTCCACGCCAGCACCGGCGCCGGCAAAACTTATGCGGTATGGTTTGCTGCGCTCAACCGCTTCGCCCGCCTGCAACCGCCCGTGGCTACACCGCGCAAACGCAAACCGCCGGCCGAACCGCTGACGGTGCTGTGGATCACACCGATGCGCGCCCTCGCCGCCGATACCGCCCGCGCGTTGCAAAGCCCGGTGGATGATTTGCAGATTCCATGGTCCATCGGCCTGCGCACCGGCGACACCAGCAGCAGCGAACGCGCCCGCCAGGGCCGGCGTCTGCCAACGACGCTGATCACCACACCGGAAAGCCTGACTCTGTTGCTCGCCCGCGCCGATGCGCGCACGGCGTTGTCGACCCTGCGCATGATCGTCGTTGATGAATGGCATGAATTGCTCGGCAACAAGCGCGGCGTGCAATTGCAACTGGCCCTCGCCCGCCTGCGTCATTGGCAGCCGGAACTGATCGTTTGGGGCGTGTCCGCCACCCTCGGTAATCAATCCCACGCCGAGCAAGTGCTGATCCCACAGGGCGGCGGCGTCAGTGTTCAGGGCAAAAGCGAAAAAACCCTGCAAGTCGACACCCTGCTGCCACCGGCCATCGAGCGTTTTCCCTGGGCCGGCCACATTGGTCTGAAGATGCTGCCGCAGGTGGTGGCCGAACTCGACGCCTGCGCCAGCAGCCTGGTGTTCACCAACACCCGCGCGCAATCGGAGATCTGGTATCAGGCGCTGCTGGAAGCGCGGCCGGACTGGGCCGGGTTGATCGCGCTGCACCACAGCTCACTGTCACGCGATACCCGCGACTGGGTCGAACAGGCGCTGAAGAATGGCCAATTGAAAGCGGTGGTGTGCACCTCAAGCCTGGACTTGGGTGTGGATTTCCTCCCGGTCGAACGCGTGCTGCAGATCGGCTCGGCCAAAGGCGTTGCGCGGTTGATGCAACGTGCCGGCCGTTCCGGCCACGCGCCGGGGCGCACCTCGCGGGTGACGTTGGTACCGACCCACAGCCTGGAGCTGATCGAAGCGGTCGCCGCACGCGATGCCGTCGAGCAACGACGCATCGAGCCGCGTCTGTCACCGCACAAGCCGCTGGATGTGCTGGTCCAGCATTTGGTCAGCATGGCCCTTGGCGGTGGCTTTATTCCTGAAGACTTGTACGAAGAAGTCCGTGGTGCCTGGGCTTATCGTGACCTGACAGCGGCAGACTGGGCCTGGGCGCTGGCGTTCGTACGCCATGGCGGGATGTCTCTTACAGCGTATCCGGATTACCGCCGGGTCGAGCCGGACGAACACGGCGTCTGCCGTGTGCCGGATGCGCGTCTGGCGCGGCGCCATCGCATGAGCATCGGCACCATCGTCAGCGACGCGAGCATCAACCTGAAATTCTGGAGCAAGGGTGGTGGCGGTAAACAGCTGGGCAGCGTCGAGGAAGGCTTTATCGCGCGACTGAAACCCGGCGATGGTTTCCTCTTCGCCGGGCGCTTGCTGGAGCTGGTGCGGGTGGAAAACATGACCGCCTACGTCAAACGCAGCACCGCAAAAAAAGCCGCCGTGCCGCGCTGGAATGGCGGACGCATGCCGTTATCCAACGAACTGGCCGAAGCAGTGGTGACGCGCTTCAGCGCCGCTGCTCAAGGTCAGTTCAACGGCCCGGAAATGCACGCGCTGCGGCCGCTGCTGGAGACGCAGATACGCTGGTCCGGCTTGCCCACCACGGAAAATCTGCTGGCCGAGGTACTGAAATCCCGCGAAGGCTGGCATCTTTTCCTCTATCCGTTCGCCGGGCGCCAAGTGCATCTGGGACTGGCGAGCCTGCTGGCGTGGCGCGTCAGTCAGCGGCAACCGGTGACCTTCTCGATTGCCGTGAATGATTACGGCCTGGAACTGCTCAGCGCCACGCCGGTGGATTGGGCCGCGCATCTCGACGCTCACCTGTTCAACGCCGATGACTTGTTGCTGGATGTGCTGGCCAGTCTCAATGCCGGTGAGCTGGCGTTGCGCCGCTTCCGCGAAATCGCACGGATCGCCGGGCTGGTGTTCGCCGGGTATCCGGGCGCACCAAAGAGTACCCGCCAGGTGCAGGCGTCGAGTGGCTTGTTTTTCCAGGTGTTCAAACAATACGACGCCGACAATCTGCTGCTGGCCCAGGCCGGGGAAGAAGTCCTGCGCGAGGAACTGGATATTCGTCGTTTGGAGCAGACACTGGAGCGGATCAATCGGATGAAACTCGACTTGCATCAGGTTAAACGTCCTACACCGTTGGGCTTTCCGCTGCTGGTGGAGCGGATGCGCGAGAGCATGAGTTCGGAAAAACTGGCTGACAGGATTAGAAGAATGGTCGGTGACCTGGAAAAAACCGCTGATAACGGAAAATCGTCGTGAGTGCGTACCCGGTGCGTTTGGCCGGTGAGGAGTTATGGCTGCTGCCGGAGAAAGCCCTGTACTGGCCAGCGCAGGAAGCATTGCTGATCGCAGACGTGCATTTCGGTAAAGCAGCGGCCTATCGCAGCCTCGGCCAGCCGGTGCCGCATGGCACGACGGCGAGCAACATCGAGGTGATCGACGCATTGCTGGCGCGGCTGCCGTGTCGCCAATTGATTTTTCTCGGGGATTTTCTGCATGGGCCTGGTTCCCATGTCCCGACCACACTGAATGCGCTGGCAGAGTGGCGAGCGCGGCACGCTGACCTGCCGATGACGCTGATTCGCGGCAACCATGACAAACGCGCAGGCGACCCGCCGGCCTCGCTGAATATCCGCGTGGTGCCAGAACCGCTGTTACTCGGGCCGTTTGCCTTGCAGCATGAGCCCGATGCGCATCCGGAACGGCACGTGCTCGCCGGCCACGTTCACCCGGTCTATCGGCTGCATGGCAAAGGTCGGCAGAGTCTGCGTCTGGCTTGTTTCAGACTCGGTGAGCGCATCAGCCTGATGCCGGCATTCGGTGCGTTTACCGGCGGCTATCAGGTCGAGCGGGACGACAGTTGCAAGGTCTTCGTGATCGGCGACAACGAAATATGGCCCGTCAGCTAGATCGCAAATCGATCAGGCTGACGGGCCATATTCATGACAGTGGGTCAGGCGACAGGCGCCGGAGGCGGTTCGTCCGGCAGGGTCGGTTCGCCTGGTTCGGTCGGTTGTTCGTTGGGAGTATCGGGATCGGGCTGGCCGGGCACGCCGCCGGACAGGCTCAAAGACGGATTCGCCAGTAACGACCAGGCCAGAACGCCTATCTGATTGGGCTCAAGCCTTGCCAGTTCAGCGCTGATTCGCGGGTCGATCTTCATAGGGCACTCCTCAGTGAAGGCCCGAATTTGTGTGTAACAAAAACGGGCAGTACACCCCATAGAGTGTCTGCCCGCCAAAGAATTCCCGACATCCGTCGGATGGTCGATCAGGTACGCGGCAAGGTTACGCCACGCTGGCCCTGATATTTGCCGCCACGATCCTTGTAGGAAACTTCACATTCTTCATCGGATTCGAGGAAGAGCATCTGCGCCACACCTTCGTTGGCGTAGATTTTCGCCGGCAGGTTGGTGGTGTTGGAAAATTCCAGGGTCACATGACCTTCCCACTCAGGCTCGAGCGGAGTGACGTTGACGATGATGCCGCAGCGCGCGTAGGTGCTTTTACCCAGGCAGATGGTCAGCACGTTGCGCGGAATGCGGAAGTACTCGACGGTGCTGGCCAGGGCGAAGGAGTTCGGCGGAATGATGCAGACGTCGCTGTGGATGTCGACGAAGCTGCCGGCGTCGAAGTTCTTCGGGTCGACAATGGCCGAGTTGATGTTGGTGAACACCTTGAAGTGGTTGGTGCAACGCACATCGTAGCCGTAGCTCGACACGCCGTAGGAAATCACCCGGCTGTCGTCGCTGCCGCGCATCTGGCGCTCGACGAACGGTTCGATCATGCCGTGTTCCTGCGCCATGCGGCGAATCCACTTGTCCGATTTGATGCTCATGGCGGGTTTGTCCTGAATAGCGAGGTGGAAAAATTCTGTCCGGCATCTTACCGGGCGCGTCGCCGCGATCAAAGTGCGCAACGCAATTCTCGGCGAACACCCCGTATTTACGCGCTGTGGCGACGAACCGTCGCACCGCCGATCCCTAAAACACAGAATCCTTTGCAAGAAACATTGGCACGTTCCGGAAAAAGGGTTAAGGTGGCGTCACTGTGTTGCTTGTGTCACTGAGAATCTCTACACGATATGTTGAATTTCGATCCAACCATCTACAAGAATTTTTCCTGCTCTTTGCACTCAGTCTCGGCCAGGGTTCTTCCTGAGTCGCAGTTATCTTTGTTCAAGGAGTTACACCATGTCTAATCGCCAAACCGGTACCGTTAAGTGGTTCAACGATGAAAAAGGCTTCGGCTTCATCACTCCACAATCCGGTGACGACCTGTTCGTTCACTTCAAAGCTATCCAATCCGACGGCTTCAAAAGCCTGAAAGAAGGCCAACAGGTTTCTTTCATCGCTACCCGCGGTCAGAAAGGCATGCAAGCTGAAGAAGTACAAGTTATCTAACTTGTAGCTTCTTTAGAAAAGAGCCCCGCCCTTAAAAGCGGGGCTTTTTTGTGGGCGCCTGTTTTGTTCAGGCAAAAAAAATCGCAACCCGAAAGGCTGCGATTTTTCGTTTGTGCTTACCAGGCCACGCCAAACCCTGCGGTATATCGGGTTTTGTTCAGATCCGCATCGTTGGTGCCGCTGATGATGTCGCGCTCGGCCTTGAGGTTGAGCGACGCCCAGTCGGTGACCTTGTAGCGCAGGCCCAGCTCGGCATCCAGCGCGTAATCGGCAACGCCCGACAGCGGCTTGCCGACTTCGCCATTGGTGAAGAACTCGACCTTCTTGCCGATCAGGTAGCGGTTGTAGTCCCACTTCATCGCGACGGAATAGAAGTTGTCCTTGCTGCCATCGCGGTATTCATAGTCGGTGCGGTTGAGCAACGAGCCCAGCGAGAACGCGCCGAGTTCGTCGTCCCAGAACTGGTAGCCGGGACCGGTACCGACCACGCGCTGACGCGCCAGCTCTTCGATGTGATCACGCTTGTAGTTGATGCGTCCCTGCCAGAACCACTGATCGGTGAGGAAGCGGTCGAGGGAGTATTCGGCGCGCCAGTTGTTGGTGGTGGTTTCCGCATCCTGGACTTCGCGGTTGTACTCGCCCTCGCCGGTATGCCGCCAGCGGCCATGGCGAGCAGAAGTCTTGAAGGCAACGTCGTAATCGTCGGTGTCCTTTTCGGCGCGCTGATAGTCCAGCGCCAGATCGACGTTGCCCTTCCACACCAGGTCGGTGACGATCGGCTTGGGCTTGAGTATCTGCTGAATGCTCGCCAGCTCGACCGTCTTCGGCGCCTCGCCGTTGGCCAGGGTGACCTTGCCATCGTCGGCCGCGGTGAGCGACTTCGACACTTCGCCGGCATAGGCGTCCTGCTTGACCAGCAGATGCTGATCGCTGTCGAGGGTCTTGACCTCTTTCCAGTCAATCGCCACTGCGCCGGCGTATTTGGTCTGGATCAACAGCTTGCCGCCGTCGAAAACCGTGATAGTGCCACTCAGCTTGTCGCCGTTTTTCAACCAGACGGTGTCGGCAAGCAGGGGCGTGGACGCGCTGAAAACAGCAAGGCACAACAGGGTTCTGGGGAACATAAGCAGATCGGGGGCTCAGAGTTGGCGAAAAGGGTCGGCATTATCCGTAGGATTTTGCCCATGACAAGGACTGACCGGACTATTTCAATTGAGTTCATTTCTCAACTGGGCCACGAGCGATTACCCTTGTCGCCATCGTCACGCCAATGCTCAGGAGCCGAGTACGTGAAAGACCCGCTCGACAGCGTCGAAAACGATGCGCAAATCCGACGCACGGCACTCTACTCGACGCTCGCGCAAGTGCCCGAAGGCAAAGTCGTCAGTTATGGCCAGTTGGCCGAACTCGCCGGGCTGGGCCGCGCCGCGCGCTGGGTCGGGCGGACTTTGAGCCAGTTGCCCGGCGACACCAAGCTGCCCTGGCACCGCGTACTCGGCGCCGGCGGGCGCATCAGTCTGCCGGTCGGCAGCCCTTCCGGTGATGAACAACGTGCGCGATTGCGCATGGAAGGCATCACCGTCCAGAACAATCGTGTGGATATTCGGCGCCATGGCTGGCGTCCGGTAGAGCACAGCGGTTAGAGTGCGCGCTTTGTTTTCGCAATTTTGAGGCAGACTTCAGCCCATGCCCCGTAAAACCTGGCGCGCCGCGCTCGCCGCCTATGCCAGTCCTTCGACGCTCGTGCTGTTGTTGCTCGGTTTTGCCGCCGGCCTGCCGTACATGCTGGTGTTCTCGACGCTCTCCGTATGGCTGCGTGAAGCAGGCGTGGCCCGTGAAACCATTGGCTATGCAAGCCTGATCGGCCTGGCGTACGCGTTCAAATGGGTCTGGTCGCCCCTGCTCGACCAATGGCGCCTGCCCTTGCTGGGCAAGCTCGGCCGCCGCCGTTCCTGGCTGGTGCTCTCCCAGGCACTGGTGATTCTCGGGCTGATCGGCATGGGCTTCTGTGATCCGCAGAAGCATTTGTCCTGGCTGATCGCCATTGCCGTCGTAGTCGCCTTCGCCTCGGCCACGCAGGATATCGCGGTCGACGCCTATCGCCTGGAAATCGCCGATGACAGCCGCCAGGCCGCCCTCGCCGCCAGCTACATGTCCGGTTATCGTGTTGCTGCCCTGCTCGCCACCGCCGGCGCGCTGTTCTTCGCCGAAGGTTTCGGCTCAACCGGCTTCAACTATAAGCACGCGGCGTGGACCGGCACCTATGTACTGTTTGGCGCATTGATGGTGCCCGCACTGCTGACCACGCTGTTCATGCGCGAACCACCGGTGCCGCTGCGCACGCAGTTGCAGGCCGGGCGCTACACGTTCATGCATCAACTGATGTCGGTGTTCGTGCTGATCGTTTTGCTGGTTTCCGTGCCGGCGATGTTCACCCAGCTGTACAACACCGATTTCGCCGGCGTGCTGTTCGGTGACATGAGCCCGCTCGACCTACTTCTCGAAGACCGCGCCTTTCTGCGCGCCATCCTCTATATATTGCTCACCGGCATGTGCCTGTCGGCCATGGGCCGGCGCGGACTGGCGCCGGTACTCACGCCGATCAATGACTTCATCCTGCGTTATCGCTGGCAGGCGCTGTTGCTGCTGGGCCTGATCGCCACTTACCGGATGTCCGACACGGTAATGGGCGTCATGGCCAACGTGTTTTACATCGACCAGGGTTTCACCAAGGATCAGATCGCCAGTGTCAGCAAGATTTTCGGCCTGATCATGACCCTCGTCGGCGCCGGCATGGGTGGCCTGTTGATCGTGCGCTTCGGCATTCTGCCGATCCTGTTTATCGGTGGTGTGTCTTCGGCAGCGACCAACCTGCTGTTCGTCATGCTCGCGGACATGGGCCCGAACCTGCAGATGCTGGTGGTGACCATTTCCCTCGACAACTTCAGTTCGGGCCTGGCGACGTCGGCGTTCGTCGCTTACCTGTCGAGCCTGACCAACCTGAAGTTTTCCGCAACGCAATATGCCCTGCTCAGCTCGATCATGTTGCTGCTGCCGCGCCTGATGGGCGGCTATTCCGGCGTGCTGGTCGAGAAGTTCGGCTATCACAGCTTCTTCCTCATCACTGCCCTGCTCGGCGTACCAACGCTGCTACTGATCGCGCTGCACTGGTTCCAGGAACGCCGCCGCGAAGGGCAGACACCGACGCCCGAGCCTGCACCGACGCCCGTCACCGAAGAATCGTAGGACGCTTCGCCAATGGCGGGAGGAATCCCGCCGCTGGCGCCTTCCGCCGGCCACACTTCTGTACGTCAGCAAAACTCGCCGGTACACTGCTCCGTCATTTCCAGTCATAGCAACCGACAACGGCCAACCATGCGCACCAGTCAATTTTTGCTCGCCACACAGAAAGAAACGCCTTCCGACGCGGTCGTGATCAGCCACCAGCTGATGCTGCGCGCCGGCATGATCCGCAAGCTTGCCTCGGGCCTGTACACCTGGCTGCCGATGGGCCTGCGAGTCATGCGCAAGGTCGAAGCCATCGTTCGCGAAGAAATGAACGCTGCCGGTTCTCTGGAAGTGTTGATGCCGAGCACCCAACCGGCCGAGCTGTGGCAGGAATCGGGGCGCTGGGAAGAATACGGCCCTGAGCTGCTGCGCATCAAAGACCGCCACGGTCGTGATTTCTGCGCGGGCCCGACCCACGAAGAAGTGATCACCGATCTGATGCGCAACGAGTTGAGCAGCTACAAACAGCTGCCAATCAACCTGTACCAGATCCAGACCAAATTCCGCGATGAAATCCGCCCACGCTTCGGTTTGATGCGCGGCCGCGAATTCATCATGAAGGACGCCTACTCCTTCCACGCTGATCAGGCGTCGCTGCAGATCACTTATGACCGCATGCATGAAGCCTACTGCAACATCTTCACGCGTCTGGGTCTGAAATTCCGTCCGGTAGAAGCCGACAACGGCTCGATCGGCGGCGCCGGCTCCCACGAATTCCACGTGCTGGCCGAGTCCGGCGAAGACGATATCGTCTTCAGCAACGGTTCCGACTACGCGGCGAACATCGAAAAAGCCCAAGCGGTGCCTCGGGAAACCTCGCGCCCTGCGCCAACCGAAGAACTGCGCTTGGTCGATACGCCTGACACCAAGACCATCGCGGCGCTGGTGGAAAAATTCAATCTGCCGATTGAAAAGACCATCAAGACCCTGATCGTCCACGCCGAAGAAGAAGGCAAGCTGATCGCGCTGGTGATTCGTGGCGACCACGAACTGAACGAAATCAAGGCTGCCAACCAGCCTGGCGTGGCCAGCCCGCTGGTGATGGCCTCCGATGCCGAACTGCGTGACGCGATTGGCGCCGGCGCCGGTTCGCTCGGCCCGCTGAACCTGCCGTTGCCGATCATCATCGACCGCTCGGTCGCGATGATGAGCGACTTCGGCATTGGCGCGAACATCGACGACAAGCACTACTTCGGCGTGAACTGGGAGCGTGATCTGCCGGTTCCGACCGTTGCCGACCTGCGCAACGTCGTCGCCGGCGACCCAAGCCCGGACGGCAAAGGCACGCTGGAAATCAAGCGCGGCATCGAAGTCGGCCACATCTTCCAGCTGGGCAACAAGTACAGCAAGGCGATGAAGTGCGAAGTGCTGGGCGAAAACGGCAAGCCGGTGACCCTGGAAATGGGCTGCTACGGGATTGGCGTTTCCCGCGTGGTCGCCGCTGCCATCGAGCAGAACAACGACGCCAACGGCATCATCTGGAGCGACACCCTGGCGCCGTTCCAGATCGCGCTGGTACCGCTGCGCTATGAAACCGAGCAGGTGCGCGAAGCCACCGACAAGCTGTACGCCGAACTGACGGCGGCCGGCTTCGAAGTGCTGCTGGACGATCGCGACAAGAAAACCAGCCCGGGCATCAAGTTTGCGGACATGGAGCTGATCGGCATTCCACACCGGATCGTGGTCAGCGACCGCGGCCTCGCCGAAGGCAACCTGGAATACAAGAGTCGTTCCGAAGCAGAGGCGCAAGCACTGCCGGTGGCCGATCTTGTGTCCTTCCTTCAGGCCCGTATCCGCCGCTGAAACCAGATAGAGACGTCATGTTCAAGCGAAACACCTTAGGCCTCGGTGGCGCCGCCCTGTGCGGCGCCCTGCTGGTCAGCGGCTGCGCCAATCACATGTCGCAACGCAGCGAGCACGAAGAGCGGGTCGAGCGAAAACTGCTCGATCACAGCCTGCAGATCGATGTCGGCGAGCCCAAGGTGCTCGAGCTGCCGCAGCGACGCGTGAAGATCAACGAGCAGAAGACTTTCGAAGTCACCGAGTTCGAGGTCACCCGCCGTTACGACCGCTACACGCCTTATCAACCCTGGCGCGAAGTCTACGAGATTCCGCTGGGGGCGGTGGCCGTGGTCGGTGGTGTCGGTGCCAACGTGGTCAACGTGTTTGCCCTCGGTAACCTGCCGGACAGCGTCACCAAGGATTGGCTGAGCTACGGTTTTGCCGGGCTCAACCCGTTCATGAACGTGCAGTCCAATGGTCGCGCGCAGCAGAACCTCGCGGGCATCGACGAAGTCCAGCGCGACAAGCGCACGGAGTATTCGAGCCTGCCGTGGAGCGAACGACCGGTGCAGGTCAAGGCCGGCAAGCAGACGTTCGACATGACCACTGATCGCAACGGCGTGCTGCGCTTGAACCTGCTCGACAGTCCGTTCGCCGAACATGACCTCAACCATGTTGGCCGCTTGCAGATCAGTGTCGAAGACGCCAAGGACGACGTGCATACCGACTCGACCCTGATGCTCAGCGGCCACCTGCGCGGCAAGTTGATCGAGGCGCACGGGCTGATTTATGACGACCTGGAAGATGATGAGGTGAGCCAGTGGGTACACCGGGTCAAACGCCTGTCGGAGCTGGGCCTGGAAGAAGAAGCCAGCGAATTGGAACAAAGCCTGATCGAACTGACCCGCAATGATCCTGAGTTGCAGACTGAGTTTCTCAAGTCCCTGGCCAAGGATGCCGGGCGCTTAGTGGCTGATCCGGGACCGAATTAAAAGCTAAAGGCATCGCGGGCAAGCCCGCTCCCACAGGGTTTATGGGTGTTCACACAATATGTGTTTCACCATCGATCAATGTGGGAGCGGGCTTGCCCGCGATGACTATCTGAATACGCCGCAAATCTACCGCTCAAACAACTCCATCTGCTCAAACCCGCCGCGCAGATCCTCCAGCCTCACCCCCACCCCCAACAACCGCACCGGTTTGCCGCCGCGATTGAACGCCTGCGTCAGCATCAACTGATAACTGCCCAGGTCACGCCCTGCCCCGGCCTGTTCCAGCGTGGTCTGGGTGAAATCATGAAATTTGACTTTGACGAACGGCTTGCCCGGTCGATAACTGCTGTCGATCCGCGCCATGCGGGTTTTCAGGGTATCGAGCAACTCGGGCAATTTTTCCAGGCAGCTGCGCAAGTCCGGCAGATCAACGTCGTAGGTGTTTTCCACGCTGATCGACTGACGGCGGCTGTCGTTGTGCACCAGCCGGTCATCGATTCCACGGGCGAGATTCCACAAGCGCTCGCCGAAACTGCCGAATTCGCGCACCAGCGCCAGCCTGCCCCACTCGCGCAGATGCTGGCAGTCAACGATGCCGAGCTTGCCGAGCTTGTCGGCGGTGACCTTGCCGACGCCGTGCAGCTTGCTTACCGGCAGACCACTGACGAACTCTTCGACCTGATCCGGGGTGATCACGAACAAACCGTTGGGTTTTTTCCAGTCGCTGGCGATCTTCGCCAGAAACTTGTTTGGCGCAACGCCTGCGGAAACGGTGATGTGCAATTGGTTGGAGACCCGGCGGCGAATGTCCTGGGCGATGCGCGTGGCGCTGCCGCCGAAATGCGCGCTGTCCGACACATCCAGGTAGGCCTCGTCCAGCGAAAGCGGCTCGATCAGGTCGGTGTAGTCGGCAAAGATCGTATGAATTTCTTTCGAAGCTTCGCGATAAGCCTCCATACGCGGCTTGACGATGGTCAGGTCCGGGCACAGCTTTAATGCATGCCCGGAAGCCATTGCCGAGCGCACACCATAGGCGCGCGCTTCGTAATTGCAGGTGGCGATCACCCCGCGTCGATCCGCCGAACCACCCACCGCCAACGGCTTGCCGGCCAGACGCGGATCATCGCGCATCTCGATGGCGGCGTAGAAACAGTCACAGTCGATGTGGATGATTTTTCGCTGGGTCATGTCGGAAAAAGACAACGTGGTAAGCCGGAGCGGCAGTATCTCATTGGCACCTGTATATAGCACCAGTGGTTGAATGTTCTTTTCCGACCGTAGGAGATTTCCGCTGAATTTATTTTTTCAATCACAGATCAAGGTGCAATAGAGCTGAAAGCCTTGCGCTACCTGCCCTGCGCGCCGGCCAACCGCCGCGAAAATACGCTAAGCGCTTGAACCTCAACAGATTTATCCAGATCGACGGTTGACACACTCGCGAACCTCTGTAGAATGCCGCCACACAGACGCGGGATGGAGCAGTCTGGTAGCTCGTCGGGCTCATAACCCGAAGGTCGTCGGTTCAAATCCGGCTCCCGCAACCAAACATCAGAAAAGGCTACTCGAAAGAGTGGCCTTTTTTGTGCGCGTCTGTTTTGCAAACGGGCGCCCTGCTCAATCGCTAGCGAAACGGCAATTCGTTGCATTTCCGAAACTTACGCATCACCTGCGACCGTTTGCCGCGATTTCGCAGTTATTTGGCCCATTCCGGGATTAGCGGTTGACACCTCGTCGTTCGCCTGTAGAATGCCGCCACACAGACGCGGGATGGAGCAGTCTGGTAGCTCGTCGGGCTCATAACCCGAAGGTCGTCGGTTCAAATCCGGCTCCCGCAACCAAACATCAAAAAAGGCTACTCGAAAGAGTGGCCTTTTTTGTATCTGTTGAAAAAGTCCTTTCGCAACAATGATCTGTCACTGTGCAGTGAACCGCTGGGGATCATCAGAACCACTGACTTGCGACTATGCTTGAGTCGCAGACAGGGTTTCTGCAATCCAGGAACTGCCCTCGCCGATGCCCGACGAGAGGCGTAGTATTTTGTGATTATTTTTTTCTACAGGGATTGGTAACTTGGCTGGATACCTCCATCCTGTCGCGCACAATCCAAGAGGTGATTGATGCGCGCCAACTCGTCTGATCCACAAGACACCGTTACAGCAGAACAACCGATCAAACCCGAGCGTTTGCGCTGGCTGGATCGATTAAGCAAATACCGTCAGCCGATCGGTCTGGCCGTCACGTTGCTGCTGTTTGCCATTGCCCTGATTGCCTGCCGCCATCTGCTCGCCGAGCTTGATCTCGACGCATTGCATGACTCGATTCTTGACGTGCCGAAGCCCGCCCTGCTTGGCGCCATTGGCGCGACCGTGGTCGGTTTCATCATTCTGCTCGGCTATGAATGGTCGGCCAGCCGCTACGCTGGCGTGAAACTGCCGCCGCGCACCCTCGCGCTCGGCGGCTTCACTGCATTTGCGATTGGCAATGCCATTGGTCTGTCGCTGCTGTCCGGCGGCTCGGTTCGTTATCGTTTATATGCGCGACTGGGCGTCGGTGCGTCGGAAGTTGCGCACATGACGCTATTTGCCAGCCTCTCGCTGGGCTGCGCCTTGCCGCCACTGGCAGCGCTGGCCACCCTGAGCAACCTGCCCGCCGCCTCGCAAGCGCTGGGACTGTCCGAAGTCTTGCTCGGCTCGGTCGCCGCTGCCGTACTGATCCTCGGTGCAGTGCTGGCGATCGGCATCTATCGCCGTCGTCTGCCGGAACAACCCTACCCCGACAATCTGCTGGTCCGTGCCGGGCGGCGCACCCTGCGTCTGCCGGGTCGGCGCCTGACCTTTCTTCAACTCGTAATCACCGCCCTCGACGTCGCGGCTGCCGCCACCGTTCTGTATTTGTTGCTGCCGGAAGCGCCGCCGTTTGCGCCGTTCCTGCTGGTGTACCTGCTGGCCCTCGCCGCCGGTGTCCTCAGTCATGTACCTGGCGGCGTCGGTGTGTTCGAGGCGATTCTGCTCGCCGCGTTTGCCGACAAGCTTGGCGCCGCACCGCTGGCCGCTGCCCTACTGCTGTATCGCCTGATCTACGTGGTGCTGCCGCTGCTGGTCGCTTGCGTATTGCTGCTGATCAACGAAGGCCAGCGCCTGTTCCAATCCCAGACCATGCGCGCCGCGTCCGGTCTGGCCGCGCCGGTTCTGGCGGTGCTGGTGTTTCTGTCTGGCGTGGTGCTGCTGTTTTCCGGCGCCACACCGGAAATCGACACGCGTCTGGAACACATCGGTTTTCTGATCCCGCATCGCCTGGTCGACGCGTCGCACTTCGGCGCCAGCCTGATTGGCGTTTTGTGTCTGTTGCTCGCCCAAGGTCTGCGCCGACGCCTGTCGGCGGCGTGGATGCTGACCGTCATTCTGCTGCTGGTCGGCGCCCTGCTCTCGCTACTCAAAGGCTTCGACTGGGAAGAAGCCACGCTGATGACGTTTACGGCCGCGCTGCTCGGCGTGTTCCGCCGCTCCTTCTATCGCCCGAGCCGTTTGACCGAACTGCCGTTTTCTCCGCTGTATCTGGTCGCCAGTCTCTGCGTGCTGGGCGCTTCGGCCTGGTTGCTGCTGTTCGCCTATCAGGACGTGCCCTACAGCCATCAATTGTGGTGGCAGTTCACCCTCGATGCTGACGCGCCGCGTGGCCTGCGCTCGCTGCTCGGCGCGGCGGTGTTGCTGGTGATCATCTCCCTGACCTGGTTGCTGCGCACCGCGCGCCCGGTGATTCATTTGCCGACGCCGGACGAACTGGATCGCGCGGCAAAAATCCTCATGGCCTCGTCACAACCCGACGGCGGCCTCGCGCTGACCGGTGACAAGGCGTTGCTGTTTCATCCCAACGATGAGGCGTTCCTGATGTACGCCCGTCGTGGCCGCAGTCTGGTGGCGCTGTACGACCCGATCGGGCCGAGCCAGCAACGTGCGGAAATGATCTGGCAGTTCCGCGACCTTTGCGACATCCACCATACGCGCCCGGTTTTCTATCAGGTACGTGCGGAGAACCTGCCGTACTACATGGACATCGGCCTGACGGCGATCAAGCTCGGCGAAGAAGCCCGGGTCGATCTGCTGCGCTTCGATCTGGAAGCCAAGGGCAAGGAGATGAAGGACCTGCGCTACACCTGGAACCGTGGCACCCGCGATGGTCTGTCGCTGGAAATCCATGAGCCGGGCCAGGCGCCGATGGACGAGCTGAAGGTGATTTCCGATGCCTGGCTGACCGGCAAGAACGTGCGTGAGAAAGGCTTCTCCCTCGGCCGTTTCAGCGACGATTACCTGAAGCATTTCCGCATTGCGGTGATTCGCTTCGAAGGCCGCCCGGTGGCGTTCGCCAATCTGCTCGAGACCTACAGCCACGATCTGGCCAGTCTCGATCTGATGCGCGCGCACCCGGAAGCGCCGAAGCTGACCATGGAATTCATGATGGTCGGCCTGATTCAACACTATAAGAGTCACGGATACGCGCGCTTCAGCCTGGGCATGGTGCCGTTGTCGGGGCTGCAACCCCGGCGCGGCGCACCGCTGACCCAGCGCCTGGGCTCGATGGTTTTCCGCCGTGGTGAGCAGCTGTACAACTTCCAAGGTTTGCGCCGTTTCAAAGACAAGTTCCAGCCTGACTGGGAACCCCGTTATATGGCCGTGCCCGCCGGACTCGATCCGCTCGTGGCGCTGGCCGACACTGCTGCCCTGATCGCGGGCGGCTTGACTGGATTGGTGAAACGCTGATGATTCAACGCTCCCTGAAGTACATCCTGGCCGCCCTGCTCGTGCTGGCCGTGATTGCCGGCGGCGGTTACTGGTACCTCAAACGTCCGGCACCGGAACCGACCGTCGAACAACTGAAACCCGCCGATGGCACAGCCATGACCCGCGTGATCCCCGGCAGCAAGCCGAAGGCTCAGGTGCTGGTTGCCGTCACCGACGAACAGAAGCTCTCCGAGAAACAACTGACCACCCTCAGCCGCAGCGCCTCGGCGCAGATCGTTCAGGTGATCCTGCCCAAGGACTGCCTGCTGCAAAGCCGTGCCCTGCAATCGGGCCTGCGCGAATTGAATGGCCCGGCCACCCTGGTCAGCGGCATCGGCCCTGGCGCCGTACTGGCGTGGCGCTGGCTGGCGGAACAGAAAGACGACAAGGCCCAGGCCATCTCCGTCGATCTGGCCCTGGAAAAACCCGGCTGCACCCACCTGCTGCCGAAATCCGCCGCCCACGGCCACTGGCTGGTGGCGTGGAACGATAACCCGGACGACGCCAGCGCAGGTTTCGTACGCGATCAACCAAACGCCGAAACCAGCATCAGCGACTACGACATCAATCTGCCGCAAGTGCTGAACAACGAACTGCGCAAAATCCTCGTCGGCGGCGACAAGGCCAACGGCGGTCTGGCGATCCCGGTCGTGGAAGTGCCGGCCGGTCAGGCCAACGACACCGTGACCCTGTTCCTCTCCGGCGACGGCGGCTGGCGCGACCTCGACCGCGACGTGGCCGGGGAAATGGCCAAGATCGGCTACCCGGTGGTCGGCATCGATACCTTGCGCTACTACTGGCAGCACAAAAGCCCCGAGCAAAGCGCGCTCGACCTCACCGAACTGATGCAGCACTACCGGCAGAAATGGGGCACCAAGCGTTTCATCCTCACCGGCTACTCGTTCGGCGCTGACGTCCTCCCGGCGATCTACAACCGCCTGCCAGAAAACGAACAGCAACGCGTCGACGCGATCATCCTGCTCGCCTTCGCCCGCACCGGCAGCTTTGAAATCGAAGTCGAAGGCTGGTTGGGTAACGCCGGCAAAGAAGCCGCCACCGGCCCGGAAATGGCCAAACTGCCGGCGGCCAAGGTTGTGTGCATCTATGGTGAAGAAGAGACGGATGAGAGTGGCTGCACGGACAAGACTGCTGTTGGTGAAGCGGTGAAACTGCCTGGTGGCCACCACTTCGACGAGAACTACCCGGCGCTGGCCAAGCGTCTGGTGGACTTGATCGAGAAGCGCCAGAGCAAGGACTCGGTCGCCGAAGAGTGATCTGAGCCGCATCCACAAAAGGCCCCCACAACTTCGCAGTTACGGGGGCTTTTTACATTCCAGCCGCCACCAAAATCCCTGTGGGAGCGAGCTTGCTCGCGAAGCGGTGGGTCAGTTTACAGATTCGTCGACTGACACTACGTCTTCGCGCTCCCACAGGGTATTGTGCCGGACTCAGACAACTCGTCAGTCCCGCCGGCCAAGCTGAACATCTATCCACGTGACATCATCGTCGCCAACGCTAAAGTCGCTATCCGGCGCCGCCAACAAACTGCTTTGCTGGACTTGCGTCAAGTCCGCCCAAAAGCCATCAGTGACAAATACCAAGCGCTCAACAGCCTCCAGTTCACACCAAACAAAGTCAGGGTTCGGAACCCGGTTGATCTTCAAGCATCGCGTTACTGAATTTCGAGCTGGATCTTGCGCCAACTCACAGTGCGAACGGTCGCGCCGCCAATTGGCCTTGCAGTGAGGAGGCGTAATCCACTCGATGGCTCCCAACAGCGTCACAATCCCGCATGAACAGTCACCTTCGTATGCAACGGTGAGTCGGCCATGAGCGACCAAGCCAATCAGGTAACAGATGGCTCCCGTCTGATCAGCAGGCAACGACGCATGAAAATCCGACAGTATTGAACCCAATAGACGCTCGATAGCTCCGGGTTCTGCAGGATAGCCCCCCTGCTCCAACTGTGTAGAATGAGCCGCCAACATGCCGCTTACGAAGCATTCAGCCAGCTGTCCACTGCCGCGCCTTGAAGTGCCATCCGCGACAACAAAAAAACCACGGTCACCCTCACAGGTAGCTCCGGCATAGTCATTATTTGCTCTGCTGGCTTGCCCAGTGATTGATCGGGAGAGGTATCTCATGCGCTGGCCAGCGCTTTCATACGCCTGTGAATAATCTGCCCTCTGCCTGGATTCGCCTGCACCGAGCCTGAACTTTCGATCACGTAGCCAACCCCATCGAGCGCCATCAGCTTCTGGACTCCCTCTGTAATGAATGCCTTGAGGTCCTTGTCAGCCTGGACCACCTCCTCCAACAGCTCAGGCCGACCATCGATCAAGATGATCATATCCTCGACATCCTTGTGATAAGGATCGCCATTTCCCCGACCGGCGAAAGCTTCCAGTTTCGTCGCGAGAAAATACGCGGGCTGGAATATCTGGATGGCAGTGCCGCTGGGCAGGGTGAATTTATCCGCCCTCGCCAGCCCCTCGACGAACCAGCGGTTGGCATAGCCGAGCACTGCAGGGTCGGAAGGCATGACATCCACGACAACGTCATTGAAGCGAAAACGACAATTCACCTCGTCCTCACCCGTGATCTTGAATCCCTTGGCCGCCAGCCGTTCGGTGAGTTGGTTCCAGGCGCTGATACCGGCCAACTCGATCACTAGATCAACGTCATCAGTGAAACGAATGTCGTCCAGCACGGCTGTATCTGTAACCAGCATGGCGGTTGTGCAACCGCCAACAAAAGCAACTTCGGCGAGAAACGCCTCGCCCAAGCCTCCAGCCACGAACTCAATGAGTTCGTAGTTGTGATCCGCGTTTGACGACATGTTATTTCAGCCCCATCCCTGCCTTCAGAATACTGATTGCCACACCACACTCACGCGGACCACCCAGACGGATTGCATCAGCGAGCGCCAGATAGTGGTAAAGAATCCGGTCTTTTTTCACCGCTTCCGGCACTGTTTTGTAAAGCGGCTCGATCGCTTGGCCTCGCTCGGTTCCCTGCGCATCCGGCCAGACCGGAATCAAACCACCCGCACTCTTGATGCTTTTGGACAGCGCAGGCGCTGCAAAACCTGTGGGTATGCCACGAACCATCGCGCCAGGCTTGACCGGGAAGAAGTACTTCAGCGCGTGCTCGGTAATTTTCAGCAGTTCCCGGCGGTGCACTTTGGCAAGCCCGGTGTCGTAATCATGAATGAGCAATCCAGATTCCCGGCACCGGGCGAGAGCATTTGAGACTTCGCTTTTGCTCAGTCCGAGAGAGGCAGACAGCGCACGTAAGGAGTACCGATCACTCCAACTTGTCAGCGGTGGATCAGATGCCGGTTCCGCCCATCCCTCCCAACCTGGCCCATCAGCGAAAGGCGAGTCGAATTCGCGGCGCAGGAAGAGAGTGTCTTCCCCATCAGTGGAATAGGTGACCAATGGCTTCCCCACACTTTGCCCTGCGGTCATTCGGCTGACGACATAAGGCCTGAGCAGCTCTTCGACCCTGTCCGAATTCGATTCGGCCTCCATCTCCCCCATGAGGTTCTCTTCCTGAGCGTGGAGACTGGCCATTTTGAACAATAGTAAAATGTCTTGACTCTTCATTTAGATCAAAACCTCAAGTGTCCACATTCCATAAAACGTGGACACTTGTCTCACTACCGAGGCCGGGTCGTCAAGCCCTTGGGTAAATCACTAATCGCTGCATACCTTGCCCGCATATCGTCATGGCTGTGTTCGTGTCAGACGTTTAGTATCGTTTACTTCCAGTTTCGCAATATCAGATGACGCCCACAGACCTTGTAGGCAAACTCCGAAACTCGTGTTCGGGCGCTTTGCCGCTCTATTGCGCTGTTTTTCGACGGGATACTCTCCGGACGTCGCTGACCCATTCAGCGATCGGGTGTGGTAACCCGGAGAAACCATCGCAACAGCGCGCTCCTCAAGTTATGGCGGCTGTGCGTGGGACGCTTTCGGGCGTGCCGGTTTCCTTGGTTCCCGGTTTACCACCCTGCGTACAGTTGCCTCCCTTTCGCGTGGTAACGAAAGTCGCGGCACTTCGAACCAAGGAGTAACACGATGACCGAAACTGATCTGCACGGACTTGCAAACGCTAAAACCATCGGCTTCACCCCTTTCCTCTACAACTCGGATCGAGCGTTCTTCAACGTCCGCGCCGGCATCCCGATCATCGATGCCTTGTCCCAATCCTCCGACCTGCTGTCCCTCGCCAAATCCTTCGCCGAGGACGCTGCCTTCATAAGAGACACCGACCGCCATGCCTGGGCGGCGCATTATCTGACGGTGATGGGCAAAGCCTTGATTGATGATGTGATTCAAGCGCTGATGCCGCGACCTGCTCGCACAAAGACCGAATCTGAAGAAGAATTGCCTGAAAGCCACTAACACCACAGAACCCTTGTGGGAGCGAGCTTGCTCGCGAATGCGGAGGGTCAGTTAACAGATTGTCGACTGACACTACGCCTTCGCGAGCAAGCTCGCTCCCACAGGGGATTTGCGTGGGTTCGAGGTTTATGTGCGGGCACAAAAAAGCCCCCGCCAGCCTTGAAGCTGACGGGGGCTTTTCAGTTGAAGCGAGGCTTACATTTCCACCTGCGTCCCCAACTCGATCACTCGGTTCAACGGCAGATTGAAGAACCGCAAATTGCCATTGGCATTCTTCAACATGAACGCAAACAGCGCCTCACGCCAACGCGCCATGCCTTCCAGTTTCGAGGCAATCACCGTTTCGCGGCTGAGGAAGTAGGTTGTGCGCATCGGGCTGAAGTCCAGATCATCCAGATGACACAGCTTCAGCGCTTGCGGCACGTCCGGCTCGTCGGTGAAACCAAAGTGCAGGATCACCCGGAAGAAACCCTCTCCGTGCGCTTCGACCTCGAAGCGCCGCGATGGCGGCACACGCGGGATGTCTTCGTAGACCACCGTCAGCAACACCACTTGCTCATGCAGCACCTGGTTGTGCAGCAGGTTGTGCAGCAGCGCGTGGGGCACGGCGTCGGAGCGGGCGGTGAGGAACACGGCGGTGCCCTGCACGCGATGCGGCGGTTGCACGCGGATGCTGCTGATGAAGATCGGCAACGGCAGCGCGCCTTCGTCGAGGCGTTCGACCAGCAGTTGTTTGCCGCGCTTCCAGGTGGTCATCAGCACGAACAGGGCGATACCGGCGATCACCGGGAACGCGCCACCCTGAACGATCTTCGGCACGTTGGCAGCGAAGTACAGGCCATCCACCAGCAGGAAGCCAAGCAACACCGGCACCGCGAGGATCGGTGGCCATTTCCACAGCAGCAGCATCACGGCGGACACCAGAATGGTGGTCATCAGCATCGTGCCAGTCACTGCCACGCCGTAGGCCGAGGCCAGTGCACCGGAGGATTCGAAGCCCAGCACCAGCAAGACCACGCCGACCATCAGCGCCCAGTTCACCGCACCGATGTAGATCTGGCCCTGCTCGTCGCTGGAGGTGTGCTGGATGTACATGCGCGGGATGTAACCGAGCTGGATCGCCTGACGGGTCAGGGAGAACGCGCCGGAAATCACCGCTTGCGAGGCGATCACCGTGGCCAGGGTCGACAGGCCGACCAGCGGAATCAGCGCCCAGCTCGGTGCCAGCAGGTAGAACGGGTTACGCGCTGCGTCAGGGTTTTCCAGCAGCAATGCGCCCTGGCCGAAGTAGTTGAGCACCAGCGCCGGCAGCACCAGCAGGAACCAGGCGCGAGCGATCGGCTTGCGGCCGAAGTGGCCCATGTCGGCGTACAGCGCTTCGGCGCCGGTCAGCGCCAGCACTACCGCGCCGAGGATCGCTACGCCCATGCCCGGGTGCACGACGAAAAAATTCACCGCCCACATCGGGTTCAGCGCGTGCAGCACTTCCGGGGTGTGGCTGATGCCGTACACACCGAGGGCGCCGAGGACGAGGAACCAGGTGACCATGATCGGCCCGAACAGAATGCCGATCCGCGCGGTACCGTGGCGCTGGATCAGAAACAGCGCGACCAGCACGACCAGCGACAGCGGCACCACCCAGTGATCGATGCCTTCAAACGCCAGGCCGAGGCCTTCAATCGCCGACAGCACCGAAATGGCCGGGGTGATCATGCTGTCGCCATAGAACAGCGCCGCGCCGATCAGCCCGCACACCACCAACAACGTGCGCAGGCGCTTGCGCCCCGCCGCTGCCCGCCGTGCCAGTGCCGTCAGGGCCATGATGCCGCCCTCGCCCTGGTTGTCGGCGCGCAGGACGAACATCATGTATTTGATCGAGACCACCCAGATCAGCGACCAGAAGATCAACGACAGAATGCCGAGCACACCGTCGTGATTGACCGGCACACCATAACCGCCGGAAAACACTTCCTTGAGGGTGTACAACGGGCTCGTGCCAATGTCGCCATAAACCACCCCGACCGCCGCGACCAGCATGCTCAGCGGTCTGCTTGCCGAACCCTCGGCGCCCGCCGCATGACTACTTGCCTGACCCATCCAACACTCCTGATCTCGATACCGGCTTCTTTGAAGGAAGCACTATGCTTTGAGTTGCAGCATGCGCTGTTTTACCTGTTGTTACAGACCAATGATTGACTGCACGAAATCGGTAAAGCTCAACGGCGCGAAGCATAGCGCAGCACTCGTCGTATTTCCCCGTATAAAGCTGGTCAAGTGCGTTGCCCGCCGCTAGAATTGCGCACTTTTTGATCAGAGGCGCATCTCAAGCGCCCATCCGTCGGCTTGCGCATCAAGCAAGCGACGTCACAAAACACCGAGGTTAGACATGTCCACCACTCCTGCGCCGGCCAATCCAAAGGTTGGCTTTGTATCTCTGGGTTGCCCGAAAGCACTGGTCGACTCCGAGCGCATCCTGACCCAGCTGCGCATGGAAGGTTATGACGTGGTGTCCACCTATCAGGACGCCGACGTTGTAGTCGTCAACACCTGCGGCTTCATCGATTCGGCCAAGGCTGAATCTTTGGAAGTGATCGGTGAAGCGATCAAGGAAAACGGCAAGGTCATCGTCACCGGTTGCATGGGCGTGGAAGAAGGCAACATCCGCGACGTACACCCGAGCGTGCTCGCCGTGACCGGTCCGCAGCAGTACGAGCAAGTGGTCAACGCCGTGCACGAAGTGGTGCCGCCGCGTCAGGATCACAACCCGCTGATCGACCTGGTGCCGCCGCAAGGCATCAAACTGACCCCACGCCACTACGCCTACCTGAAGATTTCCGAAGGCTGCAACCACAGCTGCTCGTTCTGCATCATCCCGTCGATGCGCGGCAAACTGGTCAGCCGTCCGGTCGGTGATGTGCTCGACGAAGCTCAGCGCCTGGTGAAATCCGGCGTCAAAGAGCTGCTGGTGATCTCGCAAGACACCAGCGCTTACGGCGTTGATGTGAAATATCGCACCGGCTTCTGGAACGGCGCGCCGGTGAAAACCCGCATGACCGAGCTTTGCGAGGCGCTGAGCACGCTGGGCGTCTGGGTCCGCCTGCACTACGTTTATCCGTACCCGCACGTCGACGAGCTGATTCCACTGATGGCCGCCGGCAAGATCCTGCCGTACCTGGATATCCCGTTCCAGCACGCCAGCCCGAAAGTCCTGAAATCGATGAAACGCCCGGCGTTCGAAGACAAGACCCTGGCGCGCATCAAGAACTGGCGCGAAATCTGCCCGGACCTGATCATCCGTTCGACCTTCATCGTCGGCTTCCCGGGCGAAACCGAAGAAGACTTCCAGTACCTGCTTAACTGGCTGACCGAAGCCCAGCTCGACCGCGTCGGCTGCTTCCAGTACTCGCCGGTGGACGGCGCACCAGCGAATGATCTGGATCTGGAAGTGGTACCGGACGACGTCAAGCAGGATCGTTGGGAGCGCTTCATGGCGCACCAGCAGGCGATCAGCTCGGCACGCCTGCAAATGCGCATCGGTCGTGAGATCGAAGTGCTGGTGGATGAAGTTGACGAACAAGGCGCGGTTGGCCGCTGCTTCTTCGACGCCCCGGAAATCGATGGCAACGTGTTTATCGACAATGGCAGCAACCTGAAGCCGGGCGACAAGGTCTGGTGCAAGGTGACTGATGCCGACGAATATGATTTGTGGGCTGAGCAGATCTAAGCACCGCAAAATACCTGTGGGAGCGAGCCTGCTCGCGAATGCGCTGGGTCAGTCGCTGTAAATATTGCCTGACACAATGCCTTCGCGAGCAGGCTCGCTCCCACAGGGGGATAGCGCTGTATCCAGAAGCCCCGCTCTTTTCCGAGATACGGGGCTTTTTTGCGGCTATCGTTTAGCGGGGGACGGACTCCCTTGAACCGCACAAGAGGCACACGCACATGCGTCAGCATTCGGTCATTCACACACCGAAAATCAGCGATTACGAAGAACTGACCCGGGTCTGGGAGGCCTCGGTCCGTGCGACTCACCAGTTCCTGCCGGACAGCTATATCGAGCTGCTGCGCAATCTGGTGCTCACCCGCTATCTGGATGCGGTGATGTTGATCTGCACCAAGGATCGCCAGCAGCGCATTACCGGGTTTGCCGGTGTGGCGGCGGGCAAGATTGAAATGCTGTTCATCGATCCTGATCATCGTGGTCAGGGACTGGGCAAGCAATTGCTGCGCTATGCGATCGAACGGCTCAATGCCGATGAACTCGACGTCAATGAGCAGAACCCGCAAGCCTTGGGCTTTTATGAAAAGCAGGGATTTGAAGTGATCGGCCGCTCCGAGGTCGATGGCATGGGCCAGCCGTATCCGCTGCTGCATATGCGCTTGCGGCAGTCTCAACAGCGCTCAGGCAACGGCTGACACACCATGGAACCCCTGTGGGAGCGAGCCTGCTCGCGAATGCGGTGTACCAGTCACTGCACACATAGACTGGCAGGACGCCTTCGCGAGCAGGCTCGCTCCCACATTGAATACAGCGCCTGCAAATGGAACCGGGCTTAACCGCTTCCACACAGGTACAATGCCCACCCCTTTTTTGTTACGGCCCCGTCATGACTGACCCGATTCGCCTCTCCAAACGCCTCATCGAACTGGTCGGTTGCTCCCGCCGGGAGGCCGAGCTGTTCATCGAGGGCGGCTGGGTCACCGTGGACGGCGAAGTCATCGATGAGCCGCAATTCAAGGTCGGCGAGCAAAAGGTCGAGCTCGACAAGGACGCCAAGGCCACTGCGCCGGAGCCGGTGACCATCCTGCTCAACGCGCCCGCCGGCATGGATGTCGACAGCGCCATGCAATCGCTCAGCGCCGAAACCCTCAGCGAAGAGCATCGCTACGGCAAGCGCCCGTTGCGCGGGCATTTCCTGCGCCTGACCGCCAACGCCGACCTGCAGCCCAAGGCCAGCGGCCTGCTGGTGTTCACCCAGGACTGGAAAATCCTGCGCAAGCTCACCGCCGACGCTGCGAAGATCGAGCAGGAATACATCGTCGAAGTCGAAGGTGAGATGGCTGCCCACGGCCTCAACCGCCTGCAACACGGCCTGACGCACAAGGGCAAGGAGCTGCCGCCGGTCAAGGCCAGCTGGCAGAACGAAAACCGTCTGCGCTTCGCCATGAAAAACCCGCAGCCGGGAATCATTGCGCAGTTCTGCGAAGCGGTTGGCCTGAAGGTCATCGGCATCCGTCGCATCCGCATCGGCGGCGTGTCGATCGGCAAGGTCCCGGTTGGCCAATGGCGCTACCTGTCCGGCAAAGAGAAGTTCTAGAACTTCCACTGCCGCCATACATTTCGGCAGTGCTTACGAGCGCTGCCCACAACGCATCAGGAATACCGACATGGTTCATAACGACGTACTGCGCAGCGTGCGCTACATGCTCGACATCAGCGACAAGAAAGTTGTCGAGATCATCAAACTGGGCGGCATGGACGTCACACTCGCCGATGTCATCACCTGGCTCGACAAGAAAGAAGAAGACGAAGAAGGCTTCGTACGTTGCCCGGACGAAGTCATCGCGCACTTCCTCGACGGTCTGGTGATCTTCAAGCGCGGCAAGGACGAAAGCCGTCCGCCGCAACCGATCGAAGTGCCGGTGACCAACAACATCATCCTGAAAAAACTGCGCGTGGCCTTCGAACTGAAAGAAGACGACATGCACGCGATTCTTAAAGCAGCCGAGTTTCCGGTATCCAAGCCTGAACTGAGCGCGCTGTTCCGCAAGGTCGGCCACACCAACTATCGCCCGTGTGGCGACCAGTTGCTGCGTAACTTTCTCAAAGGGCTCACGCTGCGCGTGAGAGCGTAAAGCAGCTACAAGCTGCAAGCGGCAAGTTAGCCCCTGCTTTAACTTGCCGCTTGTGGCTTGCAACTCGAAGCTGGCCGCATGGCCCCTCATTCCCTGCAAAAATAATGGCTCCGCTTTTCGCGGCTGACGACTAGGGTGTACTGATCCCTAATCTTCAGGACTCGTCATGCATCCCTACTTTTCCCTGCAAGGCCGCACCGCTCTGGTGACCGGCGGCACCCGTGGTATCGGCAAGATGATCGCCAAGGCGTTCGTCGAGGCCGGCGCCCATGTCTACGTGTGCTCGCGCGACGTTGAAGCCTGCCAGCAAACCGCCGAAGAACTTGGCGCGCTGGGCAGTTGCCACGGCGTGGCGGCGAATCTGGCGACCGAAGAAGGCGTGCGGGAATTGGCCGCGCGTCTGGGTGAGCAGATCACTCATCTGGACATTCTGGTGAACAATGCGGGCACCACGTGGGGCGCGCCGCTGGAGAGTTATCCGGTCAAGGGCTGGGAGAAAGTCATGCAGCTCAACGTGACCTCGGTGTTCAGTTGCATTCAGCAGTTTCTGCCGTTGCTGCGCAAGGCTGGTTCGGCGGCAAATCCGGCGCGGATCATCAATATCGGTTCTGTGGCGGGGATTTCTTCATTTGGCGAGCAGGCGTATGCCTATGGGCCGAGCAAGGCCGCCCTGCATCAGTTGTCGCGCATTCTGGCGCGAGAACTGGTGAGCCAGCACATCAACGTCAACGTGATTGCGCCGGGTCGCTTTCCGAGCAAGATGACCCAGCATATTGGTAATGATGAACAGGCGTTGGCTGAGGATACGGCGCTGATTCCGATGAAGCGCTGGGGGCGTGAGGAAGAGATGGCGGCGCTGGCGATCAGCCTGGCGAGTACGGCGGGGGCTTATATGACCGGGAACATCATTCCGCTGGATGGAGGGTTCAGTCTGTAGGTCGGCGGTGCGGCATTCGCGAGCAGGCTCGCTCCCACAGGGATTTCATACACGACGCAGCTACATTGTGGGAGCGAGCCTGCTCGCGAAGAGGCCAGCCCTGTCACCACCAGACTTGAAGCGAGCCGGGTTATCATGCCCGCCCTACCCGCTTCGATCCCAGACCATGACTTACAGCGTCTCCCCCATCGGCTTCGTGCGCTCCTGCTTCAAGGAGAAGTTCGCCATCCCCCGCCAACCGCAACTGGCCCCGGCCGCCCGTGGCGTGCTGGAACTGGTCGCGCCGTTCGACCAGGGTGACGCCGTGCAGGGGCTGGAGCAGGTCAGCCATGTGTGGCTGTTGTTTCTGTTCCACCAAGCCCTCGAAGACAAACCGCGCCTGAAAGTGCGCCCGCCTCGCCTGGGCGGTAACAAGTCGATGGGCGTGTTTGCCACCCGCGCCACGCACCGGCCAAACGGCATCGGCCAATCGGTGGTGAAGCTGGACAAAATCGAAGGCAATCGCCTGTTTATTTCCGGCATCGATCTGCTCGACGGCACGCCAGTGCTGGATATCAAACCCTATGTGCCATATGCCGACATCATCCCTGGGGCGACCAATGACATCGCCAGCGCCGCGCCGCACTTGATCGACGTGCAGTGGGCGGATTCGGCTTTGAAACAGGCACACGCCCACGCTCAGCGCCTCGACGAGCCGCTGGTTGAGCTGATCGAGCAGTGCCTGGCGCAGGATCCGCGCCCGGCGTATCAGACACCGGCACCAGAACGTGAATATGGCGCGCAGTTCTGGGATCTGGACGTGCGCTGGCATTACCCGACGCCCGAACAGATCCGCGTGCTGGAAGTCATCCCGGCCGAGGCATAAAGCCCGCAAACGAAAAAGCCCGCGCTGCCTTCTCAGGCAACGCGGGCTTTTACTCTCACACCGAAAAACCAACTGTGGGAGCGAGCCTGCTCGCGAAGGCGTCGTGTCATGCAACATCAACGTTGATGACAGACCGCATTCGCGAGCGGGCTCGCTCCCACAGGTATCGCAGGTTATTTTTCGACGAACGCACGCTCGATCAGGTAATCACCCGGCTCGCGCATCCGCGCCGAGATCTTCAGGCCGAAGCTGTCGAGCACTTCGCTGGTCTCGTCGAGCATGCTCGGGCTGCCGCAAATCATCGCGCGGTCGTCCTGCGGGTTGATCGGTGGCAGGCCGATGTCGCTGAACAGCTTGCCGCTGCGCATCAGGTCAGTCAGGCGGCCCTGATTCTCGAACGGCTCGCGGGTCACGGTCGGGTAGTAGATCAACTTGTCACGCAGCGCTTCGCCGAAGAACTCGTTCTGCGGCAGGTGCTCGGTGATGAATTCGCGGTAGGCGACTTCGTTGACGTAACGCACACCGTGAACCAGGATCACTTTTTCGAAGCGCTCGTAGGTTTCCGGGTCCTGAATGACGCTCATGAACGGCGCCAGACCGGTGCCGGTGCTGAGCAGGTACAGGTGCTTGCCCGGGTTCAGGTCATCGAGAACCAGCGTGCCGGTAGGCTTCTTCGAGATGATGATCTCGTCGCCTTCCTTCAAGTGCTGCAGCTGGGAGGTCAGCGGACCGTCCTGCACTTTGATGCTGAAGAATTCGAGATGCTCTTCCCAGTTCGGGCTGGCGATCGAGTAAGCGCGCATAAGCGGGCGGCCGTTGGGCTGTTGCAGGCCGATCATCACGAACTGACCGTTCTCGAAGCGCAGGCCCGGATCGCGGGTGCACTTGAAGCTGAACAGAGTGTCGTTCCAGTGATGAACACTGAGGACACGCTCGTGGTTCATGTTGCTCATGTACGTTTGACTCCTGGAGATTGGTCTGCGCGGCTCAATGAGGCTCAACGTGCGCAATTGCATCGCATTCTAATAGCGACGACAATATCTGTTAACTGGATTATTAAGATAAGGGTTATCGGTTATATCGATATGCGATTTACTCTCCGTCAACTGCAAGTTTTCGTCGCCGTCGCCCAGCAGGAAAGCGTATCCCGTGCTGCGGGTCTGCTCAACCTCTCGCAATCGGCGGCCAGCACTTCGATCACCGAGCTCGAGCGCCAGTCCAGCTGCCAGCTGTTCGACCGCGCCGGCAAACGCCTGAGCCTCAACGCCCTGGGCAAACAACTGTTGCCGCAAGCGGTCGCCCTGCTCGACCAGGCCAAGGAAATCGAAGACCTGCTCAATGGCAAATCCGGTTTCGGCTCTCTATCAGTGGGGGCGACGCTGACCATAGGCAACTATCTGGCCACCCTGCTGATCGGCAGCTTCATGCAGCGCCACCCGGAAAGTCAGGTCAAGCTGCACGTGCAGAACACTGCCAATATCGTGCAGCAGGTCGCCCACTACGAAATTGATCTGGGTCTAATCGAAGGCGATTGCAGCCACCCGGACATCGAAGTGCAGAGTTGGGTCGAGGATGAGCTGGTGGTGTTTTGTGCGCCGCAGCATCCGTTGGCCAAGCGCGGCAGTGCGACGATGGAAGAACTGACCCATGAGGCATGGATTCTGCGGGAACAGGGTTCCGGCACGCGGCTGACCTTCGACCAGGCCATGCGCCACCATCGCAGCGCGCTGAACATTCGTCTCGAGCTGGAACACACCGAAGCGATCAAGCGCGCAGTGGAATCAGGGCTGGGGATTGGCTGCATTTCGCGGCTGGCGCTGCGCGATGCCTTCCGGCGCGGCAGTCTGGTGCCGGTGGAGACGCCGGATCTGGACCTGGCCCGGCAGTTCTATTTCATCTGGCACAAACAGAAATACCAGACCTCGGCCATGCGCGAGTTTCTCGAGCTGTGTCGCGCTTTCACCGCCGGGGTGCAGCGCAGCGACGAGATCGTCTTGCCGACCATCGCTTAAAGCAGAATCACCGCCCACACCAGTCCGATCATGCTCAGCGCCACGAACTGCGCGGCGCTGCCCATGTCCTTGGCGTTCTTCGACAGCGGATGCAATTCCAGCGAGATGCGATCAATGGCCGCTTCCACCGCTGAGTTGAGCAGCTCGACAATCAGCGCCAGCAAGCAAACCGCGATCAACACCGCCTGCTCGACCCGGCTGACATTGAGGAAGAATGTCAGCGGAATCAGCACCACGTTGAGCAGCACCAATTGACGGAACGCCGCTTCGCCGGTGAAGGCGGCGCGCAGGCCGTCGAGCGAATAGCCGGACGCGTTGAGGATGCGTTTCAGGCCGGTCTGGCCCTTGAAAGGTGACATAAGGAAAAACCAGCCAAAAAGGAGTGGGGAAGCTAGATCAACGAAAGTCAAAAAAGCGTGAAACCGCCAGCCATCACTGGCTGGGAATTGACTCAAGTTGTTGCAGCAGTAAAGCCGCTTGCGTGCGAGTGCGCACGTTCAATTTGCGAAAGATCGCGGTGACGTGGGCCTTGATGGTCGCTTCCGACACGCTCAGCTCATAAGCGATCTGCTTGTTCAGCAAACCTTCGCAGACCATGGTCAGCACCCGGAACTGTTGCGGCGTCAGGCTCGCGAGGCCATCGCTGGCAGCTTTCGCCTCATCCGACACGCTCACCGCTTCGAACGCTTGCGGCGGCCAGAACACGTCGCCATCGAGCACCTTGCGCACCGCTTGCTGAATCACGCTCAGATCGCTGGATTTGGGAATGAAGCCACTGGCGCCGAACTCGCGGGACTTGACCATCACCGAAGCTTCTTCCTGGGCCGAGACCATAACCACCGGAATCTGCGGATACTGCCCGCGCAGCAGCACCAGCCCGGAAAAACCATAGGCGCCGGGCATGTTCAGATCCAGCAGGACCAGATCCCAGTCAGCCTTTTCGGTCAGGCGCGCTTCCAGTTCGGCGATGCTCGCCACTTCCACCAGTCGCACGTCCGAGCCAAGGCCCAGCGTCACCGCTTGGTGCAAGGCGCTGCGAAACAGGGGGTGATCATCGGCAATCAGGATGTCGTATGTGGCCATTTTTCAAATGATCCTGTTTTTGATGGCAGACGCGGTAGATTCCGGTCTGGCCAAAGCAACTCGAGACAGCGCTTGGAAGCGATATCCACAGGGGCACGTTCGACGCCAATCAACAGCAAACACGGCGTCTCAAACCTTGGCCGCACCCTAATCGGCGCCAAGCATGCCCAGCGCAGCCGGGGTGGTCAAGCAAGATGGCCAGCGCTGTCGACAGTATGGGCCACTATCGGGCCAACTCCGGCTGCGGCTTTCGTATATAGGGCAGCAGCTCGGCGTGAGCGGGCGTTGATTCATTCATGTCCAGTTGCTGCTTGGCACCGAGGTAATGCTGGCTGAACACATCGAAATAAGCATCCAGCGCCGAAGCGGCATCGCTGTCACCGGCCAATTCCAGGCACAACGCCGCGACTTCGGCGGTGCACAGATGCTCGCTGCGGGTCGAACGGCGCAGGCGATAGCGCGAGAGTTTGTCGGGCAGCAGGCTGAGGATCGGCAAGCGGTCGAAATACGGACTCTTGCGAAAGATCTTGCGCGCCTCGGTCCAGGTTGCATCCAGCAGTATGAACAGCGGGCGCTTGCTGCTATCGACTGTCACCGTGTTGGTCACCCGCGACGGTTCGACATACTCACCCGGAAACACCAGATACGGCTGCCACTGCGGATCGTTGAGCAGTGCAAGCATCTGTGGGTCGGGCTCGGTGCGTGACCAGATGAACGCGTGGTTGTCGCGCACCACGTCGGCAATCAGCCAACCGGTGTTGCTTGGCTTGAACACTTCCTTGCCAGTCATGATCAGGCACACGCCGGAACGGGTGTCGACGCTTGGCCGCCACGCGCACAGGCAATGACTGATAATGACCCGGCAATCGCGGCAACGCTCGGAGCGAAAGCCGCGCGCCTGAATCGGCTTGATACCTTCGTCCTCGCGCTGATCGCGCAGGCGGGCCACGGCGTTGGGGGCATGGATCATCGCAGGCAACACCAGCAGACAGGAAAACTCGACACGAACGACACTCGGCAGGGCTATAAAGGCCGGCAGTTTACCAGAGCGACGGCCACAAGCCTGTACCGTCCAGACCGGCTCCCCTATAATTCGCCGCCACTGAACGCACCGCCCCGTGACGGGTCGAAGCACCAGTCACCGAATCAGGAGAGTTTCATGCTGCGCCTTATCGTTCCCACCGCTGCCATTCTGCTGGCGTCGTCCTTTACCGCTCAGGCTGCGTCCCTGAGTGAGCAGAATCTGAACCGAGAGCTGCGCAACGTCGCCGCCCAAAGCAGCGTCGGCACGCCACGGGCGATCAATGAAGACATTCTTGATCAAGGCTACACCGTCGAAGGCACACAGCTGATCAACCATCTGAGCGTGCAAAAGAGCCACGCCGACAAGATGCGCGCCGATCCCAAGGCTGTGTATTTCCAGTTGGGCGCGTCGGTCTGCAACAACCCGTCGTATCGCAAGCTGATGGCCAAGGGCGCGATCATGCGTTACGACTTCACCGAAGTGAAAACCAACAAAGCGATCGGTTCGGCCAGCTATCAGGAATCCGATTGCCCGAAAGCCGCGCCAGCGAAGAAGAAGTAATCAGCGCGAAGCCTTGGCGCGCCGCTGTTCATCCTCGGCGCGCAGTTCCGCCACTAGCGCCTGCAGATAGCGCGAGCGACGTTCGCCGCCGGCCAATCGTCGGCAGCACTCTTCTTCGAGACTCAATTGATGCGTCTCGGCCGACTCCTGCAACATTCGATACAGCTGAGTATCGATCTCCAGAACCACTCTGACCATGCATCCCGCCTCCTTGCCACCCACGAATCCATAAATTGCTTTGCCTTGCGCAAACGCAAGGTTGTCTTGCGACGTCTGTATTTGAGTAAATCAGAGTGATGGCCCTTTGCGATACGTTCAGACGAGCGGCGGGGCTTTGGCGCAAATCAGTAAGCGGTTGCCAGGCAAAACGTTACAGCGCACTGTTCAAGTCAGCGCGAATGCGTGCGAGGGTCTAGATTGAGAGGATTCCCGATCATTCGTTAACGGCAGAAATGGAACTGCCGGCCCTGTGTGTTTTTGCAGTGCGACCCGGACGCTGGTTGTCAGGGCTAACCGCTCTGTACAGAAGGAGACGTTGAATGCCTTATCAACCGAATGACCTCTTGAGCCGTCATTTTCAGGAAAGCGGCGACCTCATCAGCCAGGTCGAAGCCCAACTCAACCGTGTTTCCACCGACAGCCCGAACATCCCCATCTACCGCGACATGATCCTGACCGTGCTGCGGATGGCTCAGGAAGACCACAACCGCTGGAACGCCAAGATCACCCTGCAAGCCCTGCGTGAACTGGAGCAGGCGTTCCGTGTGCTCGAACAGTTCAAGGGCCGGCGCAAGGTCACCGTGTTCGGCTCGGCACGTACGCCAGTGGAACATCCGCTATACGCGATGGCCCGCGAACTCGGCGCAGCGCTGACGCGTGCGGACATGATGGTCATCACCGGCGCCGGCGGCGGCATCATGGCCGCCGCCCACGAAGGAGCCGGTCGAGATCACAGCTTGGGTTTCAACATCACCCTGCCCTTCGAACAACATGCCAACCCCACCGTCAACGGCACCGACAATCTGTTGCCCTTCCACTTTTTCTTCACCCGAAAACTGTTCTTCGTCAAAGAGGCAGACGCGCTGGTACTGTGCCCGGGCGGTTTCGGCACCCTTGATGAAGCGCTGGAAGTGCTGACGCTGATTCAGACCGGCAAAAGCCCATTGGTGCCGGTGGTGTTGCTGGATGTTCCGGGCGGTAACTTCTGGCAGGGAGCGCTGGACTTCATCCGCAATCAGCTGGAAGAAAACCGCTATATCCTGCCGACCGATATGAAGTTGATGCGACTGGTTTACAGCGTTGAAGACGCGGTGAACGAGATCAATCAGTTCTATAGCAACTTCCACTCCAGTCGCTGGCTCAAGCGGCAGTTTGTGATTCGCATGAACCACAAGCTCAGCGACCAGGCGCTGGCTCAGATGCAGGAGGAATTCGCTGATCTGTGCCTGAGCGACGAGTTTCATCAACACGCCTACAGCGGTGAAGAACACGACGATGCACAGTTCAGCCATCTGGCACGGCTGGCGTTTGCCTTCAATGGCCGTACCCATGGTCGTCTGAGGGAGTTGGTGGACTTCATCAACCTGCCGGAAAACTGGGCCGATTCAAAACCGCCCACTGCACAACGCTCACGCGAGCCTTTCAACGTAATTTGAAGGCAAAAAAAAGGCCCGCTATTTTCTAAAAAATAGCGGGCCTTTTTTGTTGAATCGGTCTAATCGTCCATCCCTCGACCGCTGAACAAGCGGTTGATCATCTCCATCGAGAACCCCCGATACGCCAGAAACCGGCCTTGCCTGGCCCGTTCTTTCGCATCAATCGGTAAATGTCCGGAGAACTTGCGTTGCCAAGTATCCTGAAGCTGCGCCTGCCAGTTGATACCGCTTTCGCGCAGGGCGATTTCGATATCGGTACGTTGCAAACCCCGCTGGCTGAGCTCCTCGCGAATTCGCAGGGGGCCATAGCCGGAACGGGCACGGTAGGAGACAAAACTTTCAAGGTAACGGGTTTCGGAAAGCAGCCCCTCTTCCGTCAAACGGTCGAGGGCTGTTTCGATCAGCTCCGCCTCGGCGCCGCGCTGACGCAGCTTACGCGTCAACTCGACTCGACCATGCTCGCGACGTGCGAGCAGGTCCATGGCGGTTCGCCGCACCGCGACGAGGGTATCCAGTACGGCGGTGGTCATCGCTGGTATCAGAGGTCAGCGTCGGCCAGGTCGTCTTCGGTCTCTTTGACCGCCGAGGCCTTGGAGTCCGCGATCACCGCTGGCGACAGCAGCTTGTCACGCAGCTGCTTCTCGAGCTTCGCGGCAATTTCCGGGTTGTCCGCCAGGAACTTGGCCGAGTTGGCCTTGCCCTGACCGATCTTGGTGCCTTCGTAGGCGTACCAGGCGCCGGACTTCTCGACAAAACCGTGCAGCACACCCAGGTCGATCATCTCGCCGTTGAGGTAGATGCCTTTGCCGTAAAGAATCTGGAACTCGGCCTGACGGAACGGCGAAGCCACCTTGTTCTTCACAACCTTGACGCGGGTTTCGCTGCCGACCACTTCGTCGCCTTCCTTCACCGCGCCGGTACGGCGGATGTCGAGACGAACCGAGGCGTAGAACTTCAGCGCGTTACCACCAGTGGTGGTTTCCGGGCTGCCGAACATCACACCGATCTTCATACGGATCTGGTTGATGAAGATGACCAGGCAGTTGGCGTTCTTGATGTTACCGGTGATTTTACGCAGCGCCTGAGACATAAGACGCGCTTGCAGGCCGACGTGCATGTCGCCCATTTCACCTTCGATTTCAGCTTTCGGTACCAGTGCCGCCACGGAGTCGACGATGATCACGTCAACGGCGTTGGAGCGAACCAGCATGTCGGTGATTTCCAGGGCCTGTTCGCCGGTGTCCGGCTGGGAAACCAGCAGATCATCGACGTTGACGCCCAGCTTGCCGGCGTACTCTGGATCGAGCGCGTGTTCGGCGTCGACGAATGCGCAGGTCGCGCCGGCTTTTTGCGCCTGGGCGATCACGGACAAGGTCAACGTGGTTTTACCGGAGGATTCAGGACCGTAGATTTCAACAATACGGCCTTTTGGCAGACCGCCGATGCCGAGTGCGATGTCCAGACCCAGAGAGCCAGTAGAAATGGCCGGGATCGCCTGACGGTCCTGATCGCCCATACGCATTACGGCACCCTTGCCGAATTGACGTTCGATCTGACCCAGGGCCGCAGCCAAGGCTTTCTTCTTGTTGTCGTCCATTAAAGTCCTCACGTAATCAATAAGGCCTGACGGCCAACACCTGTATAAGTAGCCAGTATTATTCCACAGCGTTCGAAGATCGCCTACCCCTGATTTTCGATTTCTCGTGCCGCTAGTCGCACAAGCCCCTCTAGCGCGGCCTTCACCGTTTGTCGGCGGACTTCATCACGGTTGCCGGGGAAGTGCTGAACCTCACTGTAAACCTCGTCGCCAACACCCCAGGCCAGCCATACCGTGCCCACTGGCTTGTTCGGTGTGCCACCGTCGGGGCCGGCGACACCGCTGACCGCCACGGCAAAATGCGCCAGGCTGTGCTGCTGCGCACCGCGCACCATGGCCTCGACCACTTCGCGACTGACCGCCCCTACCGTCTCGAACAAATCGCCCGGCACATCCAGCTGCCGGGTTTTCTGCCGATTGGAATACGTCACGTACCCCGCTTCAAACCAGGCCGAACTGCCTGGAATCCGCGTGATCGCTTCGGAGATCCCGCCGCCGGTGCAAGACTCGGCGGTGGTGACATGGGCATTGAGCACTTGCAGACGTCGGCCCAGTTCTGCGGCCAGTTGGGTGGTCTCTTTCACGGCGAGCTCCAGATCGTGTGGAATGCCTTCACCGTACACGAGCCGACCATGCTTTCAATACACAAGATCATTCAAGATGTTCGGGCGCCAACGCTCTGACATAGGCCTGACAGGCCTGCAACGCAATCAATCCACGGTCGCCGGTGTCGGTGATGGCGATAATTCGTTGAGCATGCGCCGGGTCAAGTCGGGCGCGTACGGTTGCAGAATCCACGCCGCCGGTGCCGGCGGTGGCTGGCAGCGCACAGCCGTGGGCAACGTCGTCGGCGTCGAGAAGGACTGACAGCCGCACATCGGCAGTAGCAAGGCGATCGCGCAGGCGATCCTGATCACGTTGGGCATCGCTCAGCGCTCGATAATGGGTTTGTTCACTGGCCGCGAGCAGCTGCTCCAGCGCCAGGCGTTTGTCCTGCTCGGCCTGTTGTGCGGTCGCGGCGGTCTGCGTCAGTTGATTGAGGGATTCGGCGTTTAACCGAGCCTGCTCGGCCAATTGCCGCCCGTAACGCCAGTCCTGAAACTGCCACGCCGCGGCGAAAGCCCCCGCCACCAGCAACAACAGGCCAATCACCCGCCAGGAGCCGGACATAGCACCGCCCTCGCCCGTGCCCAGATCTCGAGTCGATCCTGCAAGCCGTTCAACCCGCCGTTGATCCGCCGGGTGATGGTGTTGAACTGGTCCGCGTCGGCCAGTTCGTTCAAGCCCTTCTGCGCCCAGAACCACGCCGCCGATTCGGCCGCCCACTGCGGTTGTTCGAGCAGTTCGGGCAACGACAACAGACGCTCATCACCAAACAAGCCGAGACTGCACTGACGATAATTTGCCCGGCCGGTGATCTGAATCAGTCCACGCCCGCGATACTTTTGCCCGTCGCCGTCGGCTTCCGGAGTATTGCCCAGACGCAGCGCCAGCGTGCCGGTGTCGTATTTGCTCAGGTACTGGTTGTTGCCCAGTTCGCGCACGTAGCGCAACTGTCCCGACTCGTGGCCGACCTGTGCGAGGAACGCCGCTATACGTTTCGGCGTATCGATGCGATGTCTGGCCATCGCGGTGTTGAGGGCCGAAACGAAAACGCCCGCTTGGGAGCGGGCGGTGGGCATGATGTCGACAAGGTGTTTTTCAGTTAATTGCATGATGCTTGATCCTCCCTGGATGTTGTCCCGATTGAATCATGGTTGGCGGCTGATGCTTGCCAGCCATTGTTTTCCGGAGTTTTCCGCGAAAGTATTCGTGAAGTGACGCTGGGTCAGAGCGCCGCTACCAACCAACGCGGCGCCACCGGGCGATGCTCGCTGAAGGGAAAAGAGGACCCTTGCGGCCAATCGCGTAATTCACGTCGATAGCCTTGCAGTTCAGCATATTGTTCAGTAGTCAGCGTCGTGCCACCGCCATCCTCCAGTTCATCGCGATCGCGTGCAACCATGCCATCGGTGGCTGCCAATTGCGCATCACGCCATAGACGCTCCATGTCCTCGACTTCTTTTGCCGAGGCTGGCGGTGGATCAACCAGAATCGGGTAGCCGTTGTCCGCACGCACCCCGATCATTTTCGCGCTGACCGCCAGTTGCTGCAGCAGCGAGATCCAGTAGCCGTGAGGAATTTCGATGACGTCGTCGGGGATGTCCGTCGAGTTGATGCCGGGTACGTAAACACCTCGGGTGGTGGCGCTGAATAAAACGTTGAAGGTGTTCATTCAATAGCCCTTTACAAAATAGTTGACGGTGCAATTGGCAGCCAACTGCGCATTCGCATCGCGAATTTTCAAGGTGCAGCCCTGCTGGTTGGCGGCATTCAGCACGATCATTGCGGTATCGCCTCCCGCATGTGTGGCCACGAGCGAGAAATAGGCCCTCGGAAACGAGATTGGAAATGTCACGTAGACCAGTCCCGCAGCATTCGACAGACCTGAGCCCCATTGATCGATATTGCCGCTGGCGTGTTTTTGATATCCCTGGGCACTCGTCAATCCGGAAAAAAGCGAGGCATATTTCAGACTCGCCGTCCCGTGTACCGCCCAGGCTCCACTTTCCCTGACGATGGTGGCGCTCTCGCCACTGTTGATCACTATCGAATTCAACAAGACGCCCTGCGGGCTTATCTTGGCGGCGCCCGGGTGAGCAATCGTGACCGGTGCATTGCTGCGGCAGTGAAATGCAATGGCGGCGCCCATTGGAACCTTGTCGATGTCCGGCAGGGTCACGGTGTAAGGCGAGTTACCACCCAGACCTAACGACCAGCCCAGGTCAGCGAGAGTTAGTTGCGTAGTGGCAAGGATGTCACGCGCCCCCGCGTAGTTGCCAAGAGCCCGCTGAACATACTCGCAAGTCGCCGCCGAACGGCTGATATCGAAAGGTGCGGCGGTCCTAAAAAGCTGGGCGCTGCGCAGTGCGCCCAGCATTTGCGTGTTGGACGCTTCACTCGGCGTCAGCCCGCCGGCTTGAACGACATTCAGGATTTCCTGGGTGACACCATTGCCCCAACTCGCCGGAATCAGCGATCCCGGTCTGCCGTTCAGCGGGTCTTCATCAACAAAGCTACCATCCACCAACCCTGCGCTGGGGACGCTTTTTGGGTAATCCATTACTGTTCTCCTGTTTTGATAGCGAGCCATGCGGGTGCCAGAGGGCGGGCATTCAACGCCGGGAAAAGCGCTGAGTCAGGCCAGTCGCGCAATGCCTGTCGGTACTCAAGCAGTTCCAGATACTGCGTGGGCTTGAGCGATGTGCCGCGTCCCAGATCCTGTTCATCGCGATGCCGCGTGACTAACCATTCGGTCGTGGCCAGAGAGGCTTGGCGCCAGACAAGTGCGGCCGCAGGTTCCTCTTCCGCAACAATGGGAGCCTGAGCTACCACACGGCTCTGCTGTGCAGGCAGCTCTTCGGCGACTGTCGGAAGGCCGCTGATCGGCGCACCGATCTCGACCTCTTGACCCTCCGGCACGCGAACCATTGTCTCGACGAAGGATGGAGCAAACAGCTCGCAGATGGCGTACTCACCGGCGTCGATCCGTTCGACGACCACGCCGTTCTCGACCCGTGCATAAATGGCCATTATTCGTACTCCCAGATTTCACAGAAGGCGTTGCCGCCGGCGCCACTGAGTACGGCAGCCGAAGCGTTGGTCGAACAGGAGCCGCTGCCGCCGGAACCGCGTCCGCCGGTGATGCCAATCCCGTTGACCCCCACTCGGGTACCACCGCCGTCATACGGGCTGGCACCGCCCGCACCCGAGAGGACGCCCCAATTGGCGTTGTACATTGCGTATTCGCCTGGTGCGCCCCTAGCATTGGCAAGATTGCCGCCTGTGACGGCTTGCCCTCCTGCACCGCCCTGAACGAAACCAACTGTTGTGGCTGTTACGGCGACGGTAAGGACCTGCCCGCCTCCACCGCCCGCAGCGCTCATGTAGGTGCCGAACGAAGCACCTCCGCCGGCCAGCCCCATCACATTACTCGCAGCGCCACCGCCACCCAGCGTAACGGGCACGCCTGCAAGTATTTCCGGGGTCACGTCATACAGGCTTTGAGCAAAGGCCCCAGAGCCTCCGCCGCCACCAATACCCTGATAACCGGCGGCAACGGGCGAACACCCACCACCGCTCCCCCCCGCGCCGACCAGCCGCACATGGATCCTCTTGGCTTTGGGGTTTGGCTTGTAAAGCGTAATCCCGACCTTCTCGAACTGCCTGACCGCCAGCAGCCGCCCCACCGCATCGGTGATGCCGTAACCGGCCAATGTGGTCGGGGTATTTTTCAGTTTGGTGAAATCGACCAGTGCACCGATCGCACTGGCGAGTTGATCCGTTTTGGCCTCATCGGGTGTCAACCCGGCCGCCTTGATCACGTTGAGAATCTCTTGTGTAACGCTGTTGCCCCACGCAGCGGGAATCAACGAACCCGGCGTTCCAGCGACGGGGTTTTCATCAACAAAGCCACCGTTGACCAGTCCCACCCCGGGGATACTTTTCGGATAATCCATTTGTCCGGCTCCTGGTTATGCAATCACGGCTACCGTGGCACCAGGCACCACCGGCCAGGTGACCACGTGGGGAAAACCGCTCTGCTTTTCGATGCGGTTCAGCTCGACGCTGTAGAGTTTCCACTCGATCAGCAGCAATTGTTCGTCGTGGCTGGCGTCGCCGATGTCTTCGGCGTATTGCAGGGGCGCGATGCGCAGAACAGCGTCGCGCAGCAACCCGTCGCGTGTTGCCAGGATCCGCTCCCTTGCATCCGCCAGGCGGATCTGCTCATCAGGCTGCCAGGCGTTGTCGCGCCAAACATGAAAATCTCCGGGCCACGGCTCTGCCGTCAGAGCGTCAGGTAGCTCGCCCAGCTCGGTCCAGACCTGCTGAGCACCACCATCCTTGCGGTAGACCAAACCACGGCGGTCAACCACTTCGCGCGGGATGCCATTGATCAACGCCCAGCTGCGACCGGCTTCCGGTTCCGGCAATTCGTACGTCAGCTCGACCGCGTTGGCGGGAAGCTGAATGCCTATTCCAGGCGTGAGGGGAAACTCGACCGGCCCGGACAGGGCACCCGAGCCATCAAATAGATAATTGAACATATGCGCCTCAGATGAGTTTGATGCGGCCGGGATAGGCGATGTTGCGGGGGCGGGATTTGAACGTGTAAAGCAGCGTGGCGCCGGGATCCATTTGATAGTTGGTTCCGGCCGGGAAGGTGGGGCCGCCATTGACGAGCCCGGAAACGTGTTGAGCTTCTTCACGGGTGTCGGCGCCGAAGCCGATCAGGCTGTCCGACCAGCGCGAGCCCACTGCCCCGCCGCCGTTCGCGCCCAAGGCAAAGGAGTGAGTCGAGCCGGGCTGAAAAGTCCCCATCACACGCCCCGAGTCAACACCACGCCCTTCGTCCAGCACCCGCAGGAATTCGCCCCGGCCCTCAGGGCCGCGAAATGTAGTGGCACCGTCACCCGTGGTCCATTTCCCTTCAGTGCCCGCGCGCAAAGCTTCCGATCCAAGCATTCCTGATTGCTGAGCGTGGTCCCACAGCCACGGCCATTCAGCGCGCTTCATGACGGCGCCATTCAACGCACCGTATCCGCCCGGACTAAGCGCGATGGTCGTGTCGAAAAATGGCCTGCCAACAGGGGTGTTGTCGTAACGCCCCACTGGCCACCAATTCCCTGCCCCATCACTGCGCAAATGCCACCAATCGCCACTCCCCATCAATACGAAAAACGCATAACCATTCGGCGAGAGGTGGGTATGAAAACGGATCCGGTCAGTACCGGCCGCCTGGATCACCATGCGACTGCCACTATTGTCCACCCGGCGAACGATCACATCGCGCACACCTAGCGCGGCATTGGCGGGCGGCAGCGTCAACGTGACGGAACCGGGACTGCCGTCGATCAGCACGAGCCCGAGTTCTTGTTCGCTGAGCGTTTTCGTGGCCGCCAGCCGGGTAATCACCGAACGCATCGGACTGGCGCCGCCGACAATCGCCTGAATCGCCTTGAACAACTGACCGTTGTCCGCTTCGGAAGCCTCCAGCCCCCCGCCGGTAATCACACTCAGGATTTCCTGAGTCACGCTGTTACCCCACACGGCCGGAATCAACGAGCCCGGCGTCCCCGCAACCGGGTTTTCATCAACAAACCGTCCATCGACCAGGCCTACGCTCGGCACACTCTTCGGATAATCCATCCCTCATTCCTTCCTAGTCATAATTGATGTGCACCTTGGTATGCGCCGGCGCGCTGCGGTGGATCAGGCATTCCAGCGCCGAGCCGGGGTTGACGCCGAAGCGCTCGCCCCAGTAGCTCGCGCCGTAACGCCGGCCGAGCAGCAGGCGGCCGCCGGTGTTGAGCGTCCACATGAATTGCGCTTCCCAGGTGCCCCAGTGCGCCGAACCAAACCGGGCGCGGCCCATGCGTGGGGCTTCGTGTTCGGTGATGCTGGCGTTGGGGTAACCCTGGCTTTTGGCGATGTCGAGGTAATAGCCGACAGCCTGGCTGCCGACCGCGAGCAGGCGGCGGCGTACGGCGAGGCGGCGGTCGTCGAACAGGGGCGTGGTGCCCAGGCACGGGTCGGGCAGGTTCATCACCCGCTCCCAGTCCGGCACCAGTTCGCTGACGCCGGCCGGGTCCATTTCGTTGAGCAGGTCGGCGGCGCGCGCATCCAGACGGGCCAGTTCGACGGCGACGCCTTGCAACACTTCTTCGAGTTCCGGCACCCGTTCCGGATCCCATGCCGGGCCACTGGGCAGCAAGGCGCGCAACTGCGCCTGGTATTGCGCGGCGGTTCTTATGCCCCCCATACGCAGCCTCCGAAGGTCAGCAGTTCGCTCTGCCCGGCCGGCACGTCAGCGGCTGGAGCAGTGAGCGTGTGATCGTATTCGCCGCCGGCGCTGCTGATGGCTTCGCGGATATGGCTGATCAGCAGCGGCACGCCGAGGTCAGCCTCGCGGTTGTGCAGATCGCGCAACTGCGCTTCGACGGCGGCGCGCACCGCAGTGGTGTCCGGATTGACGCTCTTGAAGCGATACACCACCGGCACCTGAACCGGTCGCTGCACGTGCACTTCCGCGGTCACCGGACGCAGCGGTTCGATGTACTCCTGAACCTCCGCCAACTGCTCATCGTTCGGCACCGGTTGCGGCTCGTCGTCGCGCATGATGAACACGGTTACGGTGCCTGGGCCGAGCAAGCCACCACGGCACCACGCCCGCGTCACACCCGGCACTTCCAGTGCCCAGGTTTCGTAGTCGCTGGCCGCGCCACCGTGGGGAATCACGCGGTAGGAACGGATGACCCGCGAGCGCAGCGATTCGAGGCTTTCCCGCGCCACACCGCCGCTGAGGCCCGGCGCCAGCACCACGAAGCTGTTGCCGACAATCCCGGCAATCGGCTGCACCGGGGTCAGCGTCAGACCGGCGTCAGCGTTGCCGAGGCTGCCGGCCTCCAACGCGGCAATTGTGGTGTTGTTGCTGCCATTGACCGTGGTGCGCGCGGCGGTGACTTTGTAGGTGCGGCCATCGTTCGCTTGCAGCAGCGTGTCAACGTCGAGCACCGCGCCGGGAGCGGCGGTAAAACTGACGCTGCCGGTGGCCACTTGCGCAGCTTTGCGCGGCTGATTCAGGCGCAGCGCGGCGATGCGTTCCAGGGTTGACTCATCGGCTTTGTCGGGCAGGATCTGCTCGGCAATCCAGTCGAGATAACCGTACAGACCATAAGCGGCGCCGCCGAGGGTGCGGGCGAGCACTTGCGCATCGGACTGGCGCAGCGAATCGCCGGCCAGGTCGCTTTGGGTGCGCTTGATCAGCACCGGCAGCGAAGGGGTTTCAAACGGCATAGATCACCTGCCAACTGTTATCGGGGTTGATGTCCAGACGTTCACCGTCGGCCAGGGTCAGGACCGTGCGCAGGTTCAGGCGCTGGGCGTCGAGGCGTTCGCTGAGGATGTCGATGGCGCTGCAGTGGCCGTCGTCGAGCAGCCATTGCAGGGCTTCGCGGGCATAGAACTCGGCGTCCATCTGCGTTTGTCGGGTCAGCTTGACCCGGCGCAGCAGCCACAGCCGCGAGCCGATGCGATCGTCGGCAACCGTGGGAAAACTGTCGCCCCACCAGCCGAAGCGCTCCTCGTCATCGAGGGCGTCGTCATCGGCGGCGCGACGCCAGGTGAACAGGCTGATCAGCACCGCGCGGGTCAGTGCGGCATGGAGGTTCTGGCTGATGAACATCACTGACCTCCTGCCGGCGCGCCGGTCTGACCGTTACCGGCCTGGACGCCAACATGCACGTGTTTGATCTGGCTGATGCCGCCGGCCAGTTGATCACCGGTGGAGACGATCTTGCCGGTCTGGTTGATCACCGGTGTGTCGAAGTTCACCGCGCTGCTGGCGCGGATGTTCAGCGTGGCGGTTTCGATGTCGATGATCCGCCCGCGCTTGAAGTGAATCCTGTCGCCCTCGTCGGTGTAGATCGCCACTTCACCGGCAGCGAGTGCTTGCAGGCGATAGCGGCGGTCGGCGATGACCAGGGCGATGGCATGGGAACGGTCGCCGCCGATGAAGGTGACGACCCCTTCAGCACCGGCGAGCGGATGGCTGGTGAAACCATAGGGTTCGAAGTGTTCGAGGTCGTCGTTGATTTCACCGGCGGTGAGGCGCATTTGCAGCGATTGCAGCTTGGTTGCCGAATTGGCGAGCACGACAGTGCCGCGCGCCAGCAGGCGTATCAGTAGGCTCATGGGTTTCCTTAGACTTTGTCGACACAAACCCTGTGGGAGCGGGCTTGCCCGCGATGGCGGTGTGTCAGGGAAAAAATGTATTTGTTGTCACGACCGCTATCGCGGGCAAGCCCGCTCCCACAGGGGCCATTGTCGCCAGCAGGATCCTGCGTCAGGCCTGGGTTTGCTTCGGGGGAGTCGGATCCGGATCAAAGGTATGCGGCGGGGCAACTTGCAACGTGGTCACCGAACCCTGCGCCGACAGCGAATAAGTGACCTTGGAGATCAGCATGTCGCCATCGAAATCGAGCACCGGATCCTTGACCTTGACCAGCGTGTTATGGCGCCACAAATCGCCATTGCTCTGCCGCCAGCCCTGCACCTGATAGGTGGTGGTCTGTGCGCGGCCCATGCGGGTCGCGCTTTCCCATAGAGCACGCTGCTGCGCCAACTCAAAGGTCAGTTGCGTGCCTTCATTGATCACCGTGGTGCGTCGACGTTTGAAACTCAGGTCAGCCGCGGTCGACTCGACTTCGCTGACCGCCGCGCCGCTCTTCGCATCCGAGCCTTTTTGCTGGCCGATCACCCGGTACTCGGAGAACACCTGGCTGAAATCCATTGGCGCACTGGCCGACAGGATGTTCTTGCCCAGCTCCAGCGCATCGCTGGCGCGGCCGCCGCTGCCGGGTTTGGCCAGCACCAACTGGCCCAGCTCGTTGTCGGTGGAAAACACCCGCAGCAGCGAGAGCAATCGGTCGATCGACTGGAATGCCGTTTCACCCGGCACGATGGTGTGTTTGGTCAGGCGTGTGGTTTCGCTGATCTCGTTGACCACTGACAGCCCATATTCGCTCGCCAGATCGCGGACGATAGTCAGCAAGGGTTGTTGCTGCCATTGGCTGGGCAGGTTGCGAGCGGCGCAATCGACCAGATCCTGGGTCTTGGAACTGCCTTCGATGGTCAGGCTGATCTGCCGCCCGTCATAGCGGATCGGTGCTTTGAACACGTAACCGGTGAGCACCAGGTCCTTGCCGATTTTTACCTCGCAGGGGTCGCCGGGTTTGATCCTTTGGTCTACGGCCTGCCCTGGCCATTGCCAGGTGATGTCGAGTTTGAAAGTGCGGAACTGACGCTCCAGATCAGCAGTGATTTCGACGCTTTTCCAGCCGCCGTATTCCATATTGTTGACCGTCAGCGTGACGTGATTGTCCATCTCGTTCATGGCATCACTCCCGCGAGACTTTCACATCGTTGGGCGAGAAACCGGGATGGGTAATCGCGTTACGCTGAGTCACTTCTTCGACCCGCGTGGCGTCGCCAAACTGTTTGTAGGCCACGACCACTGCCGGAAAGCTTTCCTGAAACGATTTGCTGACTTGACGCACGCCGGAGGACGCCACCGCTTTGAGATGAGCCACGAGCGCTTCCTTTACATCGTTGATGGCCTGGAAGTGCGCAGGTCCGGCTTTCGCCAGCATTGGATCAATGGCGGCAGTTACCGCAGCGCGCAAGGCTTGCATGTCATCGCTGACAGGGACTTCCTGACGGCTGACCGGCGACGTCGACTGTTGAGCCACCGACGGTGTCGACGCCAGCTTCACCGGCGTGGTCGCCACCGGCATCGACGCCACCCACTGCGCCACTTTGACCAGCATCGTGTCCTGCACCAGATCGGCCATCGCCTGCGCGGCGGCATTGGTGTCCTTGCCCGTGGTGATCTTCGGCGCATCAGCCTTGCGAATCGCTTCGAGCTGCTGCGACACGTCGGCTATCACGCCACGGTAGCCTTCCTTGGCGAACGCTTTCAGCTCCTTGATATCGCCGAGCAAACCCTTGAATTCCGCCGCCACTTCCTTGGGCAGCTCCTTCACGGCCTTGACCAGCTCAGTGATCTGGCGGTACTGCTCGATCAAAGGTTTCAGTTGCTCCTTGATCACCTCGTAAACCCCGGTGAGGCTGTTGCGCAGGTTGGTGATGCCGATCCGCGCAGCCTTGATCAAAGTCATCGCCTGTTCGAAACGCGCCACCGCTGAACCCAGCAGACCGTCGGCTTTGGCCAGCAGCACTTTCTGCGTGCTGACCGTGGCTGTCGGAAACGGCAGGGGTTGGTCGGGATAGAACTTCAAGGCGAACGTCACCAACCCACCGTCCTGGCGGGTGTGGGTCATGTCGCATTCGCCGACCTTGACTTGCAGGCGTCCGAGCCACGGATGCACCAGTTCGCCACGGCCCTGCTCCAGCGCCTTGAGCAACTTGTCGCGCTGCTCGAGGCAATCGGGGCCGATGATGAACGCGGTCAGATCGTGGGTCTTGGCCTGCTGGCCGAGGTCCTCGAAAAACGGCAGGTCGCGTTGCGGGTATTCATGCAACTGCCCTTTGCGCCCGACCGGGGTTTTCGCCTGGTCGATCCAGAAACCGACACCGCGAAAGGATGCCGGCAATAAACGATCACGCCAGTTCATTGGGAATCTCCCATCGACAGTGAGCGATAGCCGATGCGTGAAGACACGGCCAGGCCAGGTTGATTGGTTTGCGGTTGTTCGGTGCGCAGGCCGGCCGGCGCATTTTCGAAGCGCACCGTCAGCCCGCCTTCGAGCTGCGTGCGGTTGTTGGCGGCGCTTTGCTGGATCAGCGCGCTGGAGGTTTGTGGCAACGAACCGCTTTGCAGTGTGCCGTTGCCAGCAGGCGCCGGACTGGCAGCGAAGAACGCCGGCGCCAGTTCGCCTTTGCCTTCGGCATTGGTCTGGCGTTGTGCTTCAGTGAAAGTTTCAACCTTGCCGGTGACCTTGGCGATCAGTCCGGCAAAGCCGCCGTCGAACAGCTCTTTGATCGGCGCAATAACGGTTTGCAGCTTTTGCCACAACTCGCCGAACCACTCGGTGATCGGCCCCCAACTCTCGATGATCTGATCCAGCGGTTTCCATTCGAACAGACTGTGCAGAAAGTCCACGACCGGCGCGGACAGCGCCAACACAACGCCCCAGAGCGCCGAAAAGACCTCACCGATCGGCTGCCAATACTGGGCAATCTGCTCCAGCGGTGACCACTCGAACAGGCTGGTGAAAAAGCCCCTGACTCGCTGCACAGACGTTTGCAGCGCCATCCAGATCGGTTCGAAGAACCCGACAACTCCACCCCAGGCGCTGGTGAGCATTTCCATCGGGAAAAAATCGAACAGCGTGCGCAGGATATCCCGGGTGCTTTGTACGGCCGATTGCAGCGTGGTGAACATCGGTTCGAAGAACGTCACGACACCACCCCACGCATCGGTAATCATCTGCATCGGCGAGAAATCGAACAGGTTTCTGAGAAACGCCATCACCGGCACACTCAAGGCCTCGAGCAATTCCCAGATCGCCGAGAACAAACCGGTCAGCGGCCCCCAGTTTTCGATGATCATCCCCGCAGGCGACCACGCGAAAACCGACTTGAAGAAGTCGATCACTGGCGCCGTCACGACCGTGACCTTGTCCCAGATAGCCGAGAAAAATCCCGTGACCGGTTCCCACAGCGCAGCCAGTGCCGCCAGCGGTCGCCAGTCTAGTACCGAGCGCAACGTCGCCATCGCACTCGCACCGATGTTTTTCACGCCTTCCCACATCCCTGTGAAAAACGCGCTGATCGGTGTCCAGTTGGCCACGATCAAACCGGCCGCCACGGCAATGCCCATGGCGATCAGCATGATCGGGTTGGTCTTGAGCACCATGCTCATGACGTCCATCACCTGGGTCATACCGGTGACCGCGGTTTGCATGGCGGAGAAGGCAATCGCCCCCGCCGCCAGGCCCTCGACCAGTTTCGGATTGTCGGCGAGCAGGCTGCCGACCTGCGTCAGCATCGGCTCCAGTCCGACCACCAACGCCCCCACCGCCGGCACCAGCGCAGCGTCCACCGCCGCCGAAACCTTCTGCATCGACGCACTGAACACGTTCATGTTCTGCGTTGCTGCCGTCGGCGCGGCGGGCAGGTCGACGGTTTTCGCCGTGTCGCTGACTTCGCTCAATTTTCCCTGGAACGCTGCGGCCGATTTGATGCCGTCTACAAACGGCGTGATCACGCTGCCGCCGTTGAACAGACCACTGATGTCCAGTTTGCCGAGGCCGGTCTGCTCGAGATTGTTTTTAAAACTCTCAACCTTCATGCGCAGGGCGCCCAGTTTGGGCGAGAGTTCATCGATGCCGGTGATCAGCACCGGTTTCGGGGTTTTCTTCTCTTCGTCTGCCATCACTGCACCTGCTGCATCGCATTGATCCGTTGCGCGTGCTCCAGCGATTCGCGGAGCACATCCAGTGGCCTGGCCATCATCTGTTCGGGGTCAACCTTCCAGAACCAGGCCAGGTCATAGGCGACGGCGATCAGGTCGGTGATGGCGCCGACGCCGCACTCATGAAAAAACTCGCGACGGCCCAGCTCAGCGCATTGAGGTCAGCCAGATCGAGCTGGTTGACCGACGACGGCGGGATGCCGGCGCATACGGCGATGTATTTGGCCGCCACGTCCATGTCGAGGCTGACTTCTTCGCTCTTGTCGATCTTGTACGGCAGCGCCTTGATCGCTCGCACTTCCTGCACCGTCGGACGGCGCAGAACGAGTTCGGTCAGAGGCTCGCCGTGGGCTTCGATTGCTACTTGAAGCTTCACGGCGGCGCTCATTGCCAGGTCCCCTTGATGCCTTCGAATTTCAGTTCGATGGTGGCGTCGTCGCCCTTGGAGACTGGCTCCTCGACCAGATAGGCGCCGGCCAGCACGTAGACTTTGCCGTTGCTGAACTCGCAGGTGACCGTGATATCGGTGCCTTCGATCAGCTTCTTCAGCGGGAAGTCGGCGGTGTGCAGCGCGGTCACTTTGAACGACGGCGCGATGTCGGTTTCCTTGTAGAAACCGGGCACGACGGTTTCACGTTTGACGGCCATCAGCGGCGCTTCGCAGCCGCCATTGATGGTCAGTTGTGCGCCGTCGACCTTGACGTAGCAGGTGCCTGCAATCAGTTGACCCATGGTGTTTCTCCCTTCAAATAAAAAGCCCACGCGAGGTGGGCTGCATGCTTAACGCCGACTGCGCGGATCAGGCCGCGTCGTCGTACTGCAGACGGAACTGGTTGAGCAGTGCGAACACGCGCAGGCCGTTGATGTAATCCGGCGGGAACAGCACGTTCACGCGGCTCGGGTCCTGCACGTCGCGCTCGACGATCAGGTGCTCGGCGAACAGCTCGGCGTTCTCCACATGGCCTTCGAGTTCGAGCTTGGCGTACTGCGCGATCAGTTCGCCGCGAATGGTCGCTGGCGTGACGATCGGTTGGCCGGCGCCGAAACGGGTGCCGTCGGAGGCCAGTTTGTGGCGGCCGTATTTGCTGGTGATCACGCTTTGCAGACGACGCACGATGAACGCCGACTGGTGCATGGTTTCGCTGTCCAGATAGGAGTTGTCGGCCTGGCCGTAGGCGTTCTTCTGGTAGGTGGTGATCGAGCGCTGGATGCGCACGTAACCGCCCTCGTAGTAGGCGGTGGCGATGCCGTAGTTGAGCAGCGACTGACGCTCGGTCAGGGTGAAGCGCTCGCTTGCCGGCGCCGGGTCAACGCCCGGCAGACTGCCGCTTTGCGTCGGACGACTGGCGTCGGCGGAGATGAACACCGCCGTGCGCGCAGCCAGCGCGGCGGCCTGCACCCAGAACGGTTGCGGTACGCCCGGCTCCAGCGCCTGAATGGTCATGTGCTGATCGTTGCGGGCCTGGCCTGCGGCGACCAGAGTGCCAACGGTGCCGCGCTTGGCGCTGTAGACGTGACCGAACAGTTGCTTGGCCCACGACCAGCGACCGGTGCTGTCATCCATGACCGCTTGCCAGGTATTGAGGGTCGCCAGATCGGACCACGGCAAGGCGATGAATTCGAATGGCTCATCGCCTAGAGCCGCGACGGCGGCGATCTGATCCGGCACACCGGCGCCGCCGGTGATGGCGGTGATTGCGCTGGTCAGGCCAGCCGGGGTTTCTTCGCCGTTGCTCTTGCCCAGGCGATTGAATTGCAGGCTGATGTCGTTGCCGCTGTCGCCGGTCCATTTGGCGTTCAGGGTGACCACACCTTCCGCAGCGGCAGCGCTGACTGGCAGGTCGGCAGTGGCGTTGATTTTCTGCGCCAGTGCGGTGGCCGCTTGCGCGGCGGTGGCGCCATTGACCACGGTGGCCTGCACGCGCACGCCGCCGACATACAGGTTGAGCATGCCCGCCTGAGTCGCAGTGCCGGTCAGGGTCAGCGCACCCTTGGCGATTGCGCCTTCAGTGTTGTGCAGCGGCAGGCACCAGATCTCGCCGATCGGGTCGGCCTTGCGGAAGGTCTCGTACATCGAGGCGAGCATCGAGCCTTGGCCGCCGATGCTTTTCGCCAGCGCCACGCTGGAAACCAGCACCAGTTTGCCGACTTCACTCGGGGCAATATTGTCGTTGACCTGGGCGACGATCAAACGGCGCATGGCCGAGGTCGCGCTGTTGGCGGCCGAGTTGTCCATTTCGGCATAGAACAGCGGCACACGAATGTCCGCCGGGATGTTGCTGAATCCGATCGCCATTATTTGGCTCCCTGTGGTTTAGCCGCTTTTGCGGTTTTGAGTGTGATATCGCCGTCGGCCAGACGCCGGCGCCACCAGGCGCTGTCCAGCACTTCACGGCCTGCAGCCGGCAACAGGTCGCCCGCCTCCGGGTCAGGTACGACACGGCCAGCGGCCGGCACTACGGTGATGCGGTTGCTCATGGGTTTACGTCTCCAGAGAAAGTCATTTCCACCCGGCCATCCGGACCCGGGCGGTGCAGGTTGGGGTCAGCCGGATCGATCGCATCGACCCGCACCGTCATCCCGGTAAAGGACGACAAAGCGTCCAGTTCGCGCTCGTGCCAACTCTCCGCAGGCTGACTTGGCAGATTGCGGCCGAGCTGGAACTCGGCATAAAAACGCAGCCGATAGAAGGCACGGCTGCTGTTGATCGAGACCATCTCGCCGCCGTCGTAGGCGATGGCGCTGTAGTCGGCATCGGGCTTGAACCCCACCAGCGCGCGCCACAGTTCAGCGCGCAGGTCGTGCAACCCATCCAGCGCTTTTGTCGCGTCGGTAGCGTCAAGGGCCAGGACGATTTCAAAGCGGTCGCGGATTGGTTGGGTGGTGAGGTTTTGGGTGGTGCTGTTGCTGGCCAGATCGGCGATTGGCAGCACGTGGGCCGAAGGTGTTGGCAGATCGGTGTTGCTTTGCAGCAACGCCAGATCGACACCCACCGAAATATGATTGGCAAGCCCAGGGCATTGCCCACGCAATTGCGTGAGGATCGGGGTGATCTTCATGGGGGTGTTCCGAAGTAAGAGAAATTACAGTGAACGCCGCAGTCCCTGTGGGAGCGAGCCTGCTCGCGAAAGCGGTCGATCAGTCACATCGATGCTGAAGCTGACGCCCCTTTCGCGAGCAGGCTCGCTCCCACAGGAATAAGCACTCGGTTCAGGATTACTGTTCCGCCTTCGGATCCAGGCACGACGCATCAATCAGGCAGCGATAGCTGTTCTCGCGACTGCCGCTGGCGGTGACCTTGTCGATCGACCAGCGTCCGCGCATGAAGTCCGGCCAGCTCTCATCGAGCAACAGCAGACCTTCGGCCGCCAGGCGTGGATCGCCCGGGCAGGTGATTTTCACTTTGTACTTGTGGCGCAACATCTTTCGTACTTCGCCCTCGCCTACTGCGATGGCATCCGCTTCGCTGGGCTGCTTCTGGCGCAGCGTCTTGAACGGCGCTACGCCCGTCTCGACCCAACGCAACACCCCGGCCGCCGCATCCCAGAAACAGGTCTTGCAGCCCTTGGCCTGCTCGCGGGCCGATTCTTCCAGCGTGGCGCTGATGAATGCGTGATCACCGGGGCGATTGTTGTGGGTAACCGACAGCGTCACGTCCGGCAGAATCTGCCCCGACAAAGACTTGGTCTGCCCGGGCCGCGCCAGCACATAGACATCGCCATACGGCTTGGCGACGACGTTGTATTTTTTCGCCAGCCGCGTGACGAAACCCATATCAGTTTCGTTGGACTGGTCGATGTGCTCGATGCGGATCAACGAAATCTCCGGCGCAACCCGTGGCGAAAAACCGTGCGACTCCACCAGCTTGCGAAATAATCCACCCAGCGTCGTTGGCCCATGACTGGCGGTGCGGCGCTGCTTGAAGCCGGTTTCATCATCCTTGCTGAATGGCGCCGCAGTGGCCACCAGGGTGAGGCGAAACGGAAACAGCGTCGGCGTCAGACGCGTCACTTTGAACTGGCCTTTATCGACCATTGCGTTTTCTCGATAACCGACTTGCAGGCCAATTTTTCCACCCAGACTCGGCAGCCCTTCAAGGCCCTCGAGATCGATGGTCAGCGTCAGTTGATCGGACTCGAATCCAGCGGCATCGATGTGCTCCCAACTGATCAGGCGTTGATTGAGCAAGGCCGCGTTGGCCCCGTAGATATTTACCGCGGGCGTAAATCCCAGTGCCATGTCACCTCCTTAATCCCAGGCCGTTACTGCTTTGACCACGGCGGGTTTCACATCCAGTTCCGGCAGCACGATCCACACGCCAGCGGGCAGAATCGGCCCGTGTTCGGCCAGGGTCGGGTTGAGCTTCCACAGCGCTTCTTCGGCAGCGTCATCACTGCGCCCGGTTTCGCGGTAGAGCAGCAGATTCACCGAATCACCGGCCACGCTTCGTGCTTTACGCATTGTTGAACTCCGCCAGTTCGATGACCCAATCGACTACCATCGCCGTGCCGTCATCGATGATCTGCCCCTGTGTTTCCTGAACCGAATTGATCCGCCACAACCCCCAGTTGCGACCGACGCCATCAATCAACGGCAGCGGGGTACGCAGCGCCTGTAGCGCACGCAACTCATCGAGTCGATCCATGGCCACGGCGTACATCGACTTGCCGGTAATGGTCAGGGTTTCCGGTTTCTGTCCGGTCTGGCTGGACTTGGGTTTGCTGGTGAGGATCTGTATCTCGGTCCAGCCGCCGTCAGACTTGCGCAGCAACTGGTGGTACGCAAAGTTGCGCGACAGGCCGAAGATGAAATTGCCCAGTGCCATTTGTTGTTTCATCAGGCGACTCCATCGGTCAGGGCTGCGTCGCGGCGGGTGGCGAGGGGGTTGGTACTCATTGTCGACATGAACTGAGTACTGAAATGGTTTTGCATCACTTGAGAGATCACCGCGCCGACTTTTTCCGAGCTGGCGATTTCGCTGCCGCTGATCTGAATCGACGGCGCATAGGTGATCTGCTGGTTTTGCGTCTGAGCGTTGCTCAGGTCCTTGGCCACTTGCGCGGGAGGCGCGAGTTTGTCCTCGGCAGGCTTGCCCCATTGTTCACCGACGTAAGAACCGAGTATTCCGCCCAGAGTCCCACCGAGGAATGTCCCAATACCGGGCGCAATGAAAGTACCGATCGTGGCGCCAATGGCAGTGCCGGCCAGCTCGCCGGCGGCACCTTTGACCGCTTGGTCATCGCCTTCGCGCCAACCTTTCAGTCCGGTATAGGCCGCGTGCGCAATGGCCAGCGGCGCTCCCAGTTTTACCGCCGGCAGCGCTTGGGCGATTTTTGGCATGACCTTGGCGCCAACGCTTTCGACCAAGGGCATAAGCTTGGCAACGGCGCCTTTGAGTCGCGATACCATCTCGCTGTTGCCCAAGCCATCGGTGAACAGTTTGAAGCCCATTTTGATGTCATCAAACAGAGGCGCGACCTTGGCCGTGAGCCCCCCCAAACGACTGCTCCCACTGGCGCGTGGAACTGTCGTGCGCGTCGATGTTCTGGCCGGCGTGCGTCGACCCGGTCGACGACCCGCTCGTTTGTTTTTCCGCCCGCCATCAGAGACATCGTCACCGACGATGGCATCAGCAATATCGGGGGGCAATCGCGTCGTCGCCAGACGCAACAGCTTCGCGGAAACGGTGTCGATGACTGACGCAACGCCGGTTTTCAGCGCCCCTCCAACAAAAGGAAGAGCAGCGGCACCAAGCAGAACCAATCCTGCAGTAAGGGCCGGGAAAGCCTGCGCCGCAGTACTCACGCCATTGGCCAGCGCGGTGAGCACCACTGCGGCACCATCGGCCAACGGCGCCAATGCCGTGCCGAATGCGGTGGTCATCCGGGTCAGACTCGCATCGAGCGCATTCCAGCGCCCTTGCGACGTATTGCCAAATACTTCGGCGGATTTCGCGGCTGCCCCCGAATCGGCGCCCAGTTCCGATGTCGCGTATTGGCGCTTGTCGGCCACTTGGGAGAATGCGTTTTTTACATCCTCTGGTTTCTTCAGCAGTTCAAGAACTCTGACGTCGTTTTCGCCAAACAGCGTCTTCGTCAGTGTTGCCCGTTCTTGCAGCGGTTGTTTATTGAGTGCAGCAAGCACCGAGTTGATGGCAGCGGGAGCGTCCTTGCGCATCTCTCCTGCCAACGATTCGGGATTCAACCCTAACTGGCTCAGAGCCGTACGTTGCTCGGTCGATACATCTGCGCCCTTCGCCAGCAGCGAAGTAACACCCTTCAACGCGGCGCTGGCGCCCTCCTTGTCTGCGCCACTGTTGAGCAGTGCCGCCGCAAACGCGGCCGCTTGTTCCGGAGTCATACCGGCAGTAATTGCAGCCTCGCCGGAACGTTGCACGACCGAACCGATGTCGGCGGCCTTGGCATCCAGGCCACTGTTGCCGAGATAGCTCGTTGCGTCGGCCAGATCCTGGCTCTGATAGCGATCCAGCTTCAGCGATGAACGCCAGGCCGCCAACATCTCGCCAGCCGTTTTGACGTCCATCCTGAACGCCGCTGCGTTGATCGCGGCATCACGGGAGAACCACTTCAGCTCGTTCGCCCGTTGCTCACCCTTGGCGCCATCGGCAATACCGGATCGTGCTGCGGCGACTTGAACTTGCAACAGGTCAGCGTTGGTGGCACCACTGGCCGCCACCTGTTTCTCGCTGGCGAGTTCCAGAGTGCTTTGTGAATGCGTTTGCAGCTGGTCGTTGCTCATCTTGAGCAACTGATTGAGTTCAACCAGCGCAGTCTCGTTGGCCATCGCCGGCTGCATCAGCTTCGGCGGCGGACGCTGCTCGATCCCGGCGTTGAGTTTTGACTTTGGTTCGCTCTTCGCGACCGGTGCAGCGCCGGCCTTGAATAGCGATTGCTGGCTTGCCAACAACTCGCGAAGCCTGATCTGTTCCTGGGTCAGCAAACGAATATCCACGCTTGCCAACGCGAGCGTCACATTCAAATCCTGCAGCGGTTTGCCGAGGTTGTCGGGCAACGAAAATCCGTCCGTTGCATTGCCGCTCTCACCGGCGTACGTGAGCGCATATTTGCTCTCTGCCATGCCGCTCTACTCCTGTTTCACGCCAAGGCGAGTGATCGCTATGTCGTAGCGGCGCAACGCCTTTTCGGCGTCCCATTCCAGAATCTCCGCTTCACTTACCGGGTAAATGAGCGGGACGATATCGAGGATTACTTCGATGTCGCGTTCCGAAAGTAGGCCGCCGGCTGGTTTAAAAAATCGTCGATGCGCACCTGCAATTGCGTCCAGTCGGGGACGGTCAGCTGGGCCAGATCGGGGATCATCAGGCCCGTGCAGTGGGCAGTGATGAATTCGGCGCGTTCCTTGGCCGTTTTCAGTTTCTTCATCACTTTGGTTGCGCGCAGCACGGGCATTTCCAGGCTCAGCGAGTCGACGGTGCGGCCGGTTACGGCGAGCGGCTGCAGCAATTGCACCTGGTCGGGATCGTTGGATTTCTCCGCGTCCTCGATCTGGTCGAGAAAGTACGAACTCGGCCGGGTCGACATCTCATGGACGTACTGAGCGATGCTCACGTAGTCCGGGCGCTTGAGCTGATCGAGTTCCTTGACCGACAGGCCGGTGGCGAGCAGCGCCAGCTCGAAGAACTGATCGTCTTCGTCATCGCCGGCGCGTTCCAGCGCTTCTTTCTGTGCGGCGTAGAGCAGCGGTTTGAGCTGGATCGTTTCGATCTGCGAACCGTCGTCGCCGGTGATTGGCGACAGCAATTCGTGTTGGGGTGGCATCCACGGCATGTATGAATTCCTTGGTGATTCGTTTAGATCCACTGTGGGAGCGAGCCTGCTCGCGAAGGCTTTGGCACATTCGACATTGATGTACCTGAACGACCGCTTTCGCGAGCAGGCTCGCTCCCACAGGGTTTTGTGATTTGCCGGTAAAGCGGGGTTTACGGCATCAACACCGCGCGCCGTGCATCACCAAGGATGTCGACGCCGTTGAGGACGAACTTCTGCGTGCGCACGTCGATGTCGATCACCGGCACGCCGTTTTCCAGGCGGTTGTAGGTGCGGCAGGACAGTTCCAGGTTGGTCTTGGGCTTCTCGCCCATTTTCACTGCGGTTTCCTCAAGGGATTTCAACTGGCCGCCGACGGTGTGGTAGGTGAACCAGGTATTGCCGTCCTGATCCTGACCGGCTTCACGCACGTTGAGCAGGATGTCGTCGCCGAGCTTCACGCCCAGCGCCAGCAGCACCTCGGCGCCGAGGCCTTGCAGGGTCAGCTTGGCGCTGAGCGCTTTGCCGCCCTTGGCCATTTCTTCGACGATGAAGCGTCCGCCGCGCATCTCTTCCATGTCGAATTCGATTTTCGGCGGGGTGAATTCCTCAACGGTCGCCGACAACGGCAGGCCTTGCAGGGTGGCCGCGATGGCCTGTCTTACGCGGTTGGTAAACATTAGAGAACGTCCTCCAGGAACTGCTCGATGATTTCATCGCGGGCGTTGAGTTGATAAACCATGTGTTCGTTCGGCGCGTAGCGGCCGTAGTCGATGACCACGTACCAAGTGCCGTTCTTGTACTTCTCGACGCTGTTGAGTTCCGGGTGCAGATACACGCTGCCGCCGGGAATGGTTTCGTCGGCGACCAGGGTCTGCAGCCAGTCGTTGATGCGCTTGACCTCTTGATCCATGAAGGATTTGGTGAGGTTCTTGGCCATGGCTTTCTGGCCGGCCTTGACCAGCTTGCGGCTGATCGCATCTTCGAGGCCGACGTAGCTGATGAACTTGCCGGTGATCGAGCGGTTACCCAGTAGCGAGAAGCCGCCAAGCACGGTGCGAGCGTAGTAGCTGACGCCGTAACGGTTGAGCAGATCGCCTTCGGTGGACGTGTCGAGAATGTTGTACTCGACGACCCGCGAAACGTCTTCGGCGAAGGTCACCTGGTTGCCCGGGCTCTCCCATTGCTTGACCTTGGCCAGCGCGGCAATCGCCAGACTGGACGGCGACAGGAAGACGTTTTTCTTCGCTGCTTTCGAGTACACGGCGGGCATGTTGTGCACCACCAGGCAACGGTCGAAACCGAGTTCGGCGCCGCCGAGTTCCTGGCTGTACAACACCTGATCGGCCACCGACACATCCTTGCCGTCCAGCACCACACGGGCCTTGATGCGCTTGCCGAACGCGGCGAACTCACCGGCCACCGCTTTAGTGCCGGTGAAGCCCGGCGCGCCGATGATGGTCAGGTCTTCCGGGACACTGCCCAGCGCCGCCAGACCCAGCTTGCGACCAGTCGACGGCTCGACACCGCCGATCACATTGTTGACCGTGTCGGCCGGAGTTGCGCCGGCCTCGACGATGACCACGTATACCGGCACCTTGACCACTTTGAGGATCTGGTAAACCGCGTGATACAGCGTGCCCTCTTCCGACCCAGTCGGATCGAGCAGCGCATGGGTGGTGAAGCTGTTGATGCGAAACGGCGCGTTTCGCGGAATCAGCGGATCGGCTTTCGGCGCGGTGCCGACCAGACCGATGACGTTGTCGCCCAGGCCACCCATGGCCTCGGGGGATTCAGTGGCATTGACGGTAATGCCGTTGTGCTCGAAGTTCAGAACCTCAGCCATGTTCAGTCAGCCTTCTTGGCAGCGGCCTTTTTGGCCTGGGTGATAGGGGTTTTCGGCTCAAGTCGACCGGCAAAGTGCAAGGCACTGGCCTCGACGTCGAGCAGATCAAGTTCTTGACCAACGCTCGACCAATGCCCACCTCCGGTGGGGAATGGGACGAGCACGGTGTAGGTTTGGCGGGTTGCCATTTTTCGTTTCTCCATAAACGGGAAAGCCCCTCTGAGGGAGGGGCTTGGCGGGTGTTGAGTGTTTTGAGCGGATAAGAAAACGCCCCGAGAAGTGCGGGGTGTTTATTGAACCTCTAATAGAAGCCAGCCCGGCGTCTCAGGACGGTGTTCTATCAAGGGAAACTCATCTCCCTGAGGCCAGTCGCGCAAGTGGCGGCGATAGAGTTGCAGTTCCAGGTATTGATCTACTGTGAGCGTCGTACTTAACCCACTTTCAAGTTCATCCCGATGCCTTGCAACCATTGCATCTGTCGAAGAAAGTTCGTGATCTCGCCAGACTCTCTCAGCAGCCATCAATTGTTCGTTATTACGCTGAGGAGGATCAATCAAGACTGGCAAACCATCTATACCTGCCACTAGTCTCTTAGGGCTTTGCGCGAGGGTTTTAAGCAACGACTCCCAATCTCGCAATGGATACGGTATTACGTCACAAGGAATATCCTGACTATTAACATTCGGCCAATATGCACCACAGGTACTTGGACTAAACAGAATAGCTTCGATCATATTACACTCCTAATGCCCGCCACTGGATCATCCACGATGCGGAAGTAGCCCTAGCGTCTAACTGTAGACGAACAGTACAGCCCGTTGTCTTTGAAGTTCCAACCACTAAACAGGTCATAACCGAGAGAGAGCCAACATGCAATATCGATATATTTCGCATTGCGGTTGGAAAAGCTACTGGAAATGTAATATAGACGTAACCGTCGGCATCCGTTACCCCCGTCCCCCACTGTTCGATCATTCCTGAGGGTTGCTTGGCGAAACCAGTTTCAGCCGTATTGAAAGCGAGCTCAGAGCTAAACTTCAATGCTGCAGTACCTGAAGCGTAATAGCTTATCCCTTGGAGAACCAAGTCAAGAGATGAACCTGGCTGGATAACAATTGCTGGCAAAGGATTGGTAGCGATGGTCGCTATCTGATCGCTGCCAGAAGTAACTATCGTTGCAGGAGCGCTCCCGACATTTCGTAAAATAATAGTGGAACCAGTTACTCCGCTTAGGGAGGGCGGAAGCGTAATTCTCACCGGGGCTGCAGCATTCAGAAGTAACACTCTGCCGAAGTGTATTGCTGTCAAACTTGTAGAAGATGTAAAAATACTGACGTTACTGTAATTACCTAATGAATTCTTTACAAATTCGGTCGTTGCTAACCGGGTGGAACTATCAAACTGTACGGCTGTCGGCGCAGTAGGATTCCCAGCGAAACCCGGAGAGAGTAAACGCGCGAATCCATTCGTTATATTCTGAAAGGTCAGCGCGGTTGCACCCAATGTAATAGGTCCATCCGTAATTAGCTGCCACATTGTGTCAGCCTGCAATAGTCCCTCTTCAACAACGACCACAATATTTGGCGTTACTTTGGTATCGCTATTGGCATCCGCTGCTCTTGACCACGCCCCGTTATCGACAACATATAGACCATTCGCCGTCGAAAGTGTCTGATTTTTAACAAGGCATCGGTCACCGGCCACTAATGCTCGACCATCAATAGTCTGAGCGCCCGATAAGACAATATTTGCCGTGGTCGCCGCTCGTACCGACTGCTTGGCATCAAGCTTCGCCAACTCAGCCGCCACATAATCCGTGACCCAGGCACGTGTGGCCTTGACCACCGTGTCATCAATCAACAACGTCACCAGCGACGCATTACTCGTCTCGAAAATCGAACGAATGTAGAACTCTTTACCCGAACCCGAGGTGGCGAGAACCGGTTTGAACGACTCCGGATATTTGACGATGGCGTAAAGAATCCCGGTGTCAGTCCACAGCCCTGCTTCCCGCACATACCAACCGCCAACATCCGGCGGAATGGTCACTTCCGCAAGCAGCCAGCTCGGGTTTTTCTCATCCTGGAACAGTGCATTGAGTGGCCCGCGCCAGACTTCGCGTTTCAGTGCGGTCGCGGTGGCGGCCGGGTTGTAGACCGCGCCGTTGCCGTCGCCGACGGAAATCTGCGTCAGCTTGATCGGCGTACCCGCGGCCTTGCACGCCGTTTCGTAGGCAATCCCTGCGTTGGTGAGCAGGGTGTAATAGTCAGCCATTCAGGCCCCCTGAGGATAGATAGTGGATGTTTCGACGGTGTACATGCCGGCAGCCATGAACGCCTCTCCCGAGGTTTCAAGCCCTTCGATGAACACCGGATAAACGGTGGTCAGTTCGCCGCAGAACGTAGCGGCGCCGATGACGTGATTGCCGAACGCGCTCAAGCCCACCGACACCGAAAGAATGTCCCGCTCGCTTTTGGCATCGGCCAGACGTCGGTCGAGACGTGCATCGATTTCTTCGCTATAGGGTTGTTCGCTGAAGGCACGCACGGAAAAGCTGTACGGCGCGCCGGACGGTGTTTGCTCGTACCAGGCGCGGATCTCGGGTCTTAATTGCAAACCCTTGGCGGCGTTTTCCAGTGCCTTGCGAGTGCCGGCCTGGCGCGCGGTGGGCCAGGCCAGTTCGACGGTGAGGCGCTTCTCCGCCACCGGCGCATCAGTGCTCCATTCGGCGACGCCACGATCGGCAGCCAGATAAGGCAGGAAGGCCACCGGCGTTTCGCTAGGGTTCATCAGTTCCGGGAACGGCGGTGCGATGCGATCAAGCAAGGTGCCGAAGCCCAGATCCAGTCCGCGTTCGAGGGCCGAGCTGTTGGCGGGCAGCAAGGTCGGGCGCTGAGTTTTTTCACTCATAGCGTCAGCACCTCGACTTCGACCGCTGTGCAATACGGCGCCTGAAACGCGGTGGTCACGATCGGCGTCAGCGGTTCGAGAATCTGCAGTTGCACGGCGCCGGCGCTGTGCAATGTGTAGTCGATCCAGCTCGGATCGACCCGACCTTCGAGGCGATGACAACTGTCGGCATACGCCTGCAATTGTGCTTGCGCGGCGACCCTGGTCAGGCCCGAATCAGGGCCGGAATTGATCTTGGCAATGACGCGGATTTTGTAGCGCTGGATCTCGGCAGCCTTGACGGTGACGAGGTCGGTTTCCGGGCGCACATCAGGGCGGGCAAAGTGCTGACGAACGCCGTCGAGCAATGTCTCGGAAGGTGTGCCATCGCCTTCTCGCGAAAGCACGGTGACCTGCACTTCGCCCGGCGCAGTGCGCCGTCCATTGCCATCCTTGACCTGCGCGGCGAGGCCGTCGGGATCGAAGGTGTAGGTGACGTTTACCACGCCGGAATCAGTGGACTCAACCTGCACCGTGGGCCGCTCGCCGAGGGTGAACACCTCGCGGCGATACTGCATCCGCGAACCCGCCGCCGGTGCATGGGGCGCGAGGTAATAACGCAGCCGAGCGTCGTCATCACTTTCATAAATCGCCGGTACCGGCGGGAATGCCGCCGGGTCGCCGGGATCGAGCAATTGCCGCTCCAAACCCATGTCCGCCAGCCGCGCATCGAGATTGCTGCCGGTCGCCCACCACGCCAGCATCTGCTTGATGCGTGCATTGTATTTACGCTCATGGGTTTGCAGACGCACGCAGAACGCTTCCAGCGCCAGGGTCAGCAATTCGCTTTCGCTTTCCAGACTCGCCTTGAGTTTCACGGCGCTGGCCGGCGAGCGAGCCCCCACGTACTCGATGACGAAAGCCTTGAACTCGGCGAGCAAGTCTTCGAACGCTTCGACCTTGATCAGCGCGGGTTCGGCCAGCTGGTTCTGGCCAGGGATCAGCATGCTCATGTCACCACCTCGAAGGTTTGTTGACGGTTTTTCCAGGTACCGGCAAAGCGCAGCAGCAGGCCGTCGCCGTGACGGCTGGCGACAATCACTTGCGGCTGAAAATCGTCGATGCCGTTTTGCGAGTTGTAGAACGCTTGCGCGGCGTGGCTTTGTGCCAGAAGCAGAATGTCGTCACCGAGGTTCTGCCCGAGGAGAGTGGGAATCAGCGAACCGTACAAAGGTCGTTTCTGCCGGGTGCCCAGCGGTGTGGTCAGGGCTCGGGTCGCGCGCTGCACGAATTGCAGCCAGTCGTCGACCGTGGCCCCGCTGTCTCTATCGATTCCGATCATGGGAGGCTCTTGAATCAGGGGCTGATGACGCGGCCCTGGTGATCGACCAAGGGGCCGCTGAAGTGCACGCCCGAGGCGTCGATACTCAGGCCGACGGCGCCCAGTTGCAGGGTGATCAGTTGTGGCGTCATGGCCAGACGTGCAGGGCCGATGCTCAGTTCGAGCGACTCGCGAGACCCGTTGAATTGCGCGGGTCCGTTGAGCCAGTGCAAGGCGTGGCTAGCGTCGTCGTAACCGCTTTCGCTGCCGTCCTGATGCACCCGACGGGTCAGCGTCGGCACAGTCGAGGCGGGAGGAAAGCGGTCACTGTTCAAGCCGAACAACGCGACACTCTGCGCACCGCTTTCACCGCTGCCATAGTTGAACAGCAGGCATTGCTCGCCCACTGTCGGGATGCGCGATTCGCTTTGCGCACCGGCGCTAGGGTTGAAGAACTTGATCGCCGGGGTGAGCAATCCACCATGGCTGACCTGGCAAGTGTTACTCGCCGCATCAATTGACTGACAGATGCCAATGCGACAGAAACTCTCGGCGCGGCGGTGCAAGTCTTCGATTTCCGCTTCCATTTCCGCCAGACGCTCAATGATCGGGCCAAGCTGCATACGCAGTAATGCATCGAACATCGGTCAGCCCTCCAGCGCGGTGTACTGGTCTGGATCGTCGATGTTGCTGACTTCCCAGGTGCGAGCGAATTTCGGCATGCCCAGTGGATCGTCGAGCAGGATCGGACCGAGGTAGAGCGTCTGCTCGAAGGTCAGGGTCCAGGCTTTGTATTGTTGATCAGCACTGATAAGCAACGACGGCAAGCCATCGATATTCAGGGGCAGATCGCATTGATCGCCGGGCAATCCCCAGCGGTTGTCGGTGATCAGGTTTTTCAGCACGGCGATCAGATCGCACGCTGCAAATGCACTGGCGGCAAGGGCCGGGATGACTTGCAGAGAGACCGTCATGACATGAGCAATTCGCCCGTCAGCGGCGCGCACTCCAGGTCCATTGCGGTCGAAGTCGATCAGCACCCAGGCCTGATCGCCCGGTGCAGTGAAATCATCATGGTTGCCGACGGTGAGGTTGAGGCCGGCGGTGTTGCGCAGTGCCGTCGCGATGGATGTAAACAGTTGCGACGGCTGCTGGATCGGTATGGGCATACATCACCTCCTTTTCAATCATCCACGCGCAGCCCTGCCGCCAACATGGCGGCATGGAAAAATATTCAGGGTTATGGCTGGTCGCGCGGCGGCACTTCGCAGACGCCGATACGCTTGGCCGCCCAGCGTTCGTAAAGGCCTATGGCGACATCAGCGCCGGCCATCGCCGTCAGGCAGCCAAAAGCGCCAGCGGCCCAGATCGACATGCCGGCGGCATACAGCAGCATGATCGCCGACACGCCGCAGATCATGCAGGCACCAGAGCGTAGGGCCAGTCGGCGTACCAGTGACCAGCCGCGAGCGCCCTCCTTGTCGGCGCGCCACATTTCGCCGGACACCCCGCCGACGACAGCGAGGAGGATGACCAGCCAGATCGGCATGTCCGCCAACGCTTGTTGCTCGTTTGTCATGTCACGCCTCCGTGGGCAGTGGGTGATAGATGGGAATTGAGTTCAAATAATGTCTCTTCAGGCAGGCATTCCAAAAAGTCCGGCCTTGCGCCAGGCTTTTCAGCAATGCGGTCCCGCCGATCGATTACTCGAGTTGGAATCAGTAAGGTGCGACTGGCCACGCGATGTTCGCCGGATAACCCGACTGCTGATCGATGTCGCTGAGGGCGATGCAGTATTGCTCGTGGGCCAACAGCCGAGCCTGGTCGTCGCTGGTGGCGACGCCGACGTCGGCTTTGAACTGCAGCGAGTTCATCAGTAACCAGTTGGCGGCCCCATTCAGCAATTGCCACTTCTGCTGTTCGGCTTTGTTTCGCAGTTCTTCTTCGTCGGTGCAGAGAAGGTCCAGACCCCATTGAAGGTTGCGCTCCAACCCACCCGAATATCCGTACTGCCGGTTACATCAACCCAAACCGAGGTTGGCGAAGCAGGTGGTTCAAGAATCACTTCACTTTCTTCCAACTGGACAACTCGGTTGTATTCAACCAGTGCATAAAGACTCATTGGGTCTTCCTCATTTACTCTTTGGCAGGAATGTCGCCGTGCAACTGGCAGGTATTTAAAAGCCCGGCAACAAGGCCAGGCTCTTCAGTAATGCACTGCGCATTTCAATATTGCGGATGCGTCAAATGTCGCTTATGGCACTTCAGGCCAAATGACGCTCAGTGGATAGCCCGGCTGTTTGTTGACTTGGCTCATCGCGATGAAGAACTGCTTGTAGGCCAGCAGTGCGGCCTCTTCAGCAGGTGTAGCCAGCCCCAGCTCGACTTTTTGTACCAGCGCGGACGATGTCAGGGTGAAGTTGACTTTATCGAAACGAGTCACTCTTTCGTTACGCATTTGCATAGCCAACATGGACGGTTGCCCCCACATATCGCTATCAGTAAATGTCCAGACGCCGTCGGTGTTCACCGCGTTCCAGGAATAATCGATCTTGGGCAATGCGCTGACATCCACCCAGACTTGGTCCGCCGGAAACTCATCGGTGATCGGGTTTGCGGTTTCAAAAATGTTGTCGACTTTGCCAGCGACGACACGTGCGTATTTCTTCATGTTCATCATCCTTATTGAGTGCCGGCATCCCGGCGTTTCAGTTCCTGCCCGGTAGGCATTCCAAAAAGCCCGGCGCTTGTACACCGGGCTTTTCAGTAATGCGCTCCTTCGCCTCCCTTCAAATCCTGTAGTCATGAAGGGAGCTGACTTTTCGGCGCTACTGGCGCGGTACGAGTCCATTCAAATTGTTTTTCCGACCGCGGTCCCTGCCCGCCGGATAACTGCTTCTGGTGTTTTACGCTGCACACCCGGGTCAGTTGCCAACCCTCTGAACCGTTGAGGCCGGTTCATCGCTGCCTGTTCTTGTGGAACTAAAGAGCTTGTCTTGCCAGCCGCTTTGTCGAGCGGCTTGGTGGCAAGAATATGCATGAATGCATATACAGTCAATGCGTAAATGCATTTATTTATGCATTAAATTTGCGCGTATGCATGAAAACCAAGCGGGCCAAGGGGTGGGGAGATTTCTGCAGGCGAAAAAAAACCTGCCGAGGGGCAGGTTTCAGTTAAATCGAAATGGGTTAACGGGCGTACATGCCCCACCAGAAGACGTGACCGAGGATGACGATCTGCTCTTCCTGGATTTCCTGGAAGCTATAGTCCTCGTCCGGATGCTCGTCGCGATTGAAGCTGCGCAGACGGATGCCGGTGGGCAGGCGATAGAGTTGTTTCACGCGCAGCTGGCCGTTGTGATTGATCGCATACAGATCGCCATCGATGATGTCGCCGATGCCGCACTTGCCGGCGTTGACGCCGACGGTGGCGCCATCACGCAGAACCGGCAACATGCTGTTGCCGCGCACCGTCACGCATTTGGCCTGGTCGAATTGCACGCCGTTGTGGCGCAGGCTGCGCTTGCCGAAGCGCAGGCTAGAGCGCTCGCTCTCTTCGATGACGAATCTTCCTGATCCAGCAGCCAATTCAACCTCGCGTAGAAAGGGCACCGACACCTCGTCGTCATCGACGGGCGTGTCGTCGTCCCACAGGCTTATGTCCTTGAGTTCCGCATGCACGTCAGCGCGAGTGCCGCCGGTCGTTGGCGCGACGTCCGCGCGCCCGCGCAACTGATCGGTGCTGACGTTGAAATATTCAGCGATCTTCGAGATGTGTTTATCCGAAGGATCGACAATCTTCCCGCTGAGAATCCGCGAGAGCGTTGATTGAGGCACGCCGGTGCGACGGTGGAGCTCCGTGGGGGAGATCCCGTGCTGGTCGAGCAGTGCTCTTAAGACGGAGGAAACGTTGCGTTTTTGCATAACGCGCATAGTGCTTGAAGTTTTTCCCGAAGACAAATGCTGATTTGCATAAATCGTGCATAGATCAACTTTTCTCTACAAGTCCACGCTCACCCGACCGCAGTGCCTGCGTCGGGCTGACTGCCCATGGTAACCTTGCGCCCATCGCGGAAAAGCCCGGCCACTGCCCGCGCTTTGCCCTACATCTTTTAACGAGTTGCCCGACATCCGATGAATAAAGCCGTCTCCGACCTGTCCTCCCACACTCCGATGATGCAGCAATACTGGCGCCTGAAGAATCAGCATCCGGACCAGCTGATGTTCTATCGCATGGGCGATTTCTACGAAATCTTCTACGAAGATGCGAAGAAAGCCGCCAAGTTGCTGGACATCACCCTGACCGCGCGCGGGCAGTCGGCGGGACAGGCGATTCCGATGTGTGGGATTCCTTACCACGCGGCGGAAGGGTACCTGGCGAAACTGGTCAAGCTCGGCGAGTCGGTGGTGATCTGCGAGCAGGTCGGCGACCCGGCCACCAGCAAAGGCCCGGTGGAGCGTCAAGTCGTACGGATCATCACGCCGGGAACGGTCAGCGACGAAGCGTTACTCGATGAACGCCGCGATAACCTGATCGCAGCGGTATTGGGTGACGAGCGTCTGTTCGGTCTGGCAGTACTGGATATCACCAGCGGCAACTTCACCGTGCTTGAGATCAAAGGCTGGGAAAACCTGCTGGCGGAACTGGAGCGGGTCAACCCGGTGGAACTGTTGATTCCAGATGACTGGCCAAAAGACCTGCCGGCGGAGAAACGCCGTGGCGTACGTCGTCGTGCGCCGTGGGACTTTGAGCGTGACTCGGCGTTGAAAAGTCTCTGCCAGCAGTTTTCCACCCAAGACCTGAAAGGCTTCGGCTGCGAAAACCTGACCCTGGCCATCGGCGCTGCCGGCTGCCTGCTGGCCTACGCCAAAGAGACCCAGCGCACCGCCCTGCCCCACTTGCGCAGCCTGCGTCACGAACGTCTCGATGACACCGTGGTGCTCGACGGCGCCAGCCGGCGCAATCTGGAACTCGACACCAATCTGGCCGGTGGCCGCGACAACACGCTGCAATCGGTGGTCGATCGTTGCCGGACCGCCATGGGCAGCCGTTTGCTGACTCGTTGGCTGAACCGGCCGTTGCGCGACCTCACCGTGTTGCTGGCACGCCAGACGTCGATTCGCTGCCTGCTCGACGGCTACCGTTTTGAAAAGCTGCAACCGCAGCTCAAGGAAATCGGTGACATCGAGCGAATCCTGGCGCGAATCGGTCTGCGCAATGCGCGACCACGTGACCTTGCGCGTCTGCGTGACGCTCTCGGCGCACTGCCCGAACTGCAAGTGGCGATGGCCGATCTGGAAGCGCCGCACCTGCAGCATCTGGCGGTCACCACCAGCACCTATCCAGAACTGGCGACGCTGCTGGCCAAAGCCATTATCGACAATCCGCCTGCGGTGATCCGTGACGGGGGAGTGCTGAAAACCGGTTACGACAGCGAACTCGATGAACTGCAATCGCTGAGCGAAAACGCCGGCCAGTTCCTCATCGATCTCGAAGCTCGGGAGAAGGCTCGTACTGGTCTGGCCAATCTGAAAGTTGGCTACAACCGCATCCACGGCTACTTCATCGAATTGCCGAGCAAGCAGGCTGAATCGGCGCCGGCCGACTACATCCGCCGACAGACCCTCAAAGGCGCCGAGCGTTTCATCACGCCCGAACTGAAAGAATTCGAAGACAAGGCGCTGTCGGCCAAGAGTCGCGCGCTGGCTCGGGAAAAAATGCTTTATGAGGCGCTGCTCGAAGACTTGATCAGCCAGTTGCCGCCGTTGCAGGACACCGCCGGCGCATTGGCCGAGCTGGATGTGCTGAGCAACCTTGCCGAGCGTGCCTTGAACCTTGACCTTAACTGCCCGCGTTTCGTCAGCGAGCCGTGCATGCGCATCACCCAGGGTCGTCACCCGGTGGTTGAGCAGGTGCTGACCACGCCGTTCGTGGCCAACGACCTGAGCCTGGACGACAATACGCGCATGCTGGTCATCACCGGCCCGAACATGGGTGGTAAATCCACTTACATGCGGCAAACCGCGTTGATCGTGTTGCTCGCGCATATCGGCAGTTTCGTGCCGGCCGCCAGTTGCGAGTTGTCGCTGGTCGACCGCATCTTCACCCGTATCGGTTCGAGCGATGATCTGGCCGGCGGTCGCTCGACCTTCATGGTCGAGATGAGCGAAACCGCCAACATCCTGCATAACGCCACCGAGCGCAGTCTGGTGCTGATGGACGAAGTCGGGCGCGGTACCAGCACCTTTGACGGTCTGTCGCTGGCGTGGGCGGCGGCCGAGCGCTTGGCTCATCTGCGTGCCTATACGCTGTTCGCTACGCACTACTTCGAACTGACCGTGTTGCCGGAAGCCGAGCCGTTGGTGGCCAATGTCCACCTCAACGCGACCGAGCACAACGAACGCATCGTGTTCCTGCACCATGTTCTGCCTGGGCCGGCCAGCCAGAGCTACGGCTTGGCAGTCGCGCAACTGGCTGGTGTGCCGAGTGAAGTGATCCTGCGCGCGCGTGAGCATCTGAGTCGTCTGGAAGACACAGCCCTGCCCCACGAGGCGCCGAAACCGGCAGCCAAGGGCAAGCCGTCGACACCGCAGCAAAGCGACATGTTCGCCTCGCTGCCGCATCCGGTGCTGGATGAATTGGCGAAGGTGGATCTCGACGACATGACACCACGGCGTGCGCTGGAAATGCTCTATGCACTGAAGAACCGGATATAAGCACTGAAGAAGCGGATATAACGCAAATCGCTTCAAGCTGTTAGAATCTCGCGCGGTTCGGGATGCTGCTGGCTCATAGCCTGGTCAGCAGGTATCGCTCCCGAACCTGGCGACCCCAACCGTGAAGGGGCAACGCTGCCGCCGCCTGAGGAGAAAATTAGAAATGACCTTCGTCGTCACCGACAACTGCATCAAGTGCAAGTACACCGACTGCGTAGAAGTCTGTCCGGTGGACTGCTTTTACGAAGGCCCGAACTTCCTGGTGATTCACCCGGACGAGTGCATCGACTGTGCGCTGTGTGAACCAGAATGCCCGGCTGTGGCGATCTTCTCGGAAGACGAGATCCCAAGCGGCATGGAAAACTTCATCGAGCTCAATGCCGAGCTGGCGGATATCTGGCCGAACATCACCGAGCGCAAGGATCCGCTTCCGGATTCTGCTGATTGGGATGGCAAGCCGAACAAGATCGAACAACTCGAACGCTGATCTACCCCGCGCTCGACTGAAAGGCCCCTTGTGGGCCTTTTTGCTTTTGCAGGTTTTACTTTTCTGCAGACGAAAAAAGGGGCGGTATGACCCGCCCACATTTTTTCCCTATTCCCTGTAGTCCTTTTCATCGTCCTGATGAATCGCCTCCTGCGATGTCCGTTCCCCTCTTCCGTAAAGGGCGTGTCTGTCCGTCGACACAGCCCTGATATTAGAGAGTTTCCGCAGCGGAGCAATCAGGCTCAGGCGCAGGTCTACGCTGACATAAAGACATAATAATTGAAAAATATTTATTTAAATCAGCAAGTTACCGCTTAGCATTGATCGCAATCGCCTTCTGCCGAAGTGTAAAAATAACGAACACTTACGACACAGTAAGCAAAGGCTTACAGCGCGAGACTACAAACTCAGAAAATGCTGACCGCTCGTCTGGCACCTCGCCCGACAAACGCGATGCACGAGACAGGCATAAACAACAAGCCCCGACTGATTGAATCAGCCGGGGCTTTTTTTGCGCGCGGTCGATCAGGCGCTTATTGGAACAGCGACTCGCTCGACAGGCCATTCTTCTCCAGGATCTCGCGAAGGCGCTTGAGGCCTTCCACCTGGATCTGCCGTACCCGCTCGCGGGTCAGGCCGATCTCCAGGCCGACATCTTCCAGCGTGCTGCTTTCGTGACCGCGCAGGCCGAAGCGGCGAATCACCACCTCGCGCTGCTTGTCGGTCAGTTCCGACAGCCATTGATCGATGCTCTGCGACAGGTCATCGTCCTGCAGCAGTTCGCACGGATCGGTGGGACGATCGTCAGTGAGGGTGTCCAGCAGGGTTTTATCCGAATCCGGACCCAGCGAGACGTCGACCGAAGAAACCCGTTCGTTGAGGCCCAGCATGCGCTTGACCTCGCCCACCGGTTTCTCCAGCAGGTTGGCGATTTCTTCGGGTGAAGGTTCGTGGTCGAGTTTTTGCGTCAGCTCCCGTGCGGCCCGCAGGTACACGTTGAGCTCCTTGACCACGTGAATCGGCAACCGGATGGTCCGGGTCTGATTCATGATCGCGCGTTCGATGGTCTGACGGATCCACCACGTGGCGTAGGTCGAGAAGCGGAAGCCGCGCTCGGGATCGAACTTTTCCACCGCGCGGATCAGGCCGAGGTTGCCCTCTTCGATCAGATCCAGCAGCGACAGCCCCCGATTGACGTAACGCCGGGCGATCTTGACGACCAGCCGCAGGTTACTTTCGATCATGCGCTTGCGCCCGGCCGGATCGCCACTTTGCGACAAGCGCGCAAAATGAACTTCTTCTTCCGGGGAGAGCAGAGGGGAAAAGCCGATTTCGTTGAGATACAGCTGCGTGGCATCAAGTGCCCGAGTGTAGTCGATGTATTTATGTTGTTTGAGTGTGGCGGAGTGTCTGGATTTGGAACGAACGGAAGGTGGAGCAGCCCCTTCATCATTCAACATCGAATCCGAATCGATGCCGGTCTCCATAAGGAGAACCTCATCGTCGATGTCAAACTCCGGCACTTCTTTACTGAGAGCCATTGTTATAGTCCTTTGGTGAGTTCGACCCCAAGCTCAAGCGACGCCTTTATCCTTGGCAACGCTGGAGCCTGTCCCCTCTACGCGACGGAACAGGCTGGCCTACAAATCAACGTCTTGGCAGGAACTGCAGCGGATCCACAGGTTTACCTTGGCGGCGAATCTCAAAATGCAGTTTCACCCGGTCTGTACCCGTTGACCCCATTTCGGCAATTGTCTGTCCGACCTTGACCTGCTGCCCCTCCCGAACCAACAGCCTGCGGTTATGTCCGTAAGCACTGACGTAGGTTTCGCTGTGTTTGATGATGACCAATTCGCCGTAGCCCCTTAAGCCACTCCCGGCGTATACGACCGTCCCATCAGACGCAGCTAAAACAGGCTGTCCCAAATCTCCGGCGATATCAATTCCTTTATTCAAACTACCGTTTGAAGAGAATTTTCCAATCAGAACGCCATTAGATGGCCATCCCCAGCCGGTCGGGGCCGGGCCTGCCGGAGGCAGTGGAGCGGGTGCAGGTTTGCTCGCGACGGACGGTACAACCCCTTTGGAACCGGTGGTTGTAGTGGTTGTGGTGCCATTCGCCTGGCGCCGGATTACCGTGGTCTTACTCGACGAAGAAGCTGAAGAACTGGAGTTGCTCACCACCGCTGTCGGCGTTGAACCGCTGCGCCCGTCGAAGCGAATTGTCTGACCCGGATGGATCGTATACGGCGTAGGAATATTGTTGCGGGCGGCGAGGGTTTTGTAGTCCCAGCCGTAACGAAAGGCGATCGAAAACAAGGTATCGCCGGGGCGGACTACATATTGCCCGGTAGTAACGGTCGGACGTTGTGCGACCGAATTATTGCGATCGACAACCCGTACGTTGCTCGATTTGGTGCTGGAGCAACCGACCAGCAAGGTGCTCAAGACAAGGCCAGTCACCAGGCGCTGAAAGCTCGTGTTACCCATACGCTGCGCAATGACTGTGAGACTCACCCGCCGCTCCCTTTGTGGTGGCTGAAAATTCTGAATGCCGCACTGCGGCATGAAGTGTCGCAAGTATAACGGGCCGAAACGGCTTTACCTTTAATGAAGCGAAATCACCGGACGCACACGTTTGCCAGGGGCAAGTACGCTGCGTTTAAACTCTGGCTGCCGGTGTAAGACCGGCGCCGTTGAAAGGAATTCAGCGCCTGCTCGCAAATGCTCAGGCCAGTGGCCCATTGAGCAAAGGCACGAAACGCACAGCGCCCAAAACGTGTCGGGAAAAGCCATGTTCTTCGCGCACGATCAGCATCAGTTGTTGCACTTCACCGGAGCCGACCGGAATCACCATGCGCCCACCGGGGGCCAGTTGATCCAGCAAAGCTTGCGGTACATCGGTGGCGACGGCGGTGACGATGATGCCGTTGTATGGCGCCAGCGCCGGCCAGCCTTCCCAGCCATCGCCCCAGCGAAACACCACGTTGCGCAGGTTCAACTCGACCAGACGCTCCTTGGCGCGGTCCTGCAGCACCTTGATGCGTTCGACCGAAAACACCCGTTCGACCAGTTGCGACAACACCGCCGTCTGGTAGCCGGAACCGGTGCCGATCTCCAACACTTTATCCAGCGGGCCGGCCTCCAGCAGCAGCTCGCTCATGCGCGCCACCATGTAAGGCTGGGAGATGGTCTGGTTGTTGCCGATCGGCAGCGCGGTGTCTTCATAAGCGCGATGCGCCAGCGCTTCGTCGACAAACAGATGACGCGGTGTGCGGCGGATCACTTCCAGGACTTTGGCGTTCGACACGCCTTCTTCATACAGCCGCTGGATCAGTCGCTCGCGCGTACGCTGGGACGTCATGCCAATGCCGCTGCGCAGGCGGTCGTCATGTTCACGCATCAGCTCAGCCCCCCCAGCCAGCCATCAAGACTTCTGAAGGCATCATTGAAGGTGCGATCGAGCTGCAACGGTGTGATGGACACATAACCCTGCATCACGGCATGAAAATCGGTGCCCGGGCCGCCATCTTCGGCGTCGCCGGCAGCAGCAATCCAGTAACCGGCCTTGCCGCGCGGATCGACCACTTTCATCGGCGCCGCCGCGCGGGCGCGATGGCCGAGACGGGTCAACTGAATGCCACGGATGTGATCGATAGGCAGATTGGGGATGTTCACATTAAGTACCGTGCGCGGTGGCAGATCGAGCCCAGCGTGGGCCTCGACCAGCTTGCGCGCGAAGTACGCCGCGGTCGGCAGGTTGTCCACCTGGCGCGAAACCAGTGAGAACGCGAACGACGGACGCTCAAGAAATCGTCCTTCAAGCGCCGCTGCCACTGTCCCGGAATACAGCACATCGTCACCGAGGTTGGCGCCCAGGTTGATGCCGGAAACCACCATGTCCGCCTCGCGCTCAAGCAAGCCGTTGAGGCCCAGGTGAATGCAATCGGTCGGTGTGCCGTTGAGGCTGATGAAGCCGTTGGCCAGGTATTGCGGGTGCAGCGGACGGTCGAGCGTCAGCGAACTGCTGGCGCCGCTTTTGTCCTGCTCCGGGGCGATAACCACGCATTCGGTGTAATCCGCCAGCGCAGCATAAAGCGCGGCGAGACCGGGCGCGGTTACCCCATCGTCGTTAGAAATCAGAATACGCATGGGCTGTCCGTCTGCCCCACCGGCACCAGATCAACGAGCTCGCGCACCAATACGGTGGCAAAGCATCCGGCCGGGAGGACGAATTCCAGTTGCAGAATGTCAGGTTGGGGATAATGCCACGTCAACCCGCCAATGGGCAGCCGCAGGATGCGACGTTCATGGCTCATGCCGGCGTGGATCAACCAGTCGCGCAGATCCGCTTCGCGGGCGGCGATCGCCTGCTCCAGTTCATGGACTGCGCCAGCCGCGGGCGAGTCACCTTCGCCCCACTGCGGACCGGTCGGGTGCAGGTCGAGAATTGCCAGACGCGGGTCGCTGCATTCGGCTTCACCGGCCGGGAAAAAACTGCGGCTGTCGGTGAAGGCCAGCAGATCGCCAACCAGCGCGGTGTTCCAGGTGCCATCGGCGACGCGCGCCGCCAGCACCTGGTTGAACAGAAAGCTGCGCGCCGTCGACAGCAACCGCGAACGCACATTTCGCTGTTCCGGCAAAGCCTTGCGCGCCGCCCACGCCCGCGCATCGACAACGTTACCGCCGTCATGGCCAAAGCGCTGGGCGCCGAAATAATTGGGAATGCCTTGTTTGGCGATCAGTTGCAGACGCTGTTCAAGCGCGTCTTTGTCGCCATCGAATTGCGTCAGGCGCAACGTGAAACCGTTGGCCGAATGCGCACCGCGTTGCAGCTTGCGCTTGTGGCGGGTGGTCTTGAGGATCTTCAGCGTGTCGTTTTCCGCCGCCGACAGATCCGGATCGGCCTTGCCCGGCAATTGCACGCTGAACCACTGTCGAGTCAGGGCCTGACGATCTTTGAGGCCGGCATAGCTGACGGTGCGCAACGGCACGCCGGCTGCCTTGGCGATCCGCCGTGCCGCTTCTTCGGTATTGAGGCCGCGCTTTTCCACCCAGATCCACAGGTGTTCGCCGTCACCGCTGAACGGAATATCCAGCACTTCATCGACCTGGAAATCCTCAGCGATGGCTTTCAGTACCGCTGTGCCGAGGGGTTCGCCATAGGCCCGCGGGCCGAGCAATTGCAGTTCATTCATGCGCGCAGCAACAAGGCAACGGAGTGCACGGCGATGCCTTCTTCGCGACCGACAAAGCCAAGCTTTTCGGTGGTGGTAGCTTTGACGTTCACTTGATCCAACTCAACTTGAAGATCCGCCGCGATCAGCGCACGCATCGATTCGATATGTGGCGCCATTTTTGGCGCCTGGGCAACGATGGTGTTGTCGACGTTGCCGACTTTCCAGCCCTTGGCGTGGATCAGACTGACCACATGACGCAACAGCACACGGCTGTCGGCGCCCTTGAATTGCGGATCGGTGTCCGGGAAGTGTTTGCCGATATCACCCAGCGCCGCCGCGCCGAGCAAGGCATCGCTCAAGGCGTGCAGCAGGACGTCACCGTCGGAATGAGCGAGCAGCCCGAAGCCGTGTGCAATCCGCACGCCGCCCAGAGTAATGAAATCGCCTTCAGCGAAACGGTGCACATCGTAGCCGTGGCCAATACGCATAAAAAAACGCCCCGATTTTTGTCAGGGCGTGATTCTACCTGCATTAACCGCGCAGAGCGCGTGCGTGATGCTGCAAGTGGTCGTCAATGAAGCTTGAGATGAAGAAATAGCTGTGGTCGTAGCCCGGTTGCAGGCGCAGCTCCAGCGGATGCCCCGCTTGTTTTGCTGCGTGTTGCAAGGCCTCGGGTTTCAATTGCGTGGCGAGGAAATCGTCACGATCACCTTGATCGACCAACAACGGCAACTTCTCCGTCGCCTCGGCGATCAGCACACAGGCGTCCCACTCTTTCCACTTCGAACGGTCTTCGCCCAAATAGTTGGAAAAGGCCTTCTGGCCCCACGGGCAATCGATCGGATGGGTGATCGGCGAAAAGGCCGAAACCGATGTATACCGCCCAGGATTGCGCAAGGCACAGACCAAAGCACCGTGGCCGCCCATCGAGTGGCCGCTGATGCTGCGCTTGTCGGAAGCGGGGAAATGCGCTTCAACCAGTGCAGGCAATTCCTGCACGACATAGTCATGCATCTGATAATGATGCGCCCATGGCTCCTGCGTGGCGTTCAGATAAAACCCGGCGCCGAGACCGAAATCCCAAGCTTTTTCGGCATCGTCCGGGACATCCGGGCCACGTGGGCTGGTATCCGGGGCGACGATAATCAAACCAAGTTCGGCAGCCATGCGCATCGCGCCGGCCTTCTGCATGAAATTCTCATCGGTGCAGGTCAGCCCGGACAACCAGTACAGCACCGGCAGCTTGCCGCCCTGCTCCGCTTGCGGCGGCAGGTACACGGCAAAGACCATGTCGCAATCAAGCACTTCGGAGCGATGGCGATAGCGCTTGTGCCAGCCACCGAAACTCTTCTGACAGGAAATGTTTTCCAGATTCATAGCACTTCAGCCGCAAGCTGCGAGCTTCAAGCTGCAAGAGGGCGTTGCGCCTGCTTGCAGCTTGTGGCTTGTAGCTTGCCGCTGCTCCTTAGAAATGAATGACGGTGCGGATGCTCTTGCCTTCGTGCATCAGGTCGAACGCCTTGTTGATATCTTCCAGGCCCATGGTGTGGGTGATGAAGGTATCCAGCGGGATCTCGCCGCTCTGGGCCATGTCGACGTAGCTCGGCAATTCAGTACGGCCACGCACGCCGCCGAACGCCGAACCGCGCCAGACGCGACCGGTGACCAACTGGAACGGCCGGGTAGCGATTTCCTGGCCGGCACCGGCGACACCGATGATGACCGACTCGCCCCAGCCTTTGTGGCAGCACTCAAGCGCGGCGCGCATCAGTTGCACATTGCCGATGCACTCGAAGGAGAAGTCGACGCCGCCATCGGTCATGTCGACGATCACTTCCTGGATCGGACGATCGTAATCTTTCGGGTTCACGCAGTCGGTGGCACCGAGTTGTTTGGCGATTTCGAACTTGGCCGGATTGATGTCGATGGCGATGATGCGCGCAGCCTTGGCTTTCACCGCGCCGATCACGGCCGACAAGCCAATACCACCGAGACCGAAGATGGCCACGGTGTCACCCGGTTTGACCTTGGCGGTGTTGAGCACGGCGCCGATACCGGTGGTTACGCCGCAACCGAGCAGGCAAACCTTTTCCAGCGGCGCGTCTTTGGAGATCTTCGCTACGGAAATTTCCGGCAGTACGGTGTACTCCGAAAACGTCGATGTGCCCATGTAGTGGAAAATCGTTTCGCCCTTGTAGGAAAAGCGCGAAGTGCCGTCCGGCATCAGGCCCTTGCCTTGGGTGGCGCGAATCGCCTGACAAAGGTTGGTCTTGCCCGACTTGCAGAATTTGCATTGGCCGCATTCCGGGGTGTAGAGCGGAATGACGTGATCGCCGACGGCAACCGAGGTCACGCCCTCACCGATCGCTTCAACGATGGCGCCACCTTCGTGGCCGAGGATCGACGGGAAGATGCCTTCCGGGTCTGCGCCGGACAAGGTGTAGGCATCGGTGTGGCACACCCCGGAAGCGACAACGCGCAGCAACACTTCACCAGCCTTCGGCATGGCGACATCGACTTCTACGATTTCCAGCGGCTTCTTGGCCTCGAAGGCAACGGCGGCGCGCGACTTGATCATGCTGACTCTCCAATGAATCCAGTAAAAAAAAAAGCAGACAGACAGTGTAGTTCAGCGCGCCCTGAGGAATAATCCGGACGAAAGCAAAACATTATTGCCATACAGGGATAATCCAAGTGTCGGAAAACCGCTGGGAAGGCATCGACGAGTTCGTTGCCGTCGCCGAATGCAATCAATTCACCGCCGCTGCCGAGCGTCTTGGGGTTTCTTCCTCGCACATCAGTCGACAAATCGTACGGCTCGAAGAGCGTTTGCAGACGCGCCTGCTCTACCGCAGCACCCGGCGAGTTACGTTGACCGAAGCCGGGCAGACTTTCCTGCAACATTGTCAGCGCCTGCAGGACGGTCGCGAAGAAGCCTTGCGCGCGGTAGGCGATCTGACCAGCGAACCGAAAGGCATGCTGCGCATGACCTGCGCGGTGGCCTATGGCGAACGCTTTATCGTGCCGCTGGTGACTCGCTTCATGGGGCTGTACCCGCAGCTGCGTATCGATATCGAGCTGAGCAATCGCCAGCTGGATCTGGTGCATGAAGGGCTGGATCTGGCAATTCGTCTGGGACGGTTACAGGATTCTCGCTTGGTCGCGACACGCCTGGCGCCACGGAGAATGTACCTGTGCGCGTCGCCTTCCTACCTGGAACGGTATGGGCGCCCACACAGTTTGTCGGAATTGAGTCGACACAATTGCCTGATCGGCAGTTCGGATATCTGGCAACTGGAACAGAACGGGCGGGAATTTTCCCAGCGGGTGCAGGGCAACTGGCGTTGCAACAGTGGGCAGGCGGTGCTGGATGCGGCGCTTCAGGGTGTCGGGTTGTGTCAGTTGCCGGACTATTACGTGCTCGAGCACCTGCACAGCGGCGCGCTGATTTCCTTGCTCGAGGCGCATCAGCCGCCGAATACGGCGGTGTGGGCGCTGTATCCGCAGCAGCGGCATCTGTCGCCGAAGGTGCGCAAGTTGGTGGATTATTTGAAGGTGGGACTGGCGGAGCGCCCGGAGTATCGAAGCTGAGTGAGGGGTTGTTCGTGCGGCCGCCTTCGCGAGCAAGCTCGCTCCCACAGTAGACGTGCAGTAACTGCAAATCTGGTGTCAGGCGCAAATCAAATGTGGGAGCGAGCTTGCTCGCGAAGGCGGCGCAATGGACGCCACAGCAATCAGCGGCGGTTAGCCCACCGCTGGCGCAACCACTCCAGATCTTCCGGTCGGGTCACCTTGAGATTATCCGCCCGCCCTTCGATCAGACGCGGTGCCAGACCGGCCCATTCCATCGCCGAAGACTCATCGGTGATCACCGCATCAGCAACCAGGCTGTCGGCCAACGCCCGATGCAACGCCCCGAGGCGAAACATCTGTGGCGTATACGCCTGCCAGATCACGCTGCGATCCACGGTTTCAACCACACGCCCGTTGTAATCGACGCGTTTAAGCGTGTCGCGAGCGGGCACTGCCAATAGACCGCCGACCGGGTCATCCGCGAGTTCGGCAAGCAACTTGTCCAGATCATCGCGACTCAGATTCGGCCGGGCCGCATCATGCACCAGCACCCAATCGTCATCGTCGGCACCTTGCGCATGCAGATGCAGCAAGGCATTGAGCACCGACGCGGAACGCTCCGCCCCGCCATCAACCCGCTGAATGCGCGGATCGTTGACGCATGCCAGATTCGGCCAGTAAGGATCGTCTACAGCAAGACTGACCACCAGGCCCTTGAGGCTCGGGTGATCGAGGAAACAGCCGAGGCTGTGTTCGAGAATTGTGCGCCCGCCCAGTTGCAGATATTGCTTGGGACGGTCCGCGGCCATTCGGGCACCGACGCCCGCGGCAGGAATCACGGCCCAGAAGGCCGGCAGGGAATCGATCATTGGGCCAACTGGTAAAGGGTTTCGCCATCCTTGACCATGCCCAGTTCGTGACGAGCCCGCTCTTCAACGGTCTCCATGCCTTTCTTCAGCTCGCTGACTTCAGCGTCCATCACCCGGTTGCGCTCCAGCAGGCCTTCGTTTTCGGCATGTTGCTCGGCGATCTGCTGTTTCAGCTCGGCGACCTGCGCCAGACTGCCATTGCCCACCCACAGGCGGTACTGCAGACCGGCCAGCAGCAAGAGCAAAACAAGAAACAACCAGTAAGGACTGCGCATCGAATATCAGGTATCCAGTGAAAAAAGACAGCCACGCATAATGTTGCAGCATCTGATAGCACGAAGCCTGGAAAGATCCAGGCTTGTGCTTAAGGCATCAGATTAGTGGCAAATCCATCGCTGTCACGACTTTTCCGACACAATCCGGTGTCCTTTGATCAGGTTGCGCTTAACCGCGGAACTCGGCACGGCCGTTGTACTTGGCCTTGCCGTTCAACTGCTCCTCGATACGCAGCAGTTGGTTGTACTTGGAAACGCGGTCGGAGCGGCACAGCGAACCGGTCTTGATCTGGCCAGCCGAGGTGCCCACAGCCAGGTCGGCAATGGTCGAATCTTCGGTTTCGCCGGAGCGGTGCGAGATCACTGCGGTGTAACCGGCAGCCTTGGCCATCTGGATGGCTTCCAGGGTTTCGGTCAGGGTGCCGATCTGGTTGAACTTGATCAGGATCGAGTTGGCGATCTTTTTATCGATGCCTTCTTTGAGGATCTTGGTATTGGTCACGAACAGGTCGTCGCCCACCAGCTGAGTCTTCTCGCCGATCTTGTCGGTGAGGATTTTCCAGCCAGCCCAGTCGGCTTCGTCCAGACCGTCTTCGATGGAGATGATCGGGTAACGCTCGGTCAGACCTTTGAGGTAGTCGGCGAAACCTTCAGCAGTGAACACCTGGCCTTCACCGGACAGGTTGTACTTGCCGTCTTCGTAGAACTCGCTCGCGGCGCAGTCCAGCGCCAGGGTCACGTCGGTGCCCAGCTTGTAACCGGCGTTGGCCACGGCTTCGGAGATCACTTTCAGCGCGTCTTCGTTGGACGCCAGGTTCGGCGCGAAACCGCCTTCGTCACCAACGGCGGTGCTCAGGCCACGGGCCTTCAGCACAGCTTTCAGGTGATGGAAAATCTCGGTGCCCATGCGCAGACCTTCCGAGAAAGACTTGGCGCCGACTGGCTGGACCATGAACTCCTGGATGTCGACGTTGTTATCAGCGTGCTCGCCACCGTTGATGATGTTCATCATCGGTACCGGCATCGAGTACACACCCGGGGTGCCGTTGAGGTTGGCGATGTGTGCGTACAGCGGCAGATCCTGATCCTGCGCAGCTGCCTTGGCCGCAGCCAGCGACACGGCGAGGATGGCGTTGGCGCCCAGGGTCGCCTTGTTTTCGGTACCGTCGAGCTTGATCATCGCTTGGTCGAGGGCTTTCTGGTCGCTCGGGTCGGTGCCCAGCAGCAGATCGCGGATCGGACCGTTGATGTTGGCTACCGCCTTGAGCACGCCCTTGCCCAGGTAACGGCTCTTGTCGCCATCACGCAGCTCGAGCGCTTCACGCGAGCCAGTGGATGCACCGGACGGCGCGCAGGCGCTACCGATGATGCCGTTGTCGAGAAGCACGTCCGCTTCCACGGTGGGATTGCCACGGGAGTCGAGAACTTCACGACCTTTGATGTCGACGATTTTTGCCATTGTTGTAAACACTCCAAAGTTGACGAAAACGACGCAGCTAGAGGAAATCTTTATCGTCGGCAAGCGAAGTACAGCGGGCAGACTTGCAGACGACAACGCTCACGCCCGAGGGCATGAGCGACAAATCGTGCGGTACTTTACCGGAGAATCGAGCGTTACGCGGTTTCTACCGTCGGAAAACTCTTCACCAGTTCGTCCAGAGCCTTGAGCTGGGCCAGAAATGGCTCCAGTTTGTCCAGACGCAAGGCGCAAGGGCCGTCGCATTTGGCGTTGTCCGGATCCGGATGCGCTTCGAGGAACAGACCCGCCAGCGACTGGCTCATGCCGGCCTTGGCCAGGTCGGTGACCTGCGCGCGGCGACCGCCGGCGGAGTCGGAACGACCGCCAGGCATTTGCAGCGAGTGGGTCACGTCGAAGAACACCGGGTATTCGAACTGCTTCATGATGCCGAAGCCGAGCATGTCGACCACGAGGTTGTTGTAGCCGAAGCTCGAACCGCGCTCGCAAAGGATCAACTGATCGTTACCCGCTTCCACGCACTTGTTCAGGATGTGTTTCATTTCCTGAGGCGCGAGGAACTGGGCTTTTTTGATGTTGATCACGGCATTGGTCTTGGCCATCGCGACAACCAGATCGGTCTGGCGCGACAGGAAGGCCGGCAGCTGAATGATGTCGCAGACTTCAGCGACGACCGCAGCCTGATCCGGCTCGTGGACGTCGGTGATGATCGGCACGCCGAACGCTTGCTTGATGTCCTGGAAGATGCGCATGCCCTCTTCCAGGCCAGGACCGCGATACGAAGTCACAGAAGAACGGTTGGCCTTGTCGAAGCTGGCCTTGAACACGTAAGGGATACCGAGTTTCTCGGTGACCTTCACGTACTCTTCGCAAACCTGCATGGCCATGTCACGGCTTTCCAGCACGTTCATGCCGCCGAACAGCACCATGGGTTTGTCGTTGGCAATCTCGATGTCGCCGACGCGGATGATCTTCTGTGCCATCGGGTTACGCCTTCTTCTGGTGTTGAGCCAACGCGGCTTTGACAAAACCGCTGAACAGCGGATGACCGTCGCGTGGGGTCGAGGTGAACTCAGGGTGGAACTGGCAGGCGACGAACCATGGGTGATCCGGCGCTTCAACCACTTCGACCAGCGCAGCATCGGCGGAACGACCGGAGATTTTCAGGCCGGCTTCGATGATCTGCGGCAGCAGGTTGTTGTTCACTTCGTAACGGTGACGGTGACGCTCGACAATCACGTCCTTGCCGTAGCAATCGTGGACTTTGGAGCCCGGTTCAAGCAGGCAATCCTGTGCGCCGAGACGCATGGTGCCGCCCAGATCGGACGCTTCGGTACGCACTTCGACAGCACCGGTGGCGTCTTCCCATTCGGTAATCAGACCGACCACCGGATGGCCGCTGGCACGATCGAACTCGGTGGAGTTGGCGTCTTTCCAGCCCAGTACGTTACGGGCGAACTCGATGACCGCCACTTGCATGCCCAGGCAGATGCCGAGGTACGGAACCTTGTTTTCGCGAGCGTACTGAACCGCAGTGATCTTGCCTTCCACGCCACGCAGACCGAAGCCGCCCGGGACCAGAATCGCGTCAACACCTTCGAGCAGCGCAGTGCCCTGGTTCTCGATGTCTTCGGAATCGATGTAGCGCAGGTTGACCTTGGTGCGGTTGCTGATACCGGCATGGCTCATCGCTTCGATCAGCGACTTGTACGCGTCGAGCAGTTCCATGTACTTGCCGACCATGGCGATGGTCACTTCGTGTTCCGGGTTCAGCTTGGCATCGACCACTGCGTCCCACTCGGACAGATCGGCGCTGCCGCACTGCAAGCCGAAACGCTCAACGACGAAATCGTCCAGACCCTGCGAATGCAGGATGCCCGGGATCTTGTAGATGGTATCGGCGTCTTCCAGCGCGATTACCGCACGCTCTTCAACGTTGGTGAACTGGGCGATCTTGCGACGCGAGGACACATCGATCGGGTGATCGGAACGGCACACCAGCACGTCTGGCTGCAGACCGATCGAGCGCAGTTCCTTGACGGAGTGCTGGGTCGGTTTGGTCTTGGTTTCGCCAGCGGTGGCGATGTACGGCACCAGCGTCAGGTGCATCAGCATCGCGCGCTTGGCGCCGACTTCGAAACGCAACTGGCGGATGGCTTCGAGGAACGGTTGCGACTCGATGTCACCGACGGTGCCACCGATTTCGACCATCGCCACGTCAGCGTCACCGGCACCCTTGATGATGCGGCGCTTGATTTCGTCGGTGATGTGCGGGATCACCTGGATGGTTGCACCCAGGTAGTCGCCACGGCGCTCTTTGCGCAGCACGTGCTCGTAGACACGGCCGGTGGTGAAGTTGTTGTTCTGGGTCATGGTCGTGCGGATGAACCGCTCGTAGTGCCCCAGATCCAGATCGGTCTCGGCGCCGTCGTGGGTGACGAACACTTCACCGTGCTGGAACGGACTCATGGTGCCTGGATCGACGTTGATGTACGGATCCAGCTTCAGCATGGTGACCTTAAGCCCCCGCGCCTCCAGGATAGCCGCCAATGAAGCCGAGGCAATGCCTTTCCCCAATGAAGAAACAACACCGCCCGTGACGAATATGTAGCGCGTCATGAAAAACCCTAGAAGTCTGCGTTAAAGCGGAACGAGCCGCCGGGGAAAGCGAAGGAAGGCCGAAGCCCCCGATCACCTGCATTAATCACAGTGCACCTTTCGAAAAAACCGCCGCGTTGTGACAGACCGGCAGATGAAACACCGGTACGTTGCTCGCTACACATTTTTTGGAATCGCCCAGCAAAGACTGCTTGGTAATCGGCAACTCCTGCAATTCAGGCGAATCCACAGAAGTTGTATCAAGAAGGGAGCGTAGTCTACCGGAATGCTCCTTTCAGCTCAAACCTTGATCTTCGTCTGTTGGCTGCCAGTGCAATGTCCAGCCTTCGTCCATCTGACCATCAAGACCCGGCTGGTTCGCCACGGCGAGCAATTCTTCGTCACGAAACAGCAGCGGCAATCTGCCACGCACGAAGGCCGGCACCGCGCGCTCGTTGAGCAGACGCTTGAGATCCCGGCTACCGCGCTCGGCCAGTTGCATGACCTCACCGCCCTGCCGATAGGCAATACGCAAAGGCCCGGCTGGAGCATGCCCGTGGAGCATGACGCGTCCGTTATCCGGCAAGCGTAGCGCTGAAGTCGGGGTCTGCCAGTCGGCGCCGATCACTGGCGTGCGCAACCAATTGCCGCTCAGCCACCAGACGCGCCCGGCGCTGCGGTGCAGCTCGCCGTCGGCCAGACGCCAGATCGGAGAAGCGTCGGCGCCGGCATTGCACAGCGTTGTCCAACCCGACCAATGGTCAGCATCCGGCAGCCGGGTCAACGGTTCGAGCCAGTGGCTGAGGGCATTTCGCTGGCGCGCGTCAGACAACGCCGTCAATGGTGTCAGCTCCAGCGATGGCACACCCAGCCAAGCGAATTCATGGGGCGTTTCGGCTTGTGCGAGATCAATCTGCGCCAGCTCATCGAGCAAGCCCTGCGCCTCACGCAGATGCGCAGCCGTTCGCGCCATGCTGGCCTGCGCTTGCGGCCAGCGCTCGGCCAGCAGCGGCATGACTTGATGGCGCAGGTAATTGCGCGAAAACTGGTGATCCTGATTCGACGGGTCTTCGATCCAGCGCAACTGATGCGCCTGTGCATAACCTTCCAGCTCAGCACGACTGACATCCAGCAACGGTCGAACCAGCGTGCCCTGCCCCACTGGACGCTGCTGCGGCATCGCGCCGAGCCCGCGGACACCGGCACCGCGCAACAGCCGAAACAGCAGCGTTTCCGCTTGGTCGTCGCGGTGTTGACCGGTCAGCAGTGCATCATCGGCTTGCGTCAGCGAATTGAACACGGCGTAACGCGCATCCCGCGCCGCCCGCTCCAGGCTCGCCCCGCCCTTCACGGTGACCCGCTTCACTTGCAACGGCACGCCCAGCGCATCGCAAACGTCTTGGCAATGTTGCGGCCACGCATCGGCCGCAGCCTGAAGGCCGTGGTGGATATGAATGGCGCTGAGCGCAGGGAGGGATTCAGTGTTCGCCAGGGTGGCGAGCAGATGCAGGAGGACGGTGGAATCGAGGCCACCGGAGAAGGCGATGCGCCAGTGAGCGACGTGGCGCCAGGGCTCAAGGTTCAGCAGAAGACGGGATGGCAAATCAATCGGGGACTGGCCCATAACTTTCTCTTTGCCCCAAACAAATGTGGGAGCGAGCCTGCTCGCGAAGGCGGTTTAACATTCAACACATTCGTCGAGTGCTATACCGCTTTCGCGAGCAGGCTCGCTCCCACATGGGTATCGCGCTTCGACTTAGAGACCGTAGCTCATCAGGCGATCGTAACGGCGCTTGAGCAGCGCTTCGTTATCGAACTGCTTGAGCATCGCCAGTTGCGAGCTCAGTTCGGCGCGGATCGAAGCGGCGGCAGCAGCCGGGTCACGATGGGCGCCGCCCAGTGGCTCGCTGATCACTTTGTCGACGATACCCAGGCCTTTCAAACGCTCAGCGGTTATGCCCATTGCCTCAGCGGCATCCGGTGCTTTCTCGGCGGTCTTCCACAGGATCGATGCGCAACCTTCCGGCGAGATCACCGCGTAGGTCGAATATTGCAGCATGTTCAATTGGTCGCAGACGCCGATGGCCAGTGCGCCGCCGGAACCACCTTCACCAATTACAGTGGCGATGATCGGAGTCTTCAAACGCGCCATCACACGCAAGTTCCAGGCAATCGCTTCGCTCTGGTTGCGCTCTTCAGCGTCGATGCCAGGGTAAGCACCCGGGGTGTCGATGAAGGTCAGGATCGGCATCTTGAAGCGCTCGGCCATCTCCATCAGACGGCAGGCCTTGCGGTAGCCTTCCGGACGCGGCATGCCGAAGTTGCGGCGAACTTTCTCACGCACTTCACGGCCCTTCTGGTGGCCAATGATCATCACTGGCTGGTCTTCCAGACGGGCGATACCGCCAACGATGGCAGCGTCGTCGGAGAAGTGACGGTCGCCGTGCAGTTCGTCGAACTCGGTGAAGATGTGCTCGATGTAATCGAGGGTGTAAGGGCGTTTCGGGTGACGCGCCAGGCGTGCGATCTGCCAGCTGGTCAGCTTGCCGAAGATGTCTTCGGTCAGCGTCTTGCTCTTGTCCTGCAGGCGGGAGATCTCATCGCCGATATTCAGCGAATTGTCATTACCGACCAAGCGCAACTCTTCGATCTTGGCTTGCAGGTCGGCGATCGGCTGTTCGAAATCTAGAAAATTCGGGTTCATAGGCGTCCGTCTTGGGTCGTGTCCCAAGTGAGCTTGGGCCGGCCGGTTGTCTATTCGCGCCCTACCTTAAGGGAGAGGCGCGCTGAGGTCGAGATTAAAAATTCAGGTTGCGGGCAAGCGCCATGATGGCACTTGCCGGTCAACGGTATTGGAGGAAGACGTTGTCTCGCCCGAACTGGTCACGCAGGGCTTGAATCAAGGTATCCGCCGGGTCGATCCGCCAGGTCTCGCCGAACTGCAGCAAGGTCTTCGCATCCGGGCTGGTGTACTCCATGGTCACCGGGCACGCGCCGCGATGACGCTTGAGCAGTTCGCCCAACCAGCGTAGCTGATCGCCTTTGAGATCCTGGGTGTGCAGCTTCAAGCGCAGGCTTTCGGCCAGATTGGTCCGCGCATCCTCCATGCTCATCACCCGCTTGACCCGCAGGCGCAGGCCGCCGGAGAAGTCGTCATTGCTGACCTCGCCTTCAACCACCACCATCGCGTCGGTCTGCAACAGTGATTGCGCCGAATGGAACGCATCGGCAAACAGCGACGCTTCGATCCGCCCGGAGCGGTCGTCGAGGGTGATGAAGCCCATCTTGTCGCCCTTCTTGTTCTTCATCACCCGCAGGGCAATGATCATCCCCGCTACGGTTTGCGTGTCACGCGCCGGCTTCAGGTCGATGATGCGCTGGCGGGCGAAACGGCGGATCTCGCCTTCGTACTCGTCGATCGGGTGACCGGTCAGGTACAGACCCAGAGTGTCTTTTTCACCCTTGAGGCGTTCCTTGAGGGTCAGTTCCTTGGCCTTGCGATGGGACGCGTAGACGTCGGCATCTTCCTCGACGAACAAGCCGCCAAACAGGTCGGCGTGGCCAGAGTCGTGAGTCCGCGCAGTCTGCTCGGCCGCCTTGATCGCCTCTTCCATCGCCGCCAGCAGTACCGCGCGGTTACGGTCGATGTTGGCTTGATAGGCCTTTTGTTCGTCGTGGAAGTACGGGCCGAGGCGATCCAGCGCGCCGCTGCGAATCAAGCCATCAAGAGTTCGTTTGTTGATGCGCTTGAGGTCGACCCGCGCGCAGAAATCGAACAGATCCTTGAACGGACCGGCCTGACGCGCTTCGGTGATCGCTTCCACCGGACCTTCACCGACACCCTTGATCGCGCCGAGGCCATAAACGATACGGCCGTCGTCGTTCACCGTGAACTTGAACTCCGAAGTGTTCACGTCCGGCGCGTCGAGGCGCAGCTTCATCGTCCGCACTTCTTCGATCAAGGTCACGACCTTGTCGGTGTTGTGCATATCCGCCGAGAGTACCGCGGCCATGAACGGCGCCGGGTAGTGGGCTTTCAGCCAAGCGGTCTGGTAGGACACCAGGCCGTAAGCGGCGGAGTGGGATTTGTTGAAGCCGTAACCGGCGAATTTCTCCACCAGGTCGAAAATGTTACCGGCAAGATCCGCGTCGATCCCGTTGGTCGCGCAACCCTCAATGAAACCGCCGCGCTGCTTGGCCATTTCTTCAGGCTTTTTCTTACCCATCGCTCGACGCAGCATGTCCGCACCGCCGAGGGTGTAACCGGCCATGACCTGGGCAATCTGCATCACCTGTTCCTGATACAGGATGATGCCGTAAGTCGGCGCCAGTACCGGCTTCAGACCGTCGTACTGGTAGTCCGAGTGCGGATACGCCAGTTCGGCGCGACCGTGCTTACGGTTGATGAAGTCATCCACCATGCCCGATTGCAGCGGACCCGGACGAAACAGTGCCACCAGTGCGATCAAGTCTTCCAGGCAGTCGGGCTTGAGCTTTTTGATCAGCTCTTTCATGCCCCGGGATTCAAGCTGGAACACCGCCGTGGTTTCGGCTTTTTGCAGCAACTGGTAGGTCGGCTTGTCGTCCAGCGGAATAAAAGCGATATCCAGCGGCGGCTCGTTGACCTTGGCGCGATCGCGGTTGATGGTTTTCAGCGCCCAGTCGATGATCGTCAGGGTCCGCAGGCCGAGGAAGTCGAACTTCACCAGACCGGCGGCCTCAACGTCGTCCTTGTCGAACTGGGTTACCAGACCGTCGCCGGCCTCGTCGCAATAGATCGGCGAGAAGTCGGTCAATTTGGTCGGCGCGATCACCACACCACCGGCGTGTTTGCCGACGTTACGCACCACGCCCTCGAGCTTGCGCGCCATCTCCCAGATTTCCGCCGCTTCTTCATCGACCTTGATGAAGTCGCGCAGGATCTCTTCCTGCTCGTAGGCTTTTTCCAGGGTCATGCCGACTTCGAACGGAATCATCTTCGACAGACGATCCGCCAGGCCATAGGACTTGCCCTGCACCCGCGCCACGTCACGGACCACAGCCTTGGCGGCCATGGAACCGAAGGTGATGATCTGGCTCACCGCGTTGCGGCCGTATTTCTCGGCCACGTAATCGATCACCCGGTCACGGCCGTCCATGCAGAAATCGACGTCGAAGTCGGGCATGGAAACCCGTTCCGGGTTAAGGAAACGTTCGAACAGCAGGTCATATTCCAGCGGGTCGAGGTCGGTGATCTTCTGTACGTAAGCCACCAGCGATCCGGCACCTGACCCACGGCCCGGACCTACCGGTACGCCGTTATTCTTGGCCCACTGGATAAAGTCCATCACGATCAGGAAGTAACCGGGGAAGCCCATCTGGATGATGATATCCAGCTCGAAATTCAAGCGGTCGACGTAGACCTGGCGCTTGGCTTCGTAGTCTTCGGTGGTGTCCTTGGGCAGCAGCACCGCCAGGCGTTCTTCGAGCCCTTCGAAGGAGACCTTGCGGAAATATTCGTCGATGGTCATGCCATCGGGGATCGGGAAGTTGGGGAGGAAGTGCGTGCCCAGCTTCACTTCGATGTTACAGCGCTTGGCGATCTCGACGGTGTTTTCGATGGCGTCGGGAATATCGCTGAACAGCTCGAGCATTTCCTCGGCGCTCTTCAGGTATTGCTGATCGCTGTAATTCTTCGAACGACGCGGGTCATCGAGGGCGCGGCCTTCACCGATGCACACACGGGTTTCGTGGGCGGCGAAGTCTTCCTGCTTGATGAAGCGCACATCGTTGGTCGCCACCAGCGGCGCGCCAAGCTTGTCGGCCAGCGCCACGGCGCCGTGCAGTTGCTCTTCATCGTTGGGGCGGTTGGTGCGCTGGATTTCCAGATAGAAACGATCCGGGAACACCGCCATCCACTCGCGTGCCAGCGCTTCGGCTTCCGCCGGGTTGCCGCCGATCATGGCCATGCCGATCTCGCCTTCTTTGGCGGCGGACAGCATGATCAAACCTTCGTTAGCCTCGGCCACCCACTCGCGCTCGACGATGACCATGCCGTTGCGCTGGCCTTCGATGAAGCCACGCGAGATCAGTTCGGTGAGATTGCGATAACCCTGAGCGTTCATCACCAGCAGGCTGAGGCGGCTCAGCGGTGCATCCGGGTCCTTGTTCGCCAGCCACAGGTCGGCGCCGCAGATCGGCTTGATGCCGGCGCCCATAGCGTTTTTATAGAACTTGACCAGGGAACACATGTTGTTCTGGTCTGTGACCGCGACCGCCGGCATGTTCATGGCGGTCAGCGCTTTGACCAGCGGCTTGATCCGCACCAGCCCGTCGACCAGGGAGTATTCAGTGTGCAGGCGTAGATGAACGAATGAAGCCGGCATAGTGATCCTGTCCAGTTACATAGAGACAACGAGGCCCGGATTGTACCGGGCCTTGGTTAAAACATCAGCCTTGGGCCTAAACCTGCGTCAGGCTTTCCCGCGCCTCGTAAGCCAGGCGTACCGGGGCGAACGAGCGGCGGTGAATCGGCGTCGGGCCGAGCCGCGCCAGTGCTTCCAGATGAACGGGCGTCGGGTAGCCTTTATGGCCGCCGATGCCGTAGCCCGGGTAGATCAATTCGAACGCCGCCATTTCGCGATCACGACTGACCTTGGCCAGAATCGACGCCGCCGCGATCGCCGGCACCTTGCCGTCGCCCTGAATCACCGCCTCGGCGCGCATCGGCAAATGCGGGCAGCGGTTACCGTCGATCATCGCCAATTTCGGCTGAATGTGCAGACCGGCAACCGCGCGCTGCATGGCCAGCATGGTTGCGTGGAGGATATTCAGATCGTCGATTTCTTCGACTTCGGCGCGAGCAATGCACCAGCTCAGCGCCTTTTCGCAGATCTCGTCGTAGAGCTTTTCGCGCTTGGCTTCGGTGAGTTTTTTCGAGTCATCGAGGCCGAGGATCGGCCGGTTCGGATCGAGAATTACCGCAGCTGTCACCACCGCACCGCACAACGGACCACGACCGACTTCATCAACACCGGCGACCAGTTCTTCGACTTCGGCCACCAGAGTGAAATCCAGGCCCATTTGCATGCTTGTCTTGCTCATTGTGGTTTGCCGATCAGGTCAAGGACGGCTTGCGCCGCCTGATTGGAAGCATCGCGCCGCAGCGTGCGGTGGATCTCGTCGAAGCCGCGGGTCTGTTCCTCGCCGCCATCGATCAAGGGCGACAGCGTCTGCGCCAAGGCTTCGACAGTCGCATCATCCTGCAACAACTCCGGCACCAGCAAGCGCTGAGCGAGCAAGTTGGGCAGCGATACGTACGGGCTCTTGACCATGCGTTTGAGAATCCAGAACGTCAGCGGCGCCAACCGATAGGCCACCACCATCGGTCGCTTGTACAGCAGTGCTTCAAGGGTAGCAGTGCCGGAAGCGATCAACACGGCGTTGCACGCGGCGAGGGCCAAGTGGGATTTACCGTCGAGCAAGGTTACCGGCAAATCCCGGCCAGCAAGCAAGGCCTCGAGTTGCACCCGGCGTTCCGGGTTTGCACAAGGCATGACAAAGCGCACGCCTGGACGCATGGCGCGCAGACGTTCGGCAGTGTCGAGGAACAGCGCACCGAGGCGACTGACTTCCCCGCCACGGCTGCCCGGCATCAGCGCCACCAGCGGACCGTCGGGCAAACCCAGCTCGGCGCGGGCAGCGGCGCGATCGGCTTGCAGCGGAATGGTATCGGCCAAGGTGTGACCGACGAAACGCACCGGCACGCCTTTCTCTTCGTAGAATTTCGCTTCGAACGGCAACAGGGTCAGCATCAGATCGCAGCCTTCGCGGATCTTCAGCACCCGTTTCTGCCGCCATGCCCACACCGACGGGCTGACGTAATGCACGGTCTTGATCCCGGCCTGACGCAGCTTGAGTTCGATATTGAGGTTGAAATCCGGCGCATCGATGCCGATGAACACGTCTGGCTTTGCGGCAATCAGTGTGGCAATCAGCTCTTTGCGGCGCTTGAGCAATTCACGCAGCCGACCGAGGACTTCGACCAGGCCCATGACCGACAGGCGCTCCATGGGGAAGTACGAGGTCAGGCCTTCGGCCTGCATCAGCGGACCGCCGACACCGATGAATTCGACTGCCGGGTGCTGAGTCTTGAGCGCACGCATGAGGCCGGCGCCGAGAATGTCACCGGAAGCCTCACCCGCCACCAGCGCAATAAGCAGATTGGCCATGATCAGCGGGTGATGCCGCGAGTCGATGCCTGGATCGAATCACGGAACACGGCGACTTCAGGGAACTGCGCAGACGACTCGGCCAGTTCGGCCAACGCCTGCTCGACCGTCAGGCCCTGCCGATAGACCGTCTTGTAGGCGCGGCGCAGCGCATGAATTGCGTCTTCGCTGAAACCGCGACGGCGCATGCCTTCGAAGTTCATGCTGCGCGCTTCGGCCGGGTTGCCGAATACGGTGACGAACGCCGGAACATCCTTGCCGATCGCCGTGCCCATGCCGGAAAAGCTGTGGGCGCCGATGTGGCAGTACTGATGCACCAAGGTGAAACCGGAGAGGATCGCCCAGTCGTCAACGTGTACATGCCCGGCCAACGCAGTGTTGTTGACCAGAATGCAGTGATTGCCGATGACGCTGTCATGGCCGATGTGGGCATAGGCCATGATCAGGTTGTGATCACCCAGGGTGGTTTCCGAACGGTCCTGCACGGTGCCACGGTGAATGGTCACGCCTTCACGAATGACGTTGTGGTCGCCGATCACCAGGCGGGTTTCCTCGCCTTTGTACTTCAGATCCGGGGTGTCTTCGCCTACCGAAGAAAACTGGTAGATGCGATTGTGCTTACCAATGCGGGTCGGCCCCTTGAGGATCACGTGCGGCCCGATCACGGTACCCTCGCCGATTTCCACACCTGCGCCGATGATCGACCACGGGCCGACCTCGACGCCGTCAGCCAGAACGGCGGACGGATCGATGATTGCGCGAGGGTCAATCAAACTCATACTTTCTGTTCCGCGCAGATGATTTCTGCCGAGCAGACCGGCTTGCCGTCCACCGAAGCCTGGCATTCGAACTTCCAGATCTTGCGCTTGCAGCTGATGAATGTCGCTTCAAGGATCAACTGATCGCCCGGCTTGACTGGCTGGCGGAAGCGCAGCTTGTCGGAACCGACGAAGTAATACAGGGTGCCGTCGGCCGGTTTGACGTCGAGCATCTTGAAACCGAGGATCCCGGCAGCCTGAGCCATCGCTTCGATGATCAGCACGCCCGGCATGATTGGATGCGCAGGGAAGTGACCATTGAAGAACGGTTCATTGATGCTGACATTCTTGTAGGCGCGAATTCGCTTGCCTTCAGTGTCCAGTTCCACCACCCGGTCCACCAGCAGGAACGGGTAACGGTGAGGCAGGTATTCGCGAATCTCGTTGATGTCCATCATTTCAGGGGAAAGCCTATGTAAAGATTGGGAGCGCGACTGACGCGCACTCCTCTAGCAAATCAAGGAGGCAGTCCAGAGGCTGTGCACACTTGATATGGAAATGGTATCAGCCATCAGATGAAGCATTGCCGTCAGGGGTCACTTCCCCAACGCGCTTTTCCAGCTGTTTCAACCGTCGCGCGATGTCATCGAGCTGACGGATGCGGGCCGCGCTTTTGCGCCATTCGGCCGCCGGTTGCATGGCTGTGCCGGAAGAATAGGCGCCCGGCTCGGTAATCGAGTGAGTCACCATGGTCATCCCGGTCAGGAAAACGTTGTCGCAAATATCAATATGGCCGACCAGACCAACACCGCCGGCGAGCATGCAGTGCTTGCCGATCTTGGTGCTGCCGGAAATGCCGACGCACGCGGCCATGGCGGTGTGATCACCGACCTGGACGTTGTGCGCGATCTGGATCTGGTTGTCGAGCTTCACACCGTTGCCGATCACAGTATCGGCCAGAGCGCCGCGGTCGATGGCGGTGTTCACGCCGATCTCGACATCGTCGCCGATGGTCACGCCACCGATCTGGGCGATTTTCTGCCAGACGCCTTTTTCGTTGGCGAAGCCGAAGCCCTCACCGCCGATCACTGCGCCGGACTGAATAACCACACGCTTGCCGATGCGCACATCGTGATACAGCGTAACGCGCGGAGCGAGCCAGCCGCCTTCACCGATTTCGCTGCGCGCGCCGACTACGCAATGCGCGCCCAGCGTGACCTGTGCAGCGATGCGTGCACCGGCTTCGATCACCACGAACGGACCGATGCTGGCACTCGGGTCAACCACAGCGTCCGCCGCGATCACCGCTGTCGGATGAATCCCGCCAGCCGCTTTTGGCTTCGGATCGAACAGATGCGAAATACGTGCATAGGCCAGGTAAGGATCAGGCACCACCAGGGCATTACCGGCAAAACCCTCAGCGTCGGCTTCCTTGAGCAGCAGTGCAGCTGCTTGAGAACCGGCCAGGTATTTGCGGTATTGGGGATTTGCCAGAAAGCTCAACTGAGCTGGGCCAGCCTCTTGCAAAGTGGCTAGCCCAGTAATTTGCCTCTCGGGGTCGCCACGCAGGGTGGCGCCGAGGTGCTCGGCCAACTGGCCGAGCCTGATAGTCACGGTCATGGGTTACTTCAGCTGATTCATGCGCTCGATAACCTGGCGCGTGATGTCGTACTGAGGTTTGACATCAATGACTGCGCCACGCTCGAACACCAGGTCAAAACCACCCTTCTTGATGACTTCTTCCACAGCGCTGTCCAGTTTCGGCTTCAGCTGCTTGAGCATTTCACGGTCGGCAACGGCTTTGGCTTCGTTCAGCTCCTTGGACTGGAACTGGAAGTCGCGGGCCTTTTGCTTGAATTCCAGCTCCAGACGCTCACGCTCGCCCTGCTGCATTTTGTCGCCACCGGCCATCAGACGGTCCTGAATGCCTTTGGCGCTGCTTTCCAGGGTTTTAAGCTTGGTCAGTTGCGGACCGAACTTCTTCTCGGCATCCACGGCGTACTTCTTCGCCGCGTCGGATTCCAGCAGTGCCATCTGATAGTTCAGCACGGCAATTTTCATGTCGGCGAACGCCGGGCCTGCCACCAGTACGGAGGCCAAGAGAACCAATTGAGTCAACTTACGCACGATGCACTCCTACAAAATCCATTGTCGTTATCTTGGGTCAGACGCTTAGAACGTCTGGCCGAGGGAGAATTGGAACACTTGAGTTTCAGCGTCATCCGGTTTCTTGATCGGCATCGCCAGGGCGAAGCTCAATGGCCCCAGTGCGGTGACCCAGGTCACGCCGACACCGACGGAACTGGCCATGTTGCTCAGGCTGATGTCGTTGCACTTGGTGTTGGACGACGAACCATTGGCGTTCGTAGTGTCCTTGCACTGCGAGTCAAAGACGTTACCGACATCCCAGAAAACCGAAGTCCGCAGGGAACGCTGATCCTTGACGAATGGCAACGGGAACAGGACTTCCACGCCACCCTGGATCAGGACGTTACCACCGAACGGCAGTGGATCCTGGTCCGGGTCTGCAATAGTGCCCGGGTTGTTACCACGGCTCGGCGTACTGCGCGGGCCCAGGGTGCTGTCCTTGAAGCCACGAACCGAGTTGAAACCACCGGCATAGTAGTTTTCATAGAACGGCAAACCATCGGTCGAACCGTAACCGTCGCCATAACCGAGTTCGGAGTGCAGGCGCAGGGTGTAGTTTTCGGTGATCGGCTGGAAGAGCTGACCACGGTAGTCAAGTTTGAAGAACGACAGGTCGCTGCCAGGAATGGTGGTTTCCAGGGTCAGGCTCTGGGAACGACCACGGGTCGGCAACACGCCTTTGTTCAGGGTCGACTCGGACCAACCGGCCGAGGCCTTGAAGTTCAGGTAGTTATCGCCTTCTTTCTCGACGAAGTCGAAAATCTCGTCAACGGTATAGCGACCGGTATTGATCTTGTCCTGCTGGGCAGACAGACCGAACGTCAGACGCGAAGTCTCACTGATCGGGTAGCCAACGTTCACGCCCGCACCGAGGCTGTCTACCGCATAGCTGGAAATATCGGCATCGAGCTCATCGTAGTCAGTGGTGCGATAGAACGCGTTGTAACCCAGGCTCACGCCATCAGCGGTCCAGTACGGGTCCACATAGCCGAAGTTGTAGCGGCTCTGGTATTCGCTGCGGGTCAGACCGATGCTGACGCGGTTACCGGTACCGAGGAAGTTGTTCTGGGTGATCGAGCCACCGAGGATCAGACCGGCGCTCTGGGCGAAACCGACGCTGGCGGTGATCGAACCGGAAGCCTGTTCTTCAACGGCGTAGTTCACATCAACCTGGTCGTCGACACCTGGCACGGCCGGGGTTTCAACGTTGACTTCCTTGAAGAAGCCCAGACGCTCCAGACGGGTCTTGGACTGGTCGATCAGGTAGGTCGAAGCCCAGCCGCCTTCCATCTGACGCATTTCACGACGCAGCACTTCGTCTTCGGACTTGGTGTTGCCACGGAAGTTGATGCGGTTGACGTAGGCACGCTTGCCCGGATCGACAGCGAAGAGGATGTCTACAGTGTGGTCATCATCGTGCGGCTGAGGCACGCCGTTGACGTTGGCGAAGGTGTAACCCTCGTTACCCAGACGACGGGTGATCAGCTCGGAGGTGGTGGTCATCAGCTTGCGCGAGAACACCTGGCCCTTTTGCACAAGCAACAGCGACTTGATCTGCTCTTCAGGGACTTTCAGGTCGCCACTGAGCTTGACGTCACGAACGGTGTACTTCTCGCCTTCGGTGACGTTGACGGTGATGTACACGTGCTTCTTGTCCGGGGTAATCGATACCTGGGTCGAAGCGATGTCCATGTTGATATAGCCGCGGTCCAGGTAGTAGGAACGCAGACGCTCCAGGTCACCGGAGAGTTTTTCACGGGCATATTTGTCATCGTTCTTGAAGAACGACAGCCAGTTGGTGGTTTTCAGTTCGAACAGGTCAGTCAGGTCTTCCTCAGGGAAAACCGTATTGCCTACCACGTTGATGTGCTGGATGGCGGCAACGGTACCTTCGTTGATCTTCACCTTCAGACCCACGCGGTTACGCGGCTGCGAAACCACTTCGGTGTCGACGGTAGCGGAGTAACGACCCTGGGCAACGTACTGACGCTGCAGTTCGTTACGCACACCCTCGAGGGTGGCGCGCTGGAAGATTTCGCCTTCGGCCAGACCGGATTGCTTGAGGCCCTTCATCAGGTCTTCAGTGGAAATCGCCTTGTTGCCTTCGATTTCGATACTGGCGACCGAAGGACGCTCGACGACGGTGATGACCAGAACGTTGCCTTCGCGGCCCAGCTGGATATCTTGAAAGAAACCGGTTTTGAACAACGCACGAGTGGATTCCACCAGGCGACGATCATCCGCCTGCTCGCCGACGTTCAACGGCAAGGCACCAAAGACGCTACCCGCGGAGACCCGCTGGAGGCCATTGACGCGAATATCAGAGATAGTGAAGGACTCGGCGTGAACTTCGGCGATCATCAATACGGTGAGAACCGCAGTTAGCAGCAGACGTTTCATGAAGTCCTTTCTTATTCCAACTGGCAATAAACAAACTGCCGCAAAATGCGGCAGATTCGCAATTCAGCGAAGCGTTACAGTCGACCCAGATCGTTGACCAGAGCAAGCAACATCACCCCGACCACCAAACTGATACCGATCTGTATCCCCCAACCTTGCACCCGATCCGACAAGGGGCGACCACGCACCCACTCGATCAGATAAAACAACAAATGCCCCCCATCCAGTACAGGAATGGGCAGCAAATTCAGAACGCCCAGGCTAATACTCAGATAAGCAAGGAAATTCAGGAAATCAGCGACGCCCGACTGGGCAGAAGCGCCCGCCACTTTAGCAATGGTTATCGGTCCACTCAAGTTTTTTACCGAGAGCTCGCCGAACAGCATTTTCTTCAGTGAATCCAGCGTCAGAATGCTCATGGTCCAAGTGCGACGGGCACCCTCGCCAATCGCGGCCAGCGGGCCATAACTGACCTCGCGGATCATTTCCGGCGGCCAGTCGATGGCTTTGACGCCCGCGCCCAGATAACCGCTTGGCGCTTTGCTTTCACCGCGCGCCGCCAGGGTCACAGGGACGTCGATTTGAGCATTGTCGCGCTCGATGCGCAGCATGATTTTGGTATCAGGACGCGTACGAACGGTATCGACCACTTGCTGCCAGTCATCGAGCGGCTGGCCATCAAGCGCCAGCAATCGATCGCCGGTTTTCAGCCCCGCCGCCTGAGCCGGACCTTTCGGGTCCAGCTCGGCAAGCACCGGCGGCAAGGCCGGACGCCAAGGACGAATGCCCAGCGAGCGGATCGGATCCGGCTCGTCGGCACCTTTCAGCCAGTTATCCAGTGCCAGCGTACGGGGCGACTCAGCGGTCGAGCCCTGCTCGCGCACCAGCAATTGAATGGCACCGCTTTCACCGAGACGGCGCACCAGTTGCAGATTGACCGCAGCCCAACCTGACGTTGGCTCGCCATCGATCGAAACGATCTCCTGACCGGCATTCAGACCAGCCTTGGCGGCAATGCTGCCAGACTCGACCGCGCCAATGACCGGACGCACTTGCTCGCTGCCGAGCATCGCCAAGACCCAAAAGAAGACTAACGCCAGCAGGAAGTTAGCAATCGGGCCAGCGGCAACAATGGCGATACGCTGACGTACCGATTTGCGATTGAACGACTGATCGAGTTGATCGACCGGCACTTCGCCTTCGCGCTCGTCGAGCATCTTGACATAGCCGCCCAAGGGAATCGCGGCGACCACGAATTCAGTGCCTTGCTTGTCATGCCAGCGCAGCAACGGCATGCCAAAGCCCACGGAAAACCGCAGAACTTTGACGCCACAGCGACGCGCGACCCAGAAGTGGCCGAATTCGTGGAAGGTGACCAGCACACCCAAGGCGATCAGGGTGCCGGCAATCATATAGAGCGCGCTCATCTACTTTCTCCGCAATCCTGTTCAGTGTCGCGTGTCGCCGTTGCGTTACAAAAAACTATCGGCCGTGCCGACTCAACCATTGCTCGGCCAGCAGTCGCGCTTTCGCGTCCGCCGCAAATACGGCGTCGAGGTCGTGCAGCGCCACCACCGGCTCCAGATTCAAGACTTCCTCGATGATACTCGCGATTTCCAGGTAGCGAACCCGTCCGTCGAGAAACGCTGCCACGGCCACTTCATTGGCCGCGTTGAGCATCGCCGGCGCGCTGTTGCCAGCTTCGGCGGCCTGACGGGCCAAACGCAGACAGGGGAAGCGGCTTTCATCGGGCGCCTCAAAATCCAGTCGTGCAATGGCGAACAGATCCAGTGGCGGTACGCCGGAATCGATACGCTCCGGCCAGGCCAATGCGTTAGCGATCGGTGTGCGCATGTCGGGGTTGCCCAATTGCGCCAGGACCGAGCCATCGACGTAATCGACCAGAGAATGGATCACGCTTTGCGGATGAATCACAACTTCGACCTGAGACGGTTTGGCATCGAACAACCAGCAGGCTTCGATCAATTCCAGACCCTTGTTCATCATGCTTGCCGAATCCACGGAGATCTTGCGCCCCATGGACCAGTTCGGATGCGCACACGCTTGCTCCGGCGAAACATGCGCCAGCTCGGACATCGGCGTCTGCCGGAAAGGCCCGCCAGAGGCGGTCAGCAAGATCCGCCGCACCCCCACCGAGCTCAAGCCGCGCGCGAAATCCGCAGGCATGCACTGAAAAATCGCGTTGTGTTCACTGTCGATCGGCAGCAGCACCGAGCCACTTTTGCGCACGGCCTGCATGAACAGCGCGCCGGACATCACCAGCGCTTCCTTGTTGGCGAGCAGAATCTTCTTGCCCGCCTCGACCGCCGCCAGTGTCGGACGCAAACCCGCCGCACCGACAATGGCCGCCATGACCGCGTCGACTTCAGGCGCGGAGGCAACCTGACACAGGCCCTCCTCGCCTACCAGCACACGAGTCGGCAAACCGGCTGCACGCAAGTCATCCTGCAACCCACGCGCCGCAGCACCTTCAGGCACCACGGCAAATTGCGGTACATGACGAACGCACAGCGCGAGCAATTCGCTAAGACGGGTGAAACCACTCAATGCAAAAACCTGATAACGCTCAGGATGACGCGCAATCACATCCAGGGTGCTCAGACCGATCGAACCGGTCGCACCCAACACCGTAATCTGCTGGGGACGACTCACGGTGCGGCCATCCAGAGCAGTACGGCGAATACCGGAATGGCTGCGGTCAGGCTGTCGATGCGATCCAGCACGCCACCATGCCCGGGCAGCAGATTACTGCTGTCCTTGATGCCGGACTGGCGCTTGAACATGCTTTCGGTAAGGTCACCGACCACGGAAATGAAGACGATCACTGCCGCGCCGATCAGGCCTTTGAGCAGTTCGGCCACGGTCCAGTCGCGCACCAGCCCGACGATCGCGGTAATCACCAGACTCAGCGCCAGACCACCGTAAACACCCTCCCAGCTCTTGCCCGGACTGACCTGCGGCGCCAGCTTGCGCTTGCCGAACTTGCGTCCGGAGAAATAAGCGCCGATGTCCGCGCCCCAGACCAGCACCATCACCGCCATGATCAACCAGTTACCCAGCGGGTACTGCTTGATCTGCACCAGACCCTGCCACGCAGGCAGCAGGATAAGCAGGCCGATCAGCAGTTTGGTTGCCGCAGTGGACCAGTGCGCGCTGGAGCGTGGATACGTCAGCACCAGATAAGTCGCAATCGCCCACCAGATCACCGATGCACCGAGCACCCAAGGCGCAAGGCCCGGCAACACGTACATGACAAACAGCATCAAGGCGACCACAGCGGCAAAGCCGACGCGGAACGACTGTGCGGTGAAGCCGGCCAGACGCGCCCATTCCCAGGCACCGAGGCTCACCACCAGGCCAATGAACAGCGCGAAGCCGGCACCTTTGAGCAGGAAAAACCCGCACAAGGCAATCGGCAGCAGGATCAGTGCAGTGATGATTCGTTGTTTAAGCATTAAACCCGGGCTCCAGCTTCGACCTGTTCGCTCGTTTTACCGAAGCGACGCTGGCGTGAAGCGAAATCGGCCAGCGCGGTGCGCATGGCGTCGTGTTTGAAGTCCGGCCAGAACAGGTCGGAAAAGTACAGCTCGGCGTAGGCCAGCTGCCACAGCAGGAAGTTGCTGATGCGATGCTCGCCACCGGTGCGAATGCACAGGTCAGGCAACGGCAGATCGCCGGTCGCCAGACACGTTTGCAGCAGATCCGGGGTGATGTCCTCCGGACGCAAATGCCCGGCCTGAACCTCACGCGCCAGACGTTGCGCAGCCTGAGCGATATCCCACTGACCGCCATAGTTGGCGGCGATCTGCAGGACAAAGCGGTTGGCACCGACCGTCATGGCCTCGGCCTCGCGCATCGCCGCCTGAAGCTCAGGGTGGAAGCGCGAGCGATCGCCAATGATGCGCAGGCTGATGTTGTTGTCGTTGAGACGCTTGGCCTCACGACGCAGCGCCTTGAAGAATAGATCCATCAAAGCGCTGACTTCATCGGCCGGGCGCTGCCAGTTTTCACTGGAGAAGGCGAACAGGGTCAGGACTTCGACCTTGGCCTCAGCGCACACCTCGATCACCGCCCGCACAGCATCCACGCCCGCTTTATGCCCGGCGACACCCGGCATAAAGCGTTTTTTCGCCCAGCGATTATTGCCATCCATGATGATCGCGACATGGCGCGGCACCGCGGACGGCGCAGTCTGCTTGGTCTTGTCCATTTAAAGCTCGACCCTTATACGGCCATCAGGTCTTTTTCTTTCTCGTCCGTGGCCTTGGTGATCTGGGCCTCGGATTCTTTGGTCAGCTTATCGATATCGGCGATGGCACGACGCTCTTCGTCTTCGCTGATTTCCTTGTCCTTGACCAGTTTTTTCAGCTCACCCAAGGCATCGCGACGGATGTTGCGCACGGCTACGCGCGCGTCTTCGGCTGCACTGCGGGCCTGCTTGGTGAAGCCTTTGCGCGTTTCTTCGGTAAGGGCAGGCATCGGGATCAACAGCAACTCGCCCAGGTTGGTCGGGTTGAGGTTCAGACCGGCGCTCTGGATTGCCTTGTCGACGGCAGCGAGCATGTTGCGCTCGAAGGCCACGACCTGCAGGGTGCGCGAATCTTTCACGGTGACGTTGGCAACGCCGCTCAGCGGAGTGTCAGTGCCGTAGTAAGGCACCATGACGCTGCCAAGGATGCTCGGGTGAGCCTTGCCGGTACGAATCTGGCCGAACGCGTGGTTCAGAGATTCCAGGGATTTCTGCATACGCGCTTGGGCGTCTTTCTTGATTTCGTTGATCATTGTTGGCCTTCCTCGATCAAAGTCCCTTCAGCGCCGCCGTGCACGATGTTCAGCAGGGCGCCGGGCTTGTTCATGTTGAATACGCGCAGCGGCATCTTGTGATCGCGGCACAGGCAGATAGCAGTCAGATCCATTACGCCCAGCTTGCGATCCAGTACTTCATCATAAGTCAGATGATCGAACTTCTCGGCATGCGGGTCTTTGAACGGGTCTGCGGTGTACACGCCATCAACCTTGGTGGCCTTGAGCACAACGTCGGCGTCGATTTCGATTGCACGCAGGCAGGCTGCCGAATCCGTGGTGAAGAACGGATTGCCGGTACCGGCCGCGAAGATCACGACGTCCTTGGAGTTCAGGTGGCGCATGGCTTTGCGACGATCGTAGTGATCGGTCACACCGACCATGGAAATGGCCGACATGACGATGGCCGAGATATTGGCACGTTCCAGCGCATCGCGCATGGCCAAGGCGTTCATCACAGTGGCCAGCATGCCCATGTGGTCGCCCGTGACCCGATCCATACCGGCTTTGCTCAGGGCTTCGCCACGGAACAGGTTGCCACCGCCGATCACCAGACCGACCTGCACGCCGATGCCGACCAGTTGGCCGACTTCCAGCGCCATGCGATCCAGCACCTTCGGATCGATCCCGAACTCTTCCGAGCCCATCAGGGCCTCGCCGCTAAGCTTGAGTAGAATGCGTTTATAGCGAGCCTGATAACCACTGCCCTGCTGAGCCATTGCGAATCTCTCCTGCGGCGTATTTAAAATTCTTTGCGAGCTGTTTACAGCTGGCGTTCACTCTAGCTTGGCGCTGCTGCAGCGCCATCGGAACATGGCTTTGTAAGTCAGTTCCGGGTGGAAACCAATAAAAAATTGGTACCCCATCTGAAAAGAGGCTGCGCGCGTTAGCGGGCAGCCTCTTTCGGGCGACAGTTGAAAAACCGTCTTATTGCTTGGCGGCAGCCAGCTGGGCAGCAACTTCTTCAGCGAAGTTGTCGACCGGCTTCTCGATGCCTTCGCCTACTTTGAAGTAGGTGAAGGAAACGATTTCAGCACCGGCTTTCTTGGCCAGTTCGCCAACCTTGACTTCAGGGTTCTTGACGAACGCCTGCTCGACCAGGCTCGCTTCTGCCAGGAACTTGCTGATACGGCCCTTGACCATGTTCTCAACAATGTTTTCTGGCTTGCCTTTGATCTTTTCTTCGTTCAGCTGCAGGAACACAGCTTTCTCACGCTCGATCGCTTCGTCGGAGACTTGCGAAGGCAGGAGGAACTCAGGGTTGCTTGCAGCAACGTGCATAGCGATGTCTTTGGCCAGTTCGACGTCACCGCCTTTCAGGACAACAGCAACACCGATCTTGTTACCGTGCAGGTAAGTGCCGACAACGTCACCTTCTACGCGTACCAGACGACGGATGTTGACGTTCTCGCCGACTTTGGCAACCAGAGCTTCACGAGCCGATTCCTGAGCGGCGATCAGCGGAGCTGCGTCGGTCAGTTTTTCGTCGAAAGCTTTTTCTACGCTGGCAGCAACGAAGTTCTTGAAGTCGTCTTGCAGGGCCAGGAAGTCGGTCTGCGAGTTGACTTCCAGCAGCACGGCTGCCTTGTCATTCGATTTGATGGCGATTGCGCCTTCAGCGGCAACGTTGCCAGCTTTTTTCGCAGCCTTGATCGCGCCCGAAGCACGCATGTCATCAATGGCTTTTTCGATGTCGCCGTCAGCCTTTTCCAGGGCTTTCTTGCAATCCATCATGCCTTCGCCGGTACGCTCGCGCAGTTCTTTGACCAACGCTGCAGTAATTGCTGCCATTTTCAAATTCCTCTTGGATAGGTTTTCAACCATTCCACCCGATCGAACGGGCGTTCAATTCTTCCCGAACCACCCATGTTGGCTGCCGCACATGACAAATACAGACGTGGGCGCCGACAAATGGTTTTCGAGGTGGCAAAAAGGGGGCCAAGCCCCCTTTTTGCTTACTGAGTCAACGCCAGGGGCGTCGATTACTCAGCTGCAGCCTGAGTTTCTTCAGCTGCGAATTCTACAGTACCGCCAGCAACGTTGTTGCGGCCGCGGATAACTGCGTCAGCCATCGAACCCATGTACAGCTGGATAGCGCGGATGGCGTCATCGTTGCCTGGGATGATGTAGTCAACGCCTTCCGGGCTGCTGTTGGTATCGACAACGCCGATGACCGGGATGCCCAGCTTGTTGGCTTCGGTGATCGCGATGCGCTCGTGGTCAACGTCGATCACGAACAGTGCGTCTGGCAGACCGCCCATGTCCTTGATGCCGCCCAGCGAACGATCCAGCTTCTCAAGATCACGGGAGCGCATCAGCGCTTCTTTCTTGGTCAGCTTGGCGAAAGTACCGTCTTCGGCTTGAACTTCAAGGTCACGCAGACGCTTGATGGAAGCACGAATGGTCTTGAAGTTGGTCAGCATGCCGCCCAACCAGCGGTGATCGACGTACGGCGAGCCGCAACGTGCTGCTTCTTCAGCAACGATCTTGCCAGCGGAACGCTTGGTGCCGACGAACAGAATCTTGTTTTTGCCCTGGGCCAGACGCTCTACGAAAGTCAGAGCTTCGTTGAACATTGGCAGGGTTTTTTCAAGGTTGATGATGTGAATCTTGTTACGCGCGCCGAAAATGTACTTGCCCATTTTCGGATTCCAGTAACGGGTTTGGTGACCGAAGTGCACACCGGCCTTCAGCATATCGCGCATGTTGACTTGGGACATGATAGTTCCTTGATAAGTCGGGTTTGGCCTCCACGTATCCCAATGACCAACCAGAGGCATAAAGCCCAAGGCACCCAGGTCATCGTGTCGACACGTGTGTGGATTTAAGCTTTTCGGGGCATCCCCGGAAAGCGGCGCATTTTATACCACAGGGTGCGCAGAAACGGAACCCGGAATCTGTATTCGCACCAGGGACACGGGCGCAGCCCCCTTGGAATCGGCTCGATGGGCACCATTGTATAGACAGAAGCTGGACATGCAGGCGCGGATTTGCGCCTCCCGTCTGGTAGAATCGCGTTTTTCAGGGTCGCAAAATGTACGCTTGCCACCCAATTCGTATCCGTAAGCGCCGCCGAGCGCAGAGAGAGCCTGTATGACCGTCAACCTCAAAACCCCCGAGGACATCGCTGGCATGCGTGTCGCCGGCAAACTGGCCGCCGATGTGCTGGAAATGATTGCCGAACATGTCAAACCGGGCGTGACCACCGATCAGCTCAACCAGATCTGCCACGACTACATCGTCAATGTGCAGCAGGCCATCCCTGCCCCGCTCAACTACAAGGGCTACCCGAAGTCGATCTGCACTTCGATCAACCATGTGGTCTGCCACGGCATCCCTAACGACAAGCCGCTGAAAAACGGCGACACCCTGAACATCGACGTCACGGTGATCAAGGACGGCTACCACGGCGACACCAGCCGCATGTTCCACGTCGGCGAAGTGCCGGTCTGGGCCGAGCGCCTGTCGCAGGTCACCCAGGAATGCATGTACAAGGCGATCGAGATCGTCAAACCCGGCTGCCGCCTCGGCGACATCGGCGAAGTCATCCAGAAGCACGCGGAAAAGAACGGTTTCTCGGTGGTGCGCGAGTTCTGCGGTCACGGCATCGGCAAGGTCTTCCACGAAGAACCGCAGATTCTGCACTACGGTCGCGCCGGCACCGGCATGGAACTGAAGGCTGGCATGACCTTCACCATCGAGCCGATGATCAACCAGGGCAAGGCCGACACCAAGGTTCTGGGCGACGGCTGGACCGCGATCACCAAAGACCGCAAGCTCTCGGCACAGTGGGAACACACCCTGCTGGTCACCGACACCGGCTACGAGATCTTCACCTTGCGCAGCGATGACACCATCCCGCGTGTCTCGGCCTGACACCCAGAACGCTCCCAGCCTATAGAAGGAAAGCCAATCGATGCCGCAGGTGGATCCCGAACTCTTCGACCGCGGCCAGTTCCAGGCTGAACTGGCCCTCAAAGCGAGTCCTATCGCGGCGTTCAAGAAGGCGATCCGCCAGGCCCGCGAGGTCCTCGACACGCGTTTTCGCAATGGCCGCGACATCCGCCGGCTGATTGAGGACCGCGCCTGGTTTGTCGACAATATCCTGCAAAAGGCCTGGGAGCAGTTCAACTGGAGCGAAGACGCCGACATCGCTCTGGTGGCGGTGGGCGGCTACGGTCGCGGCGAACTGCACCCCTACTCTGATATCGATCTGCTGATTCTGCTCGACAGTGCCGACCACGAAGTTTTCCGCGATTCCATCGAGCGTTTTCTGACGCTGCTTTGGGACATCGGTCTGGAGGTCGGCCAGAGCGTGCGCTCGGTCGACGAATGCGCAGAAGAGGCCCGCGCCGACCTGACTGTGGTCACCAATCTGATGGAAAGCCGCACCATCTGCGGCCCCGAGCGTCTGCGCCAGCGCATGCTCGACGTCACCAGCACCGCGCACATGTGGCCGGCCAAGGAGTTCTTCCTGGCCAAGCGTGCCGAGCAGAAGGCTCGCCACCACAAATACAACGACACCGAGTACAACCTCGAACCGAACGTTAAAGGCTCGCCCGGTGGCCTGCGCGATATTCAGACGATCCTTTGGGTCGCCCGCCGTCAGTACGGCACCCTGAACCTGCGCGCCCTCGCTGGCGAAGGCTTTCTGGTCGAAAGCGAAAACGCCCTGCTCGCCTCCTCCCAGGAATTCCTCTGGAAAGTGCGCTACGCGCTGCACATGCTCGCCGGCCGCTCCGAAGACCGCTTGCTGTTCGATCATCAACGCACCATTGCCGGCCTGCTCGGCTTTGAAGGAGACGACGCCAAACAGGCGGTCGAAAACTTCATGCAGCAGTATTTCCGCACGGTGATGAGCATCGCCCAACTGAGCGATCTGATCATCCAGCACTTCGAGGAAGTCATCCTCGCTCCGGAAGACGAAGCGCCGCCGCAACCGATCAATTCGCGCTTCCAGTTGCATGACGGTTACATCGAAGCGCGCAATGACAACGTGTTCCGCCGCACGCCGTTCGCCATGCTGGAGATTTTCGTGCTGATGGCCCAGCAGCCGGAAATCAAAGGCGTGCGCGCCGACACCATTCGTCTGCTGCGTGAACATCGGCACCTGATCGATGACAACTTCCGCAACGATATCCGCAACACCAGCCTGTTCATCGAGCTGTTCAAGTGCAAGATCGGCATCCACCGCAATCTGCGGCGGATGAACCGTTACGGCATTCTCGGCCGTTATCTGCCGGAGTTCGGTTTTATCGTCGGGCAGATGCAGCACGACCTGTTCCACATCTATACCGTCGATGCGCACACGCTGAATTTGATCAAGCACCTGCGCAAACTGCAGTACACCCAGGTCTCGGAGAAATTTCCGCTGGCGGCCAAGCTCATGGCCAAGCTGCCCAAGCCTGAGCTGATCTACATGGCCGGTCTGTATCACGACATCGGCAAGGGCCGGCATGGCGATCACTCGGAGATCGGCGCGGTCGATGCCGAGGCGTTCTGCCAGCGTCACCAGTTGCCGGTATGGGACAGCCGCCTGATCGTCTGGCTGGTGCAGAACCATTTGGTGATGTCCACCACTGCGCAGCGCAAGGATCTGTCCGACCCGCAGGTGATCCACGATTTCGCCCAGGCGGTCGGCGACGAAACCCGCCTCGACTACCTCTACGTGCTGACCGTGGCCGACATCAACGCTACCAACCCGACGCTGTGGAACTCATGGCGCGCCAGCCTGCTGCGCCAGCTTTATACCGAGACCAAGCGCGCCCTGCGCCGGGGTCTGGAAAACCCGGTGGATCGCGAAGAACAGATCCGCCAGACGCAAAGCGCGGCGCTGGACATTCTGGTGCGCGGCGGCACCGATCCGGACGACGTCGAGCAGCTGTGGGCGCAATTGGGCGATGACTATTTCCTGCGTCACACCGCCGGCGATGTAGCCTGGCACAGCGACGCGATCCTGCAGCAACCGGTTGATGGCGGGCCGCTGGTGCTGATCAAGGAAACCACCCAGCGCGAGTTCGAGGGCGGCACGCAGATCTTCATTTATGCACCGGACCAGCATGACTTCTTCGCCGTGACCGTGGCGGCGATGGACCAGCTCAACCTGAACATTCACGATGCCCGGGTCATCACCTCGAGCAGCCAGTTCACCCTCGACACCTACATCGTGCTCGACAACGAAGGCGAATCGATCGGCGACAATCCGGCGCGGATCAAGCAGATCCGCGAAGGCCTGACCGAAGCGCTGCGCAACCCGGACGACTACCCGACGATCATCCAGCGCCGGGTGCCGCGTCAGCTCAAACACTTCGCCTTCGCTCCGCAGGTCACCATTCACAACGACGCCCAGCGTCCAGTGACCGTGCTGGAGCTGACCGCGCCCGACCGGCCGGGCCTGCTGGCGCGGGTCGGGGGGATTTTCCTCGAGTTCGACCTGTCGCTGCAGAACGCCAAGATTGCGACCCTGGGCGAGCGCGTGGAAGACGTGTTCTTCATCACCGACGCGCACAACCAGCCGCTGTCCGATCCGCTGCTGTGCAGCCGTCTGCAGGATGCGATCGTCGAACAGTTGAGCGTCAATCAGGAACCGGATATCAAACTTTCGCGGATCAGTATCTGAATCACCCGTTTATTCCCGTGAATGCAGCCCATGCTTTCCTCCGGTACATACAATCCCCTGTGGCGAGGGGATTTATCCCCGTTCGGCTGCGAAGCAGTCGTAAAACCTGTGTATGCGGACAGTAAGTTGAACCGCAGTGAATGGTTTTTGGGGCCGCTGCGCAGCCCAACGGGGATAAATCCCCTCGCCACAGAAAGCTCTTGAGCATTTAAAAGAGGCCCCCATGAACAACGCTTTGAACCAGCTCCAGCCGTACCCGTTCGAAAAGCTCCGCGCCCTGCTCGGCAGCGTTACGCCGAACCCGGACAAACGCCCGATCGCCCTGTCGATCGGCGAGCCGAAACACCGTTCGCCGAGCTTTGTCGCCGAAGCGCTGGCGAACAGTCTGGATCAGATGGCGGTGTACCCGACCACCCTCGGCATCCCGGCCCTGCGCGAAGCCATCGCCGGCTGGTGCGAGCGTCGTTTTGGTGTGCCGAACGGCTGGATCGATCCGGCGCGCAATGTGCTACCGGTCAACGGCACCCGTGAAGCGCTGTTCGCCTTTACCCAGACCGTGGTCAATCGGGGCGACGATGCGCTGGTGGTCAGCCCGAACCCGTTCTATCAGATCTACGAAGGCGCCGCGTTCCTCGCCGGGGCCAAGCCGCATTACCTGCCATGCCTGGATGAAAACGGCTTCAACCCGGACTTCGACGCAGTAGCGCCGGAGATCTGGCAGCGCTGCCAGATTCTGTTCCTGTGCTCGCCGGGCAATCCGACCGGCGCGCTGATTCCGGTCGAGACCCTGAAGAAACTGATCGCCCTGGCTGATCAGTACGACTTCGTCATTGCCGCCGATGAGTGCTACAGCGAACTGTACTTCGACGAGCAAACTCCACCGCCGGGCCTGCTCAGCGCCTGCGTCGAACTGGGCCGCAATGACTTCAAGCGCTGCGTGGTCTTCCACAGTCTGTCCAAGCGCTCCAACCTGCCGGGCCTGCGTTCAGGCTTCGTTGCCGGCGATGCCGACATACTCAAGGGTTTCCTGCTCTATCGCACTTACCACGGCTGCGCGATGCCGGTACAGACTCAACTGGCCAGCGTTGCCGCGTGGAATGACGAAGTGCATGTGCGCGCCAACCGCGCGCTGTATCGCGAGAAGTTCGATGCGGTGCTGAACATTCTCAGCCCGGTCATGGACGTACAGCGCCCGGATGGCAGCTTCTATCTGTGGCCGAATGTGCAGGGCGATGATGCGGCGTTCTGCCGCGATCTGTTCGAGCAGGAGCATGTGACCGTGGTGCCGGGCTCGTACCTGTCTCGCGATGTCGATGGCGTCAATCCGGGGGCGGGCCGCGTGCGCATGGCGCTGGTTGCGCCGTTGGCTGAATGTGTCGAGGCCGCCGAAAGAATACGCGCATTCGTAACTCGCCAACAGTAACTTTCAAGAGTCCGCATCAGGCCACCTGATGCGGACTAAAAAAAGAAACGCTACCTTACAACCCCCTCCTTTACTCCTCAATACACTAACTAATAACCTACCCCCCGCAATAACCAACTTACAAACTACAAGTTTTTAACCACTAACTTGCATTCAACCCTGGATAAAAACCTCAAAGGAATTGACCATGTACAAAACCAGACCCTGTCTGAATCTTGAAATAGAAGATCCAGTTGCCAGCTTTCGAGCGGCCATCAATGAAAACTCAAAAAATATTTCGTACACCAACAACTCAGGCCTGACCTCCCGGACCATGGCACTCAATGCAAAGTGTTGGCACCCGAGCCGCCATCTGACCATTTCGTTTATGGACAACCCACCCGCCTCGCTGAAAGAAGCGATAAAGAGCCATATATGGGAATGGGCGGACTATGTCAGCCTCACCTTTAGCTTCATCGATAGTAAAGACGGCGTAATCCGAATTACAACCGACACTACTCAAAACGCTTCGCAAATTGGCACCGACGCACTAACAGTCGCGGCAGGAAAACCCACGATGTTCATATACGCGCGACCGGGAGATGCGGATTTTCGCACGGTAGTAATACACGAGTTCGGTCATGCGCTCGGTTTTCATCATGAGCATCTGCACCCTGATGCGAACATTCCCTGGAACAGACCGAAGGTCTATCAGGAATATGCGGAAAAATGGGGAATGGATAAGCAAAGCGTGGACCTGAACATTTTTACACCGATAGACGAGGCGATCACCGTCACCCCATACGATCCGACTTCAATCATGCATTATCCTGTCGAGAAGGAACTAACCGATGGGAAGTTTGAGATACCGATGAACACGGAAATAAGTTGGCAGGACAAACGCATCTGCGCACATTTTTATCCGATCGAAATTCCTGACGGCGGCTCTTGCGAATCCCCTTGAATCGCCATCAGGAATCATCTCGTGCTACGACTTGACCTGGCCCAGATTGGCCTCGCTCAAATCCAGTTCCCCGAGCACTTCTCGCAACACGTCATCACCGATCTGGTGCTGACGACTGAGGCTGTAGAGTTCCAGACGCTGCGCGCGCAGCGCTTTCAAGCGCAAACGCCGTTCAAGCAGATCCATCTGGAATGCCAGCGCCTGAGCCTCGGCGGAATCATTGAACACATCAAGTTGATGGCGATATTCGGACATGATCCGCGCCTTGAGCTCCGCTGCCAGCGCCGCTTGAGCGGCATCCTGCGGGACCACTTCTTCGCTTTCCAGCGAGTGAATCGCCGCTTCGGCTGTCTTGCGCCAAGCGTCGCGCACTTCCTGACGACGCTTGTCGTCAGGACTTTTGTCGATGCCGCGCAGCAGCAAGGGCAGCGCGATACAGGCCGAGACCAGCGACAGCAGAATCACCCCGGCAGCAATGAAGATCAGCAAGTCGCGCTCAGGAAAAGCCTCGGCGCCGATCAGCATCGGCACCGACATCACGCCTGCCAGCGTCACTGCCCCGCGCACACCGCCCACCGTCAGCAACCAGCATGAACGCGCCGTCGGCACTTGGGTCAGCTCGCCCTTGCCGCGCAGTCGGCGCAGCAACACCGACAAGCGCCAGATGCTCTGCACCCAGATGAACCGCAGCAGCACCAGCGCGACGAAAATCGCCAGCACATCGAGGCAGCGATAGAACAGCGTTGGCCACAGCGTCGGCTCATGGCTGACCACCGCCTTGATGATGTCTGGCAATTGCAGGCCAAGCAGCAGGAAGATCAAGCCATTGAACGCAAATTCGAGCAGCGCCCAGACGCTGCGATTAAGCAATCGCGTGCTGGTCTGGCGCGGCAGCAGGTCGAGCCAGCTTTGCATCATCCCCGCCGCCACCGCCGAAAGAATGCCCGAAGCGCCCAGACGTTCAGCCAGTACGTAAGCGGCGAACGGCAGCAGCAACATGAACACCACGTGAGTGGCCGGATCGTCCCAGCCGCGGGCGATCATCCACGCGCGCAGGCGCCCGACCAGCCAGCTCAACGCTACACCCACAGCCAGGCCACCGAGCGCCACCGCGACGAAGGTCAGACTGGCATTGGTCAACGAAAACACGCCCGTGACCGCTGCAGCGAGGGCGAACTTGAAGGTCACCAGGCCTGAGGCGTCATTCATCAGCGCCTCGCCCTGAAGGATGTGCATCAGCGGCGTGGGGAGACGGTTCTGCGAAATCGCTGAAACCGCCACGGCGTCCGTTGGCGATAAAACCGCTGCCAGGGCAAAGGCCACTGGCAGCGGAATCGTTGGCAACAGCCAATGAATGAAATAACCGGCACCGACCACGGTGAACAGAACAAGGCCGACCGCCAGGGTCAGGATCGGTCCACGCAATTGCCAGAAGGCGCGTTTGGGCATGCGCCAGCCATCGGAAAACAACAACGGCGGCAGGAACAGAAACAGGAACAATTCGGGATCGAGGGCGACGTGCAGGCCAAGCGTCGGCCAGGCGAGCAAGGCACCGGCAGCAATTTGTACCAGCGGCAACGGCAGCGGGATGACCCGCCCGACCAGTCGCGAGACGCTGACCAGCATCAGCAGGATGAGGACGGTGTAAGCAGTTTGCATAAAACCAGAATCTCAGGCGATCGACAGCGTTGAACTGCCATATTAGCGCCTTAGGCTGTGGCTGACCGTTGCACCTATGTCGCAGGGCCGCAAGCGACACCCTTGTGGGAGCGAGCCTGCTCGCGAATGCGGTGTGTCATTCAGCACAGAAATTGACTGACAGGCCCCCTTCGCGAGCAAGCTCGCTCCCACAGGTTTCACAGCGTTACGACAACCGTGGCCGACGAAACCGTCCGGTCATGGCATAATCCGTCACCATTTTTTTCCAGCACCTGTAAAGGGGGCGATTCCTTGGCCGTTTCAAGTAAAACGTTGCACCTTTTCGGCATCAAAGCCTGCGACACCATGAAAAAGGCGCGCACCTGGCTCGATGAACACGCTGTCAGCTATGACTTTCACGATTACAAGACCGCCGGCATTGACCGTGAGCACCTGACCCAATGGTGCGACGAGCACGGCTGGCAAACCGTGTTGAACCGCGCCGGCACGACCTTTCGCAAACTCGACGACGAACGCAAAGCCGATCTCGACCAAGCGAAAGCCATCGAACTGATGCTCGCACAACCCTCGATGATCAAGCGCCCGGTGCTCGATCTCGGTGACCGAACCCTGATTGGCTTCAAGCCAGATATCTACGCGGCCGCTCTGAAGTAAGCAGCCCGTCACTCTTTGTAGAGGTATTCACATGTCCAATTCCCTGTTCAGCATCGCCTTTGGTGTCGGCACCCAGAACCGTCAAGGCGCATGGCTGGAAGTGTTCTACGCCCAGCCACTGCTCAACCCTTCGGCCGAACTGGTCGCGGCTGTTGCGCCGATCCTCGGTTACACCGAAGGCAACCAGGCCATCACCTTCACCACCGCCCAGGCTGCGCAACTGGCTGAAGCCGTCAAAGGCATCGACGCCGTGCAAGGCAAGCTGCTGACCCGCCTGGCCGAAAGCCACAAGCCGCTGGTCGCCACGCTGCTGGCCGAAGACGCGCAACTGACCTCCACGCCTGAGGCCTACCTCAAGCTGCATCTGCTCTCGCACCGTCTGGTCAAGCCGCACGGCGTGAGCCTGGCCGGTATCTTCCCGCTGCTGCCGAACGTGGCGTGGACCAGCCAGGGCGCGATCGACCTGAGCGAACTGGCGGAAATGCAACTCGAAGCACGCCTGCGCGGCGAGCTGCTGGAAGTGTTCTCGGTGGACAAGTTCCCGAAAATGACCGACTACGTGGTACCGGCCGGCGTGCGTATCGCTGATGCTGCACGTCTGCGTCTGGGCGCCTATGTCGGCGAAGGCACCACCGTGATGCACGAAGGTTTCATCAACTTCAACGCTGGCACCGAAGGCCCGGGCATGATCGAAGGCCGCGTTTCCGCTGGCGTCTTCGTCGGCAAGGGTTCGGACCTGGGCGGCGGTTGCTCGACCATGGGCACCCTGTCGGGCGGTGGCAACATCGTGATCAAGGTCGGCGAAGGCTGCCTGATCGGCGCCAACGCCGGTATCGGTATTCCGTTGGGCGACCGCAACACTGTGGAATCGGGCCTGTACGTGACCGCTGGCACCAAGGTTGCGCTGCTCGACGAAAACAACAATCTGGTCAAGGTTGTGAAAGCACGTGAGCTGGCCGGTCAGACTGATCTGCTGTTCCGTCGCAATTCGGAAACCGGTGCTGTGGAATGCAAGACCCACAAATCGGCGATCGAACTGAACGAAGCGCTGCACGCTCACAACTAAGCGCTGTAGGCCTGTGGGAGCGAGTCTGCTCGCGAAGCTTTTGGCGTCCTCAAGGACGCTTTCGCGTGCAGGTTCGCTCCCACAAGGTTTGGCGTACACCCCGCCCAATTTCACAGGGCTGAACCCATGATGATCCCCTCCCCCTGGCGCGCCGATTTCCCGGCCATCGCCGCGCTGCAACGGCAAGACCAGACCTATCTGGACAGCGCCGCCACCACGCAAAAACCCCAGGCCCTGCTCGACGCACTGACGCATTACTACGCCAACGGCGCGGCCAATGTGCATCGTGCGCAACACCTGCCCGGTGCCCACGCGACGCAAGCGTTCGAAGACAGTCGGCGCAAGGTTGGCCAATGGCTGAATGCCGGTGACAGCGGGCAAATCATCTTCACCCACGGCGCCACCAGCGCGCTGAATCTGCTGGCTTATGGTCTGGAGCCTCTGTTTCAGCCGGGCGATGAGATTGTCATCAGCGCCCTGGAGCATCACGCCAACCTGCTGCCGTGGCAGCAACTGGCGCAACGTCGCAACCTGAAACTGGTGATCCTGCCGCTGGATGCCGACGGCCTGATCGACCTCGGCGCTGCCGTACACCTGATCGGCCCGCGCACGCGTTTGTTGGCGGTCAGCCAGTTGTCCAATGTGCTCGGCGCCTGGCAGCCACTGACCGCTTTGCTGGGCATGGCCAAGGCGCAGAACGCGCTGACCGTGGTCGATGGTGCGCAAGGTGTGGTGCACGGTCGGCATGATGTACAGGCGCTGGGTTGCGACTTCTATGTATTTTCCAGCCACAAACTCTACGGCCCCGATGGCCTCGGCGTGCTGTTCGGGCGCAACGCTGCGCTGGAGCAATTGCAGCATTGGCAGTTCGGCGGCGAGATGGTGCTCGACGCCAACTACCAGGATTCGCGCTTCCGCCCGGCGCCGTTGGGGTTCGAGGCAGGCACACCGCCGATCGCCAGTGTCATCGGCCTCGGAGCGACCCTCGACTACTTGGCCGGTTTGGATCAGGACGCCGTATCTGCCCATGAAGCGGCACTGCACGACTATCTGCTGCGCGGCCTCGCCGCACGCAACGGCATTCGCCTGCTCGGCAAGCCGCAACTGGCGCTGGCCAGTTTTGTCGTCGAAGGCGTGCACAACGCTGATCTGGCGCACCTGCTCACCGAACAAGGCATTGCCGTGCGCGCGGGGCATCACTGCGCCATGCCATTGATGAAAAGCTTCGAACTGGCCGGCGCGATTCGCGTGTCGCTGGCGCTGTATAACGACTCGGAAGATCTGGAGCGCTTTTTCGAGGCGCTGAATCAGGCGCTGGAGATGTTGCGATGAGCCTGCCGGTTGAAGCGGCTGAGGCGCTGCAGATCTTTCAGAATGCGGCTGGCTGGGAACAGCGGGCGCGGTTGCTGATGCAGTTCGGCGATCGCTTGCCGGCGCTGGATGACGCGCAAAAGTGCGAGGCCAACCGGGTGCATGGCTGTGAGAGTCAGGTGTGGCTGGTCGGGGATTTGCGCGACGGACACTGGCAGTTCAAGGCAAGCAGCGATGCGCGGATGATTCGCGGGTTGGTGGCGTTGCTGCTGTTGCGGGTCAACGGCTTGTCGGCGGCTGATATAAAGCAAATCGATTTGCCGGATTGGTTTAATCAGCTCGGCCTGTCCCGCCAGCTATCGCCATCGCGCAGCAATGGCCTCAATGCCGTGCTTCAGCGGATGAATGAGTTGGCTCGCTGACTGATCGTTCCCACGCTCTGCGTGGGAATGCCTCAACGGACGCTCCGCGTTCGGCTCTGGATGGGACGCGGAGCGTCCCGGGCTGCATTACCACGCGGAGCGTGGGAACGATCAAATACCTTCAGGCTTGAGGCTTGACCCGGTCCGCCGGGCGCCGAACACCAGCGACAATCTTGTCCACAGCCTTGGTCGCCGCGACCATGCCAAATGTCGCGGTAACCATCATCACCGCGCCAAACCCGCCGGCGCAGTCGAGCTTCACGCCATCGCCGACAAAACTCTTCTGCAGACAAATGCTGCCATCCGGTTTCGGGTAGCGCAGCTGTTCGGTGGAAAATACGCACGGCACGCTGTAGTGGCGGGTCACGGTGCGGGAGAAGCCGTAGTCACGACGCAAGGTCGAGCGCACTTTCGAAGCCAGCGGATCGTTGAAGGTGCGGTTCAGATCGCAGACCTGAATCAGCGTCGGATCGATCTGCCCGCCCGCGCCGCCGGTGGTGATGATCTGGATCTTGCGGCGTTTGCACCAAGCGATCAGCGCTGCTTTGGCATTGACCGCATCAATGCAGTCGATCACGCAGTCGATGTTCGGCGTGATGTATTCGGCCATGGTGTCACGGGTAACGAAATCGGCCACGGCGTGCACCGTGCAATCGGGGTTGATCCCGCGCAGCCGCTCGGCCATCACCTCGACCTTGGGTTTGCCGACGGTGCTGTCCAGCGCATGCAGCTGGCGGTTGGCATTGCTGACGCAGACATCGTCGAGGTCAAACAGCGAAATCTCGCCCACCCCACACCGGGCCATGGCTTCCGCCGCCCAGGAACCGACGCCACCGACGCCGACGATCGCCACATGGGCGGCGCGCAAGCGTTCCAGGCCTTCGATGCCATACAAACGGGCGATGCCTGCAAACCGCGGATCTTCTGTACTCATGACCATTACCCCAAAAACCGGCGCGCATTATAGGGCTACGCAGCGACAAGTTTTAAGCTGCAAGCGACAAGTGTAAGAACTTAAGTCAGAGGCGGCTGCCCAATGTCAGGCATTTTCCCGTCAGTTGTACGGCTGGTTAACCGCCGGTGTAGGATGCGCGCCCCTCGGGCGTCTATCCGACCGATCCTTCGTTCCACAGCCTTTGGAACCCGAAACAGATATGTCATCGCGTAAATTTGGACTCAACCTGGTGGTGGTGCTGGCCATCGCTGCCTTGTTCACCGGTTTCTGGGCGCTGGTCAATCGCCCGGTCACGGCGCCGAACTGGCCGCAGCAAATCTCCGGCTTCTCGTATTCGCCATTCCAGCAGGGGCAATTCCCACAGAAGGATCAGTATCCGTCTGACGACGAAATGCGCCGTGACCTGGAAATCATGAGCAAGCTGACCGACAACATTCGTATCTATTCGGTCGACGGCTCGCTGGGAGACATCCCGAAACTGGCTGAAGAATTCGGCCTGCGCGTCACCCTCGGCATCTGGATCAGCCCGGACCAGGAACGCAACGAACGGGAAATCACCAAAGCCATCGAACTGGCCAACACCTCGCGCAGCGTCGTGCGCGTGGTGGTCGGCAACGAGGCGCTGTTTCGCGAGGAAATCACCCCGGAAGCGCTGATCGTTCTGCTGGATCGGGTGCGCGCTGCGGTCAAAGTACCGGTGACCACCTCCGAGCAATGGCACATCTGGGAGAAATACCCGCAACTGGCCAAGCACGTTGACCTGATCGCCGCCCACGTCCTGCCCTACTGGGAATTCATTCCGGTGGACAAGGCCGGCCAGTTCGTCTTCGACCGCGCCCGCGATCTGAAAAAACTGTTTCCGAAAAAACCGCTGCTGCTCTCCGAGGTCGGCTGGCCGAGCAACGGTCGCATGCGCGGTGGCGCCGATGCCTCGCCGGCAGATCAGGCAATTTATCTGCGCACACTGGTCAACAAGCTCAATCGCCAAGGCTTCAACTACTTCGTGATCGAAGCGTTCGATCAGCCGTGGAAGGCCAGCGATGAAGGTTCGGTCGGCGCCTACTGGGGCGTGTTCAACGCCGCGCGCCAGCAGAAATTCAATTTCGAAGGCCCGGTGGTGGCGATTCCGCAATGGCGCGTGCTGGCCATCGGCTCGGTGGTGCTGGCGCTCCTGTCGCTGACCCTGCTGATGATCGACGGCTCAGCCCTGCGCCAGCGCGGTCGCACGTTCCTGACGTTTATCGCGTTCCTCTGCGGTTCGGTGCTGGTGTACATCGGTTACGACTACAGCCAGCAATACAGCACGTGGTTCAGCCTCACGGTCGGATTTCTCTTGGCGCTCGGTGCGCTCGGGGTATTCATCGTCCTGCTCACCGAGGCCCATGAACTGGCCGAAGCGGTGTGGATTCACAAGCGCCGTCGGGAATTCCTGCCGGTGCTGGGCGATTCTGATTACCGGCCGAAAGTGTCGATCCATGTGCCGTGCTACAACGAGCCGCCAGAGATGGTCAAACAGACCCTCGACGCACTGGCCGCACTCGATTATCCGGACTTCGAAGTCCTGATCATCGACAACAACACCAAGGACCCGGCGGTGTGGGAACCGGTGCGCGATTACTGCGCAACCCTCGGCCCGCGCTTCAAGTTCTTCCACGTTTCGCCGCTGGCCGGTTTCAAGGGCGGCGCGCTGAATTACCTGATTCCGCACACCGCCAAGGATGCCGAGGTCATTGCGGTGATCGACTCCGATTACTGCGTGCACCCGAACTGGCTCAAGCACATGGTGCCGCACTTCGCCGACCCGAAAATCGCCGTGGTGCAGTCGCCGCAGGATTATCGCGACCAGAACGAAAGCACCTTCAAGAAGCTGTGCTACGCCGAATACAAGGGCTTCTTCCACATCGGCATGGTCACCCGCAACGACCGTGACGCGATCATTCAGCACGGCACCATGACCATGACCCGCCGTTCCGTGCTGGAGGAATTGGGCTGGGCTGACTGGTGCATCTGTGAAGACGCCGAACTCGGCCTGCGCGTATTCGAGAAAGGCCTGTCGGCGGCGTATTACCACGACAGCTATGGCAAGGGTCTGATGCCGGATACGTTTATCGACTTCAAGAAACAGCGTTTCCGCTGGGCCTATGGCGCGATCCAGATCATCAAGCGCCACACCCGCAGCCTGCTGCGCGGCAAGGACACCGAACTGACCCGTGGTCAGCGCTATCACTTCCTCGCTGGCTGGCTGCCGTGGGTCGCCGATGGCATGAACATCTTCTTCACCGTCGGCGCGTTGCTGTGGTCGGCGGCGATGATCATCGTGCCGCAGCGGGTCGATCCGCCGTTGCTGATTTTCGCGATCCCGCCGCTGGCGCTGTTCGTGTTCAAGGTCGGCAAGATCATCTTCCTTTATCGCCGCGCCGTCGGTGTGAATCTGAAGGATGCGTTCTGCGCGGCACTGGCGGGGCTGGCGTTGTCGCACACCATCGCCAAAGCGGTGCTGTACGGTTTCTTCACCAGCAGCATTCCGTTTTTCCGCACGCCGAAAAACGCCGACAACCACGGTTTCTGGGTGGCGATCAGCGAGGCTCGCGAGGAGCTGTTCATCATGCTGTTGCTGTGGGGCGCGGCGCTGGGGATCTTCCTCGTGCAGGGCATTCCGAGCAATGACATGCGCTTCTGGGTAACCATGCTGCTGGTGCAGTCGCTGCCGTATCTGGCGGCGCTGATCATGGCGTTCCTGTCGTCGCTGCCCAAACCTGTGGCCAAGGCTGAGCCGGCACCGGTCGTCTAAATCCGCAACGCAGCACTAAACGGCGGCCAATGGTCGCCGTTTTGCTTTAAGATAACCGCCATTTTGCGGGCGCGCTCCTATCCCTGTGGGAGCGAGCTTGCTCGCGAAGGCTTTGTAACATTCAACCCTTATGTTGCCTGTTACACCGCTTTCGCGAGCAAGCTCGCTCCCACATTGGCCTCGCTCAAATTCATGATCCGGAGTTTTCCATGACGGCCCACGCCGACCTATCGCCGACCCTTCAACTGGCCATCGACCTGATCCGCCGTCCCTCCGTAACCCCGGTCGATGCCGACTGCCAGAAGCAGATGATGCAGCGCCTGGGCGATGCCGGTTTCACCCTGGAGCCGATGCGCATCGAAGATGTGGATAACTTCTGGGCCACTCATGGCAACAACGACGGCCCGGTGCTGTGCTTCGCAGGCCACACCGACGTGGTGCCGACCGGTCCGGTTACCGCATGGCAGATCGATCCGTTCAATGCCGTGATCGACGAACATGGCATGCTCTGCGGCCGTGGCGCGGCAGACATGAAAGGCAGCCTGGCATCGATGACAGTCGCCGCTGAACGCTTTGTCGCCGATTACCCGAACCATAAAGGCAAGGTCGCGTTCCTCATCACCAGCGACGAAGAAGGCCCGGCGCATCACGGCACCAAGGCTGTCGTCGAACGTCTGGTCGCGCGCAACGAGCGCCTGGACTGGTGCATCGTTGGCGAACCGTCGAGCACCACCCTGGTCGGCGATGTGGTGAAAAACGGCCGTCGCGGCTCCCTCGGCGCCAAGCTCACGGTCAAAGGCGTGCAGGGCCACGTGGCCTACCCGCATTTGGCGAAGAACCCGATCCACCTCGCCGCTCCGGCGCTGGCAGAGCTGGCCGCCGAGCACTGGGACCACGGTAACGACTTCTTCCCGCCGACCAGTTTCCAGATTTCCAACCTCAATTCCGGCACCGGCGCGACCAACGTGATCCCGGGTGATCTGGTGGCGGTGTTCAACTTCCGTTTCTCCACCGAATCGACCGTCGAAGGCCTGCAGAAACGCGTTGCCGACATCCTCGACAAGCATGGTCTGGACTGGCACATCGACTGGGCACTGTCCGGCCTGCCGTTCCTCACCGAACCGGGCGCGCTGCTCGACGCGGTATCGTCGAGCATCAAGGACATCACCGGTCGCGAGACCAAGGCGTCGACCAGCGGCGGCACCTCCGATGGCCGTTTCATCGCGACCATGGGCACGCAAGTGGTTGAACTGGGCCCGGTCAACGCGACCATCCACCAGGTCAACGAGCGCGTGCTGGCAGCCGATCTCGACGTGCTGACGGAAATCTATTACCAGACTCTGATCAAGTTGCTCGCCTGATGCTCGCGTGCCCGATCTGCAATGAACCGCTCAATGCGGTAGAGAACGGCGTGGTCTGCCCCGCCGGGCATCGGTTTGACCGTGCGCGTCAGGGTTATCTGAACCTGTTGCCGGTGCAGCACAAGAACAGCCGCGACCCCGGCGACAATCAAGCGATGGTCGAGGCGCGGCGTGATTTCCTCAACGCCGGGCATTACGCGCCAGTGGCCAAACGTCTGGCTGAGTTGGCGGCGAGTTATGCGCCAGAGCGCTGGGTCGACATCGGTTGTGGCGAGGGTTACTACACCGCGCAAATCGCAGAGGCTTTGCCCAATGCTGACGGCTACGCGCTGGACATTTCCCGCGAAGCCGTCAAACGCGCCTGCAAGCGCAACCCGGCGATTACCTGGTTGATCGCCAGCATGGCCCGTGTGCCATTGGCCTCAGGCAGTTGCCAATTTCTCGCCAGCGTCTTCAGTCCGTTGGATTGGGAGGAAGCCAAGCGTCTGCTCAGCGCCGGCGGCGGGCTGATGAAAGTCGGCCCGACCCGTGGCCATCTGATGGAATTGCGCGAACGCCTGTACGACGAAGTGCGCGAGTACACCGACGACAAGCACCTGGCCCTGGTGCCGGCAGGCATGGCCTTGGCGCACAGTGAAACCCTGGAATTCAAGCTGACGCTGGACAAGCCCGAGGATCGCGCCAACCTGTTGGCAATGACGCCCCACGGCTGGCGCGCCAGTGCCGAGCGTCGCGCGGCGGTGATCGAGCAGGCCGAGCCGTTCGAGACCACCGTGTCGATGCGCTACGATTATTTCGTTCTTCAATAACTTTTGGTCTCGGGCACAGGCCCGGGGCCGGCTAAATCCGCGAATGGATTTTTCAGACCCGCAGTGAGGACATCCATGCGCCAACCGGACATCGAGATTTACCTGAAAGACGCCGACGTCGACCACAAGGCCATCGCCGCCTGGCTCGGCGCCGCGCTGGGCCCGTGCAGCGACTGGGTACAGAAGGGCCAGACGTACAAGTGCAAGGCCGGCAACGTGCCGGTGACCTGGCTGCCGAAAGCCGTGGGCAAGTGGAATAGCCTGTTCCTGGAAAGCGACCAGACCCCATGGGACGACGACATCGCCTGCGCCCGCGCAGCCTTCGCGGCACTGAACGTCGAGGTGCGCTGCGCACCGGGAACGTGGGTCGAAGAAGAAGGTGAAGAAACCGCTGATCGCTGGATTCGCATCAGCGAAGACGGGGAAGAAGAAATCACCTGGAAGACCGCGTAACCAGGGCAACGTAGAGCCCACGTGGGAGCGAGCCTGCTCGCGAATGCGCAGTGTCAGTCGATATGAATGGTGACTGATACACCGCATTCGCGAGCAGGCTCGCTCCCACAGTGGTTTTTGGCGTTCTGGAGGTTTGTGTTACAGACCTACAACATCCTCAGCCTGCAATCCCTTCTCGCCGGTGATCACCGCGTACTCAACCTGTTGACCTTCGGTCAGCGAGCGGTGCCCTTCACCGCGAATCGCGCGGTAGTGCACGAACACGTCCACGCCGTCGTCGCGCTGGATAAAGCCATAGCCTTTGGCGTCGTTGAACCACTTCACGTTGCCGGTTTCGCGTGTTGCCATCTGTTCATACTCCTTTTTTATTATTGAACGGGCTTTTCGCAGGAAAGCCTTCGAGGAACGTCAGCCTGCGTCCGACGTCCATGACAGGGCACCGGCAACAGAGCGCCGAGTATATGACAGGTGCGAAAACTCTCAACAGGAGATTACTTCGGTGCTTTTTTGCCGATTTTCGCCTAATACGGCAAACTGTCCGCCCCGAGCGCCTGCTCGGTTTTATTCACTCACGCAGAAGCCGTATGACCCGTTCCCCGTTCCGCCGTCTTGTGTTTGGCACCCTGCGCCGCCTGTTGTATCTCTGGGTTCGCTCCGAGACCATCAATCAGTCGTCGTTCACTCTTAACCTCGACCGCAGTCGTCCGGTGTTCTACGTCCTGCAAAACCCTTCGCTGACCGATCTGGCGGTGGTTGACACAGAGTGCACCAAGGCCGGTTTGCCACGCCCGGTGCTGGCGGTGTCGGTGGGTTCACTCATCGAACCAGCGGCGTTTTTCTATTTGACGCCGGACCCGGACTGGCTCGGTCGCCAGGACAAACGCGGCGCGCCGCCGACTCTCACCCGTCTGGTCAGCGCGCTGACTCAGAATGCTGCCGAAGACGCGCAGATCATTCCGGTCAGCGTGTTCTGGGGCCAGTCCCCGGACAGCGAAAACAGTCCGTGGAAACTGTTGTTCGCCGACAGCTGGGCAGTCACCGGACGCCTGCGCCGGCTGCTGAGCATCATCGTCCTCGGGCGTAAAACCCGCGTGCAGTTTTCCGCGCCGATCCACCTGCGCGAACTGATCGATCACAATAAGGGCCACGAGCGCACCGTGCGCATGGCCCAGCGCATCCTGCGCGTGCACTTCCGCAATCTCAAAGCTGCGGTGATCGGCCCGGACATTTCCCACCGGCGCAATCTGGTCAAAGGCCTGCTCAACCAGCCGCTGGTCAAACAGGCGATCCTCGACGAAGCCGAGCGCGAGAAAATCTCCCCGGAGAAAGCCAAGGCCCAGGCCCTGCGCTATGGCAACGAAATCGCCTCGGACTACACCTACACCGCGATCCGCTTTCTCGAAGTGGTGCTGAGCTGGTTCTGGAACAAGATCTACGACGGCATCAAGGTCAACCACATCGAGGGCGTGCAGAACGTCGCGCAAGGTCACGAAGTGATCTACGTGCCGTGCCACCGCAGCCACATCGATTACTTGCTGCTCTCGTATCTGCTGTTCCGCAACGGCCTGACCCCGCCGCACATTGCCGCCGGGATCAACCTGAACATGCCGGTGATCGGCAGCCTGCTGCGTCGCGGCGGTGCGTTCTTCATGCGCCGCACCTTCAAGGGCAATCCGTTGTACACCTCGGTGTTCAACGAATACCTGCACACCCTGTTCACCAAAGGTTTTCCGGTGGAGTATTTCGTCGAGGGCGGTCGCTCGCGCACCGGGCGCATGCTGCAACCGAAAACCGGCATGCTCGCGATCACCCTGCGCAGTTTCCTGCGTTCGTCGCGGATGCCGATCGTCTTCGTGCCGGTGTACATCGGATACGAGCGCGTGCTCGAAGGCCGCACCTACCTCGGCGAACTACGTGGGGCGAGCAAGAAAAAAGAATCGATCTTCGACATTTTCAAAGTGATCGGCGCGCTCAAGCAGCGCTTTGGCCAGGTCGCGGTGAACTTCGGCGAGCCGATCAAACTGGCGGAATTCCTCGACGCCGAGCAACCGGACTGGCGCCGGCAGGAGCTCGGCCCGCAGTTCAAACCGGCGTGGCTCAACGAAACCACCAACCGCCTCGGCGAGAAAGTCGCCCGGCATCTGAACGAAGCGGCGGCGATCAATCCGGTGAATCTGGTGGCGTTGGCTCTGCTGTCGACCACGCGTCTGGCCCTGGATGATCGCGCCATGGCGCGGGTGCTGGACCTGTATCTGGCGCTGCTGCGCAAAGTCCCGTATTCGCCGCACACCACCTTGCCGGAAGGCGATGGCCGGGCGCTGATCGAGCATGTGAAAGACATGGATCTGCTCGCCGAGCAGAACGATGCGCTGGGCAAGATTCTGTATCTGGACGAGCAGAACGCGGTCCTGATGACTTACTACCGCAACAACGTCCTCCACATTTTCGCTCTGCCGTCGTTGCTGGCGAGTTTCTTCCAGAGCACCTCGCGCATGAGCCGCGAGCAGATCCTGCGCTACACCCGCGCGCTGTATCCGTACCTGCAATCGGAGCTGTTCATCCGCTGGAGCCTGGACGAACTCGACGCGGTGATCGATCAGTGGCTGGAAGCGTTCGTCGAGCAGGGCCTGCTGCGTTTCGAGAAGGACGTTTACATGCGCCCGGCGCCGAGTTCGCGGCATTTCGTGCTGCTGACGCTGCTGTCTAAAAGCATCGCGCAGACCCTGCAGCGCTTCTACATGACCGTATCTTTGCTGCTCAACAGCGGCCAGAACAGCATCAGCGCCGAAGAGCTGGAAGATCTGTGCACAGTGATGGCCCAGCGCCTGTCGATCCTCCATGGTCTCAATGCGCCGGAATTCTTCGACAAGAGTCTGTTCCGCCACTTCATCCAGACCCTGCTCGACCTCGACGTCCTGCGCCGCGACGAAGCCGGCAAGCTCAGCTACCACGAACTGCTCGGCGAGCTGGCCGAAGGCGCGGCCAAGCGCGTGCTGCCAGCGGAGATTCGCCTGTCTATCCGCCAGGTCGCGCTGCACCGCAGTGAAGATGCGGCGGATCAGATCACGCCACAGCCTGAGGCTTGAAGCCTTAGACCTGTGGGAGCGAGCCTGCTCGCGAAGACGGAATGTCAGTCGACATTTAGTTTGACTGACCCAGCGCTTTCGCGAGCAGGCTCGCTCCCACATTGAAAGGAGATTCTCCCATGAAAAAATTGCTGACCCTCGCCTCCGCCACCCTGCTCAGCGCCTGCCAATCAACCACACCCGCCGGCAAGGCCAGCCTCGACGGCGAAGTCTTCTACCTGCAACGCATCGCCCTGCCCCCGAGCGCGACCCTGAGCGTGAGCCTGCAAGATGTGTCGCTGGCCGATGCAACGGCCATCGTCCTCGCCGAACAGAAAGGCCCGATCAAAGGCCAAGTGCCGCTGCCATTCCATTTGAGCTACGATTCGGCGCAGGTCAAATCCGGCCACCGTTACTCGGTCAGCGCGCGCATTGAAGTCAACGGCGAGCTGATGTTCATCACCACCGAAAACCACGCCGTGCAACTCGACGGCAACGACCCGCAGCCGCTGAAAATCCGCGTCGACGCCGTTCGTTAATCCATTTTTCGCCACAAGGAAGCCGCCATGCGCCGCCCTACCCTTCGCTTCGCCGCCGCCTGCGCCGGTCTGCTGATCTCCGCCAACGCCTTGGCCTTGTCGCTCAACGACCTGTCGCAACAAGACGCCACCGGCGGCCTCAAGGACGCCCTGACCCAAGGCGCACAGATCGCCGTGAAACAACTCGGCACCCCGGGTGGCTTCAGCAATAACCCCGAAGTGAAAATCGAACTGCCAGGCAAACTCGGCAAAGCCGCGAGCAAGATGAAAGCCTTCGGCATGGGCGCCCAGGTCGAAGAACTGGAAACCGCGATGAACAAAGCCGCCGAATCCGCCGTGACCCAGGCCCAGCCAATCCTCGTCGATGCAGTGAAGAAAATGAGCGTGGCCGACGCCAAAGGCATCCTCAGCGGCGGCAACGATTCGGCGACCCAATACCTGAACAAATCCAGCCGCGAACAGATCCGCGCGAAATTCCTGCCCATCGTCAAGCAAGCCACCGACAAGGTCGGCGTCGCGCAGAAGTACAACACCTTTGCAGGTCAAGCTGCGGCTTTCGGTGTCGTCGACGCCAAGAGCGCCAACGTTGAAAGCTACGTCACCGAACAGGCACTCAATGGTTTGTTCGAGATGATCGGCAAGCAGGAAGAAACAATTCGTCAGAACCCGGCCGCTGCGGCGACGAGTCTGGCGAAGAAGGTGTTTGGTACGTTGTAATTTCCGAACCCAAAAAAAGCCCGCTCAACTTCCTCGGTTCAGCGGTTTTTTTTGCGCATCCGCTTTGTGGATCGACCGGACCGAGGACACGATTCACCGCAGTTCAGCAAGGGAAATCCTCTGCCGATGCGCAGTCATAGCGGGAAGTCGGGCTGATTACCAGAGCAACGTCGGCTTGAGATACCGAGTCAGTATCCGCAAAAGAAACAGATCAAAAGCCCCTCACCCTAGCCCTCTCCCGGAGGGAGAGGGGACTGACCGAGGTG
>NZ_RCNX01000020.1:0-42142 GCF_004307595.1 Pseudomonas sp. Sample_23
TGCTTACTTTTTTTAGGCGTTTGTAAAAAAAGTGAGTCGCCGTAAGGGCGAAACCCTAAGCAGCCGTTACCGCAGCAACGGATATACACACAAAAACATCAGAAAAACACCCCCACCGCAGCACCGAAAACTCCCCGGAAATTGACTAAAAACCCAAACCCATGTTCTCCTGCCCACCTTGTTACGGGTGCCCTTCACAGGGTGAAACGGGAAACCGGTGAATCATGTGCTTTACTCAAGGCCATGTCAGTCCGGTGCTGCCCCCGCAACGGTAAGCGAGCGAAGCGTCAGATCCACTGTGCCCCGGCATGGGAAGGTGATGCTTGCAGGTCGGCCTCGTGCCAACCCCTCGCAAGCCCGGAGACCGGCCCGCAACACCCAGCGCGCGCAAGCGCCGCTGACCACAAACAAACCCGCGGTGGGCGGGCGCTGTTCGAAATCCCTGCGTGCCCGGCTCGCAGGGATTTTCATGCGCTCTGTTTACCCGCTGACATTTCAGAGGGAAGCGCTATGTCGATCATCAGCAATACCGTCAGCCACACTGACAACATCTCCAGCAGCACCACACTCGGCCAACGCGTCGCCGCCGCCCTCTTCGCCTCGATCCTCGGTGCCAGCCTGGTCTGGTTCGCCGGTTTCTCGCACATCGAAGCGGTGCACAACGCCGCCCACGATACCCGCCACAGCGCCGCGTTCCCGTGCCACTGAGGCCTGCCGAGATGATCAAGCGTATCGCGCAAACCGCAGGCTTCACCGGCTTGCTCGCCGCCCTGCTGCTGACCCTGCTGCAGAGTTTCTGGGTATCGCCACTGATTCTGCAGGCCGAATCCTTCGAGAAATCCGAACCGGTCGCGCAAATTCACGAACACGCCGCCGGCACCGCCGCCCACAGCCACGATGGCGAGGCCTGGGAGCCGGAAGACGGCTGGCAGCGCGTGGTCTCGACCACTGGCGGCAATCTGGTGGTGGCGGTGGGTTTCGCCCTGATGCTCGCCGGCCTGTACACCTTGCGCGCGCCAACCAAAACCTCGCAAGGGCTGCTCTGGGGTCTGGCCGGTTACGCGACGTTCGTTCTCGCGCCGACCTTGGGCCTGCCACCTGAATTGCCGGGCACTGCGGCTGCCGATCTGGCATCGCGGCAGATCTGGTGGATCGGCACTGCCGCATCGACCGCCGTCGGCCTGGCACTGATCGCCTTCAGCCGCCACTGGCTGATGAAGCTTCTCGGTGTGGCGATTCTCGCCGTGCCGCATGTGATCGGCGCGCCGCAACCCCAGGTTCATTCGATGCTTGCCCCAGAGGCACTGGAAACCCAATTCAAAATCGCTTCGCAGCTGACCAACGTCGCGTTCTGGCTGGCCTTGGGCTTGATCAGTGCATGGTTGTTCCGGCGCAAAAGCGCAGGCCGATATCAGGCATGACCGATGACCGCGCAGCGCCGACCTTCGTGGTCGGCCTCGGCTGCCAGCGCGGCTGCCCGGCCAGTACGTTGCGTGCATTACTCGATCAAGCGTTGCAGGCGCACCGCATCGAGCTGCGAGCGGTCAAGGCTTTGGCGAGTATCGACCTCAAGCGCGACGAACCGGGGTTGCTGGAACTGGCCACACAATTGAACCTGCCCCTGCAGTATTTCAACAGTGCCGAACTGGCGCCTTATCAACAGCGCCTCAGTCATCAATCGCAGATCGCCTTTGAGCGCACCGGCTGCTACGGCGTGGCGGAAAGCGCCGCGCTGGCGCTGGCCGAGCAACTGATTCAGGCGCCGGCGAAACTGCTGATCCACCGCCAGAAATATGCGCAGGCCACGCTGGCATTGGCCGGCGCTGCATAAAATCCCGATAATCCCCGCCATTGATCATGAGCACGCTTCATCTGCAGTGGGGCTGCGCCTCTTCACAAGGATTCAACGATGACCGTCTACTTCATCGGCGCCGGCCCCGGCGACCCGGAGCTCATCACCGTCAAAGGCCAACGGCTGATTCGCAGCTGCCCGGTGATCATTTATGCCGGCTCGCTGGTACCTGCCGCGGTGCTGGAAGGTCATCAGGCCGAAACCGTGGTCAACAGCGCTGAACTGCATCTGGAACAGATCATCGATCTGATCAGGACGGCCCATGCCAAAGGCCAGGATGTTGCCCGCGTGCATTCGGGGGATCCAGGTCTGTACGGCGCGATTGGTGAGCAGATCCGCTACTTGCGTGAGCTGAGCATTCCTTTCGAGATCATTCCGGGCGTGACCGCGACGGCGGCATGCGCAGCGCTGCTGGGCGCCGAGCTCACTCTGCCGGACATCTCGCAAAGCGTGATCCTGACCCGTTACGCCGACAAGACCGCGATGCCCGTTGGCGAGGAGCTGGCCAGCCTGGCGCAGCATGGCGCGACCATGGCCATTCATCTGGGGGTCAATCATCTGGAAAAGATTTTGGTTGAATTGCTGCCGCATTACGGCGCGGACTGCCCGATTGCCGTGATTCACCGCGCGACATGGCCGGATCAGGACTGGGTCGTCGGTACACTGGCGGACATTGCCGCAAAGGTCGAGGCCAAAGGGTTTCGGCGTACGGCGCTGATTCTGGTCGGGCGGGTGTTGGGCAGTGAAGTGTTCAGCGAGTCTTCGCTGTATCGCGCCGGGCATGCGCATTTGTACCGACCGTGAGTGGAACGCGGAGCGTCCCGGGCTGCATGCCCACGCGGAGCGTGGGCATGATCAAGCCACAGGCATAAAAAAACGGCGCTCACGGGGCGCCGTTTTTCATGTTCGCAGCGAACGCCTTAGTAGTAGGCGTTTTCTTTCTGCGTGTGGTCAGTCACGTCGCGAACGCCCTTGAGCTCCGGGATGCGCTCGAGCAGCGTGCGCTCGATGCCTTCCTTCAAGGTCACGTCAGCCTGGCCGCAGCCCTGGCAACCGCCACCGAACTGCAACACGGCGATGCCGTCCTCGACCACATCGATCAGGCTGACCTGACCGCCGTGGCTGGCCAGCCCCGGGTTGATCTCGGTTTGCAGGTAGTAGTTGATGCGCTCGTTGACCGGGCTGTCGGCATTGACCATCGGCACCTTGGCATTTGGCGCCTTGATGGTCAGCTGGCCGCCCATACGGTCGGTGGCATAGTCGACAACGGCGTCGTCAAGAAACGCTTCGCTGAAGGAATCGATGTAAGCGGTGAAGCTTTTCAGCCCCAGCGCAGTATCTTCAGGCTTCTCTTCGCCCGGCTTGCAGTAGGCAATGCAGGTTTCGGCGTACTGGGTGCCAGGCTGGGTGATGAAGACACGGATGCCGATGCCCGGGGTGTTCTGCTTGGAGAGCAGATCGGCCAGGTAATCATGGGCGGCGTCGGTAATGGTAATAGCGGTCATAAAAACTCCTCGCAGGCTTGGGCGCAGTTTACGCCAATCGGCGCGGCTGACAAAGTCCTAGTATTTTTGTCGGGAAAGAATCCCGGCATATGCCTGCGAATGCTCAAAGGTTCTCGTACCGGTTCATATCCAGCACACCCTCTTCCACCGGATCGGTTTCGTGTATGTACTGGCTCAGATCGTGGAAATACAGCCAGAACTGCGGATGACTGCGACGAATGCCCCAGCGTTCGACGATCTTGTCGAACCGATTGGCATCCTTGGCATTCTCCATCGCATCGACGAACGCCGGCACCTGCTCGGCCGGTACGTTGAACATGAAGTTCGGGTAACTGGTGAGTACGCCCGGATAGATCGTCAATGTGTCGAGGCCCGGTTGATAGCGCAGCGACTCACCGAGCAAAAACGCCACGTTGCTGTGCGCGCGGTTGCGCAGCACGCTGTAGACCTCGCGCTTGCCGCTGGCGGTTTCGACGCGCAGCAAGGTCGCTTCGGGCAACTGGTCGATGACTTTCAACCCTGCGGCCGGTCGCGAGGCCAGACGGCTCAGGGCCTGCTCGGCGTTCTGCAACGCCGGATCGATATTCGGTCGCGAGCAATAAGCGCCGTCGCAGCGATTGATCGGGTCCGGCCGCGCGTTCAGATCACCGTAGCGCGCCAGCAACTGCATGGCGAAATCGTGTTTCGGGTCTTTTTCGTCGAGTTTGAGCGCGGTCGGTTTGTCGTCATCGATGGCCTCGTAATCGAGCCACATCTTGAACTGGCCGCCGTCCTGGTACCAATCGTTGAGGTAATCCTCGCGCGAGTCAGCGGGCATCAGGCGCAGGAAGTTCTGCTCGGCGCCGTTACGGATCAGGTCGAAATACAGACGGGTCTGCGCCTGATGGGAGACGTTGCCGAACACGTCGAAGTTGACCGCGAGCTGATAGTAGGTGCGCTCGAGCAGTGGATAGTCGAACAGCCACATGGTCTGCGGCACCTCACCGATAAGCCCCTTGGTCACCGAAGCGCTGTCGAAGTGGCGGAAAATGCTCAGCAAGGCGTTGTCGTTGCCGGCCCACAGCGTCGACCAGCTCGGCGCCGGCAGATCGGCGTAGCTGTCACGGCGCAGTGCCTCGTATTCGTTGCGCTTGTCGCGATAGTTGCGCCACAGGCTGAGCACGCTGCCGACATCGTCGTTCTGCCCCGGCATCGCCAGCAGCGGTGTGGCCTGGCCGCGGTAGTTCGGGTCGGTGATGTAGAGATCATGTTCCGGCGCCTGGAACAGCGCCCAGAAGTTGTCGCGGATCACGTCGGTCGCGATCTGCCCACGGCACACCGGCCCACGAATGAAGGTGCGGACGAAGTATTCAGCGTTATCGAGCATGAACTGATAGCGCGCCTGCGCCGGAATCGCCTCGAAAGTGGCAAACGGATTGGCACGGCTCTGCGGGCCGTAACCCGGCAGCGCATTGACCTGCCAATTGCCGTTGTAGAACAGGCTCTTGATCCGGGCCATTTTCGCCGCGCTCAGCGGATAAGTGATGTGCGTCTTGTGCACGATCACCCCCTGCACCGGCCACAAGCGGTAATACACCTGGGTGCCCGGGTCGTCGTTGGGGCGGCGCGTGGCGATCAGGTCGATCGGCTGGCCGCTCGGCGTACGCGAACGTACCCACTGGAAATAATGCCCCGGCTCGCCGTCCTTGAAATAGATGTGCGCCAGATACCAGTGCTCGAACAGCCAGCGCCCGACCAGACTTTGCCGAGCACCGGGAGCATTAAGCAGGTTTTCCCACTGCAGGATCTGCATGGCCTCTTTGGCACTCGGCGCCAGGCTCTGTTCGTCAATCGGCGCGCCAGACGCCAGCCAGCGCTGCAAGGTCTGGTATTGCTGGTCGGTCAGGCCAGTGACCGCCAGCGGCATGCCCTCCTTCGGGTGCGCGCCGGCATATCCGTCGAACTCCGCAGGCATTGCGCACAGATTGTTGCGATTAAGCCCCAGGACAATGTCTTCGGGCAACTTGGCATTCGGCGTCAGCGGCGTCTTGTGGCCGAGTTCAAGCATGCGTGCCATCAGCGCGGCCTGACTGCCTTGGGCGTCGAGCACCGAATAGAAGTCTTTCTGCTGCCAGGCGCGCTTGCCGAAGGCGTCGTAAAACAGGCGCGTGGTCGGTGCTGCCTGAGTGCGTTCGCCGTCGTACACGGGCATCTTGCTCGCGCCACGAGCAGCGCCTTCGCCACTGCCCAGATTGAGCTGACAGGCCGAGTCATAGCAGGCATGGCAGGCAACGCACTTCTCGGTGAAGATCGGTTGGATATCTCGGCTGTAGGAGATGGAAGAAGAAATGGCAGGATCTTGCGCCGCAACGCTCCCGCTCAGGACCAGCAACCATAAACTGATGAAGCGGTGCGGCATGTTGCTGATCTCGATGATAAAAAAGGCTGCGATTCTACCGTTATGACGCTCGTACCAACATGAGCGATATTCATGCAAAAGCTGCACATGCTCCAAAAGCGCACAGGTTTGCTATGATCCCGCTCCTTCGTAATGGTCTTTTCGAGTAGTCCACATGTCCGATCGCAGCGTCCGCCTTCAAGCTCTCAAGCAAGCCCTCAAAGAGCGCATCCTGATTCTCGACGGCGGGATGGGCACGATGATCCAGAGCTACAAGCTCGAAGAACAGGATTATCGCGGCAAGCGCTTCGCGGACTGGCCGAGTGACGTCAAGGGCAACAACGACCTGCTGGTGATCACCCGTCCGGACGTGATCGGCGGTATCGAAAAAGCCTATCTGGACGCCGGCGCCGACATTCTCGAAACCAACACCTTCAACGCCACGCGCATTTCCATGGCCGATTACGGCATGGAAGAGCTGGCTTACGAGTTAAACGTAGAAGGCGCACGTCTGGCGCGCAAGATTGCCGACGCCAAGACCGCCGAAAACCCGGCCAAGCCGCGCTTCGTTGCCGGCGTGCTCGGCCCGACCAGCCGTACCTGCTCGCTGTCGCCCGACGTCAACAACCCCGGCTACCGCAACGTGACCTTCGATGAGCTGGTGGAAAACTACACCGAAGCCACCAAAGGCCTGATCGAGGGCGGCGCCGACCTGATCCTGATCGAAACCATTTTCGACACGCTCAACGCCAAAGCGGCGATTTTCGCCGTGCAGGGCGTGTTCGAAGAACTGCATCTCGAACTGCCGATCATGATTTCCGGGACCATCACCGACGCCTCCGGTCGAACCCTGTCGGGCCAGACTACCGAAGCGTTCTGGAACTCGGTGGCTCACGCCAAGCCGATTTCCGTGGGCTTGAACTGTGCCCTCGGCGCCAGCGAACTGCGCCCGTACCTGGAAGAGCTGTCGAACAAGGCCAGCACCCACGTATCCGCGCACCCGAACGCCGGCCTGCCGAATGAATTCGGCGAGTACGACGAACTGCCGTCGCAAACCGCCAAAGTCATCGAAGAATTCGCTCAGAGCGGTTTTCTCAACATCGTCGGCGGTTGCTGCGGCACCACGCCGGGCCACATCGAAGCCATCGCCAAAGCCGTGGCCGGTTATGCGCCGCGGCAGATTCCAGACATCCCCAAGGCTTGCCGCCTGTCGGGTCTGGAGCCGTTCACCATCGATCGCAGCTCGCTGTTCGTCAACGTCGGCGAGCGCACCAACATCACCGGTTCGGCAAAATTCGCCCGCCTGATCCGTGAAGACAACTACACCGAAGCCCTCGAAGTCGCTCTGCAGCAGGTCGAGGCCGGCGCGCAGATCATCGACATCAACATGGACGAGGGCATGCTCGATTCGAAGAAGGCCATGGTCACCTTCCTCAATCTGATCGCCGGCGAACCGGATATCTCGCGCGTGCCGATCATGATCGACTCGTCGAAATGGGAAGTCATCGAAGCCGGCCTCAAGTGCATCCAGGGCAAGGGCATCGTCAACTCGATCAGCATGAAAGAAGGCGTCGAGCAGTTCATCCATCACGCCAAGCTGTGCAAGCGCTACGGCGCTGCGGTGGTGGTGATGGCCTTCGACGAAGCCGGTCAGGCCGACACCGAAGCGCGCAAGAAAGAGATCTGCAAACGCTCCTACGACATTCTGGTCAATGAAGTCGGCTTCCCGCCGGAAGACATCATCTTCGACCCGAACATCTTCGCCGTCGCCACCGGCATCGAAGAGCACAACAACTACGCCGTCGACTTCATCAATGCCTGCGCCTACATCCGCGATGAGCTGCCGTACGCGCTGAGCTCCGGCGGCGTGTCCAACGTGTCGTTCTCGTTCCGTGGCAACAACCCGGTGCGTGAGGCGATTCACTCGGTGTTCCTGCTCTACGCGATCCGCGCCGGGCTGACCATGGGCATCGTCAACGCCGGTCAACTGGAGATCTATGATCAGATCCCGGTCGAGCTGCGCGACGCGGTCGAAGACGTGATCCTCAACCGCACTCCGGACGGCACCGACGCCCTCCTCGCCATCGCCGACAAGTACAAGGGCGACGGTAGCGTCAAGGAAGCCGAGACCGAAGAATGGCGCAACTGGGACGTCAACAAACGTCTGGAACACGCGCTGGTCAAGGGCATCACCACGCACATCGTTGAAGACACCGAAGAATCCCGCCAGTCGTTTGCGCGGCCGATCGAAGTGATCGAAGGCCCGTTGATGTCCGGCATGAACATCGTCGGCGACCTGTTCGGCGCCGGCAAAATGTTCCTCCCGCAAGTGGTGAAATCCGCCCGCGTGATGAAGCAGGCCGTGGCGCACTTGATTCCGTTCATCGAACTGGAGAAAGGCGACAAGCCGGAAGCCAAGGGCAAGATCCTCATGGCTACGGTCAAGGGCGACGTGCACGACATCGGCAAGAACATCGTCGGCGTGGTGCTCGGTTGCAACGGCTATGACATTGTCGACCTCGGCGTAATGGTCCCGGCCGAGAAAATCCTGCAGGTCGCCAAAGAAGAAAAGTGCGACATCATCGGCCTCTCCGGCCTGATCACGCCGTCGCTGGACGAGATGGTTCACGTTGCCCGTGAAATGCAGCGTCAGGATTTCCACCTGCCACTGATGATCGGTGGCGCGACCACGTCGAAAGCGCACACCGCGGTGAAGATCGAGCCGAAGTACAGCAACGATGCCGTGGTCTACGTGACCGACGCCTCGCGCGCCGTCGGCGTGGCGACACAGTTGTTGTCCAAGGAACTCAAGGCCGGTTTCGTCGAGAAGACCCGCCTGGAATACATCGACGTGCGCGAGCGTACGTCCAATCGCAGCGCCCGTACCGAACGCCTGAGCTACGCCGCCGCGATCGCGAAGAAGCCGCAATTCGACTGGGCCAATTATCAGCCAGTGAAACCGACCTTCACCGGCAGCAAGGTGCTCGACAACATCGATTTGAAGGTACTGGCCGAGTACATCGATTGGACACCGTTCTTCATTTCCTGGGACCTGGCCGGCAAGTTCCCGCGCATCCTCGAAGACGAAGTGGTCGGTGAAGCCGCCACTGCGCTGTACAAGGACGCGCAGGAAATGCTCGCCAAGCTCATCGACGAAAAACTGATCAGCGCCCGTGCGGTGTTCGGTTTCTGGCCGGCCAATCAGGTCAACGAAGACGACATCGAGCTGTACGACGACAACGGCAAGCCGCTGGCCAAGCTGCATCACCTGCGTCAGCAGATCATCAAGACCGACGGCAAGCCGAACTTCTGCCTCGCCGACTTCGTGGCGCCGAAGGACAGCGAAGTCACCGACTATGTCGGCGGCTTTATCACCACCGCTGGCATCGGTGCCGAAGAAGTGGCCAAGGCCTATCAGGACGCGGGCGACGACTACAACTCGATCATGGTCAAGGCCCTCGCCGACCGCTTGGCCGAAGCCTGCGCCGAATGGCTGCACCAGCAAGTGCGTAAAGAACACTGGGGTTACGCCAAGGACGAGACCCTGGATAACGATGCGCTGATCAAAGAGCAGTACCGTGGCATCCGCCCTGCTCCCGGCTACCCGGCCTGCCCGGATCACACCGAGAAAGCCGCGCTGTTCACCCTGCTCGATCCAGAGGCTGCCGAAATGCGCGCCGGGCGCAGTGGCGTGTTCCTCACCGAACACTACGCAATGTTCCCCGCCGCAGCGGTCAGCGGCTGGTACTTCGCCCATCCGCAGGCGCAGTACTTTGCCGTGGGCAAGATCGACAAGGATCAAGTGCAGAGCTACACCGCGCGCAAAGGCCAGGACCTGAGCGTGACCGAGCGTTGGCTGGCGCCAAATCTGGGTTACGACAGCTGATCGGGCCGCGGACCTGGGAGCGCGCTGCTCCCAGGTCTGCTCGATCAGTCAGTCACGGCGCCACGAAGGCCCGGGTTTCGGTGAAGACGGGGCCGATGGCGACGCTCCCGCATCCTGCGACGCCAGGCTCTCCAGTTCTGTGCGAGTCAAAGCCTTGAGTTTCTCGATGCGCGCGTCCGCCAGTTCGATTTCAAGCACCCTCATCGCATCCAGATAATCGCTGTTTTCTCTGTCCGGGTAGGCATCCTCGACCGCTTCGTGCCGCCTGGTAGCGTCGCGTTCAAGTGCCTCGAACGCCTCGGCGTGGCGATCCTGCAGATAGCGGATCCAGTAGTCCCGCGCAATCAGATCCTCCAGAAACATGGGTGATGCCTCGTCCGCGAGAACCGAGGCACGCGCATTGAGCAATCGTCGCCCGCGAATCGGTGAGGCGTACAACATGTGTTCGGGTTGCGCCGGCAACTCCAGGTCGTCCGGCCAGCCGCGTGTCATGGCGATGCGGTATTGCAGGCGGACTTCCGCGCGATCCTTGTTCCTGGCGGCGGCTTCGGCCAGTCGATCCACCCTTTCCAGGCGAAACAGCCGTCGAGTCAGATCGAGCAGCGCTCTGCCGCGTTGCAGCTGACGATGCCGCGGAATGTCGCGCAGAGCGTTGTATTCGTAGACGCGGGTCTCCAGTTCGCTGAACGACAGGATCCGGCCATCGGGGCACGTGCCGTGGGTTTCGGCGTTGAAAAACAACAGCTCGCGCAGTTCAGCGTTTTCCGTGGCAGCCTGGATCACTTGCCAGACCCGGTGGGTCAGATCGGCACCGGCAAACCTGAATTCCAGGGTGTCGGGCAAGGTCGAGAGCAAATGAAAGAACGCCTCATGGTTGGCCTGTCGAGCCAATTGCAGCCATAGTGCTTGCCGCGCTGCACGCGCATCTGCATGGGTGTAGGTCATCCATATATCCATCGCCGGCGCCGCCACGTCCTGCGCCGGATTGGCAATCACCTCCGCAGCCTCCACACCGGCATGCATATCCACGGGCCTGCTACTGCTACCGCTACCGCCACCGCCTCCGCCTCCGCCACGCGGATCATCACCATCGTCGCTATCGGAGTCGGGGTCCGAACCCCGATCCGAATCCGATTCGGATCCGCTATCGCTTTCCGAGTCGCTCATACGCTCGGCGATCAAGCGCTGCAAGGACTCCGGCGTGTAGCCCAGCACCTCACTGCCGCCATGCGCGACGCTGTAGTCCCTGATCTGCTCCAATGCGTTAAGCGACAGCGAGTTCTCCGACAGATCGGTGCCTGCCACGAGCGCCTCATGATTGCCGCCCAACAGCCGGTCCGGGAAAACCATGATGTTGTTGCCCGACAGGTCCAGCCTTTGCAGATGCGCCAGTTCAAGCACGCCTTCAGGCCAGAAATCCAGGCCGTTCTGGCCGAGGTTGAGGGTTTGCAGACTGCTGTAGGTTGCGGCGTTGAATTCTTCCAGCTGATTGTGACTGAGGTCGAGCCAGCGCAGCCGCGCCCCGCTCGCGTGCTGATACACCGATTGCGCCACGGCCAGGCGATTGCCGCTCAATTCCAGCCGTTCGAGCCGGCTCAGACTGCCGACAGCTTCCGGCAGGCGTGCCAGGCCCGTGCCATTGAGCATCAGCGTGGTCAACTCAGGAAACGCCGGGCAGAAGAGGTTGAAACTCTCGACGGAAAACTTTGCCCCGGTCAGGTCCAGCGTCCGCACATGGGAAAACACGTTCGACAGCGCAGGCAAATCACCCAAGCCGCCCGCTGACAGGCTCAGCGTCCGTCCGGCGGATTCGGTATGGCCGGTGAGCCCGTCCCGCCAGCAAGCGCGGATCCTGGAGGCATCAAAGAATCTTGTTGACGACGCCCCTTCACCAGTCCCTTGCGCCGGGTTGAAGATCCAGCCGTTCAACTCACGCGTCAACGCCTCGTTACTTGCTCGCCACTGATTCAGTCTGCCGACGATCTGCTCAGGGGACAGGCCTTCAGTGCGTAAACGCTCAACGCTGGCCTGGGCCTTTTCAAGCGACAGTGACGGAAAGATTTCCAGCACTGCGCGATGCATGTCGGTGCCTTGCTGAATGACCGAGGCAGATGGCAGTGGCAAGAGATGAGCGGCGCGATTGAGTGCCGTGTCAGGCGTGGCACCGCTGGAACCGCTGGAACCGGCGGGTAACGACGGCGCTTGCGATTCAAACCGTTGCAGCGCCCCTTCGGGCAAACCCAAGGTCATTTCTATACGTCGCTGCGCCGCCTTTAGGCTCGCTTCGCCGCCGACACTGAAGCGGTTGTTCAGCAGCCGGGTCTTGAGCAGCACAGCGTTGTCGGCAAGCACGTGATCGGGGAGCGAACCGATGGTGTTATGCCGCAAATCCATTGCTTGCAAATGTGCCAGGTTCTCCGCCCCCTTCGGCCACTCATTGAGCCCGTTTGAGCTGAGGTTCAGCGTCCTGAGGCCGGTCAGGCGAGAAACGTCCAGTGTGTCCAGCCGATTGAGGCGGGCATTGAGATGTTCGAGATTGCTCAGCGCGTCGAATTGACCTTGCACCTCAGGGGTCACGGCGATTCGGTTGAAAGACAGGTCCAGCTGTGTGAGCCGGGGCAAATCGGCTGGCCGCACCGGCACTTCGGTCAATCCGCAGGCGGTGACCTCCAGGCTTGTGGCGCCACTGAACGCCTGGAGAAAGCCGCGGATCTGTTCGACCGGCACAGTCAAGCGGTCCAGCCGAACCCGCTGTACATGAGCAAACGTACCGGCCGGCAATTGCGGCAGCTCACTCACCGACTCCGCGCCCAGCGCCCAGGCGGTGTCAACCAGTTCAAACATGCTGGCGTCGTCCAGATCGCTGGCGGATATCCAGTCCTCAGCATTGAAGGGACGAACGTCATCGTTCAAGCGATAACGCCGGCGTATGGCCGCGCGCCAGTTTTTTTCCAGTGCACGAACCACCCGGGCATTGGGCGGCGCTTGCCAGCGCGCTGCCGGCGACGCCGTACGCAACTCTGCGGATGCGCTGGCCTCGTAGAACTGGCGGAAAATTGCGCTGTGCTCCACGCGCAGAATCTCCACGGCTCCAAGCCGGGTCTCCGGTGTGTTCCACAGACTCATGATGCGCTGAGGTAACGGGTTGAGACGGCCGGCCTCACCCGTCAGAAACTGCAGTTCCCCGGCGCAGTAGCGGCGGACCATCAAGTCCAGATCAACCAGATGCCCCCATTCCCCCATGTAGTTTTTCACATAGTCGTAAGCCGGTTTGAACGCTGCGTGGGAGAACCTCGACCAGTCCAGGGACAAACCGGCCCAGAGTCTCTCGTGCCCGACATAGAGGGTCTGTGGAAGGGATGCGATGGCGGTCTGCGTCAGATCCAGACGCTCCAGTTCAGGCAGTTGTTCCACATAAGCCGGCCACTGCGTCAGGCCCGGCGCTTCAATCTTGAGTTTCTTCAGTCGTTCAAGGGGAGCCAGGTCCAGCTCGGGCGGGCTGCCTGCGCCGCCGGGAAAATCGAGATGAAGCTCCTCAACCGCGGTCAGGCTACGCAATCTTGTCGACAGATCGGCAGCCATCACCCGCGCTGGCGTTCGGAACTTGAGCCTTTTCAATGCGGACATGCGAGTCACGCTCAGGGGCAAGGTCGTCAGTGACTGCTCGTGCTCCATGTAGGTGCCGAACAGACTGCCCCGCTCCCCCAGCGACAACTTTTCGATATTGGCAAATCGCGCCAGGAAGGCATCGGCATTGGCGTCGGTCAAACCTCCGCCGCCAATCGACAGTTCACGCACGTGAGCAAAGTCGACGGTCATCTCTGGCAGAGGATCGTAGGTGAGAATCGACAGTTGATCGGCACCCGCGACCCCAGTGGACAAAGCGTTGCGCCAGCAGGTTTTCAGCGCTTGCGCGGTGCGAAACTTGTAATTTGTTCCGGAGCGTTCCCAGGGCGCCGCCGTCGCTGTCCCCGCCCATTCATCCAGCGTCGCATTGAGCTGTTCCCACTCACGCCGACGTGATTGCAACAGCTCGAAAATGGCCCGGTCGTTTTTTCCTGTCCGATATTGGTCAAGGAGAAAGCCACGAGCCTGTTCGTCGCTCAATTGCGGGTAGATATCCTGCACGTGAGCCAGCAGGTTCGGTGCCAATCCCGCGCCGCGTCCACTGGCGGGATAACCGATCAAGGTAGCGTTCACCCGCACCGGGGGCTTTATCCACTTGACCTGAGGCGCCAGCAACGCGGGTGCATCAGCCTGGTGCTGGTCGGCGTGATCGATGATCTTTGCTTGCAACTCTGCGGACTGCCCGACCTCAGGGACACCGAGGCTGCGGCGCGCATCATCAGGCAGGGCATGCATGATCGACGAGTAAAAATTGTCGCCGTTGCGAGGCAGGCTGTTGAGTGCCTCACCGCGCTCGTTGTATGCCTGAAACTGAACGCCTGTTTTTATCAGGTATTTTTTCTCGCCGGCGGCTTCACTGCCGATGCTGTCGAGCAGCATGCCGGCGTCGTGGCCTTCGCGTACTTCAATGCGAAGGTTGTCGGGCCAACCCGCCAATTGCTCCAGCGTGTGCAACGCCAGGCGCCGGCTGTCCGCAGCGGCGACGTTTTCGCTGCGCAGACCGGCATATGCCGCTACCTGTCGACTTTGCCGCGCGTACCAGCGGGCCTCCTCCAACAGGCGCAGCGGTACTCGTTGCCCTGAGCCGAGTCGCTGAAGATCATCGGGCCGACCATGCGCCAGCACCGTTTGCGCCGCCGGTTTACTGAGCCCCGGGCAGGCCTTCTGCAAGCGCGCAACCTGCGGATCGACGGGGTCGGTGCCCGAATGAATGCTGTCGTAGATCGCCGGCTGGCGGGTGTTGGCGTAGTCGGCGATCTGCTTGCCAAATTCTGCCGGTCGGCCATCGCGCACGCGTGCCCCCTGCTCGCCGAGGAGCCGAGTGATTTCTGACTCGTCCAGCCCTGCGAGAATACGTGCTGGCAGTTCACCGCTGAAGATATCGGCCCGCGATATCTGAATGGGTAGCTTGACGCCGACATCGCGAAACCGCCGCGCGGAGCCATACCTGACGAACTTGCCGGACAATTGCTCGCCGTCGAAGACTTCCAGCACCCGGTTCTCCGGCCAGCGCGGCATTTCGGTGATCAGCGGCAACGCGTAGAGGTACAGTTCATCGATCGGTTTTGTCCCGCGCAACTGCTCGACAACCAGTGCCGCGTTGCCATCTGCTTGCATCATGCGCATGGCTTGGGTCAGTTCCGGTGGTGGCAGCGAAGAATCAATGTGCATCTTGCGCAGCGCGGCTTCACTGACACCGCTGATATCGGCAGCCTTGATCAGCTGTGCATCGGAAAACGCTTCGGTTGCATGGCCGATGCGCCGCAACAGGGTCAGACGATCCCAATCCTGCGGACGTTCCAAAGTATGGCGCCAGGCACCGCTTCCATTGCTGTGGAGCACCGGCTGCCAGGCGTTGATGTCGGTCGGATGGCTGATCCGCCATTTGCCGATCGATTCATCGAAAAACTGCTCATAGACCTTGCCGCTCTGGCGAATATAGGTTTTACCCTCAAGCACGTGCTGGCCGGCACTGTTTGGCCCGGGACTGACAGGCAGTGCAACAGTCGACTCGTAAGCGCTCAGGTCGGGTTTCCACAGCCGGGTTTCGCCGTTGGGCAACTTCACCGGATGCAGACTTTCAATGACCGGCACGGCTTTGGCGCTTGAGATTTTCCTTACTGCGGCGCCCACACCGGCCATCAGCGCAATCTGCGCAAGGTTTTCCGCCACATCGATCAAATGATCCTTGGCCGCCCGCCGATCGCCCTCGGCCCATTCGATTGCGCCCTCAAGCGTTTCATAGAGCAGTTGCCCGGCCATCACCACCATCATCACTTCGCCCAACACAGGCACGAACATCGAGACCATGTTCAGACCGAGCATGCCGAGTTGCATCAGATGCGCCAGTTTGGCGTCCCTTGCTCGCGCGTCTACCTCGGCAGTCGGTACCGCATGGCTTCGGGCATCATCGATCAGCTTGGTGCGGTTCTGGCTATAGAGGTATTGCCACAGATCCTCGTTGGGAGCCCAAAGTCCCTGCCCCTTGCGTCCCAGGGTGGACGGTGCGATGTAAGGGTCCGCCACTGGCTCCCATTTGACCTGGCGTTCGGGCGGTACCTGCTGAATGCGGGTGAACGCCGAGCCGGCGGTGAAGCCTTGCAGCACCGACAGCCATGGCGAGCGCAGCAGATCCCAGCCATCGCCGGGTGAGTCAGCCGCCTTCTGCCTGAACTGGCTGAAATACTCGGGACGCTGGTCATAAGGCAGGAACTGGCTGAGAAAGCGCTGGTAGGCGGTGGGCTCCGCGCCCGTCTGTTGCGGAGCGTCGCGTGCAGTGAGCAAGCGTTTGAGCTCGTCGCGCATCTGCTGGAACGTGTAGCGCTTGAGCGGATGTTCAGGATCGTGCGGGATGTAAAGAATCAGTTCGTCGGTATAGCGGTATTTCTCGCAGATGACGAACGCGACGCAGCCGGTGAGTCTTTTTTTCATCAACCCCAGGTCCTTGAACCAGACCTGTTTTTTCCCCATCCAGGGATGCATCTCGCCGTCAATCACCGAGACGATCATCGCGTGATCCGCCGCCTCGATATCCTTTTGCAACAGCGCCTGCTCGGCCGCAGCGCGCAGCGTCGCCTTCTGCGCGGCAATGAAGCGTTCGGCAAGCACTGCCTCTGCCACCGCTTCCTCAGGATGAAAGAATCCTTGCAGGTAAGTCTGGTATTGCTGGCCGACATCCAGATCGCGGCAAAGGTGCAGAAACTGGCTGACCGAAATACCGATGCTCACATGGTCGAACGTCTGCGCCGTGGACCCTGCCACCACAAAACCTGAGCTCGAATGGTAGGTCCCTTCGCATTCGCCAGCTTCGAAGTTGTGCAGTGCGGCTTCCAGCAGCGTTATCTTGAGCACCTCGAATGAGGCCAGTTCGATTTGCTGGATACCCATCTCCACCGGGCGGCGCAGACACAGCAGCGTTTTGTCGACATCGATATCCAGCGAGTGTTTGACTTTCAGCGCTTTGATGACTAATGGCCGGGCAAACGTCTCGACGTCCTGAAGTTTCGCCATGCGCTTGTCGAGACTGTTCTGGGCGATGACACTGGCCTTGAACGTATCGTCAACGATTTTGCGCTGGGCCGGCGTCGCATCCTGATACCAGGCCGGCAATGCTGTCGCAACCGCCTTGAAGGCTTCGCGCCGTTGCGGCGAAGCGTCGGTCAACCATTGCGGGATCGAAGCTTCGAGAAACTCGCCGTGCAGGCTTTGCGTTGCAACGAGCTTTACTGACCGACTGGCGTCTGCCGGCTGATCGGTCGACGCAGGCTGCGTCGACATGGGTTTTGAGGAAATAGCGATCATGGTCACTCCTTGTTGATGGAGCGCTCAGCAAACCATGTCGCGTTATCGCTTCTGCGTTATCCGGGTATTGCGCAACCAGCAGTGGTAAGCGGATGTGACTTGGCCTGCCTCGGACCGCCTCAGCAAGGTGCCCTCAGGAACCGGATGTTGGTGGCAGGCGGCCGGGTTGTTCGGATTCCCCGGCGAAGCTGTTCAGCTCGGTGATCACCCGGCGGGTCAGCTAGGCGCGTTTCTGTGTGCGCAGCACGTCCATGGCCTTGCCCAATCTGTTCAGTTCAAGGTCGTATTCCTCGGAACTCAGTTCATTGCGGGCGAGACGCTGATTGAGCTGGTCCCACAGTTGCTGGCGTCGCTCGTCAACCGCAACGTCCAGCGCGGCCATCTCTTGTGGGTGAAGATCTTGCAGGTAAGAGATCCAGTAGTCGCGCTCTGCCATGCTTACGGACAGCGCATCGGTGCCCTCTGCCTCAAGAATCGAGGCGCGGGTGTACTCCAGCAGTTCATCACTCAGCGGGACGTCATAAATCATCGACGCGGGCTGGCCCGGTAAATCGACACCGTCGCCCCAGCCGCCCGTCAAACCGATGCGATATTTAAGGCGCACTTCCGCACGATCCATACCCACACCGGCAGCTTCAGCCAGCGTCTCGACGCGATCCAGGCGAAACAGTTGCCGCGACAGACGCAGCAGCGCCCGACCTCTGGACGCCATTCGATTCAACGGTATGTCACGCAACTGGTGATAGACCGCGACCCGCACTTCCAAATCACTGAATGTCAGAATCCGCCCGTCCGGACAGGTGCCGTGGGTCTCGGCGCCCTGAAACAACAGTTGCCGCAGTTCGGTATTTTCCTCAGCGGCCTCCATGACATGCCAGACTCTTTGCGTCAGGTCGCCTCGCATCAGCCTGTAGTCCTGCGTATCGAGCAACAAGCGCAGCAACTGGAAAAACCGCTCGTGATTCGGCTCTTGCGCCAATTGCGCCCAGAGCTCGGTTCTGCGCGCAACCCACTGCGGATCGCTGTCCACAAGCCACGGATCGCGTGAGCGTGGTGCGACATCGTTGGCTGGATGAAAAACTTTCTCGGCGGGAAATACCTGCGCATGGGGATCGTCGACAACGCCGCCAGCGTTATCGGTTGGAGCACCGTCTTCAGGAATCCCGAACAGATCACCGAACACCTGACGGTTGATCATCGTCTCAATCTCCGCGCGCGTCATGCCCAGCACATGCGGTATGGCGCGCTCGCGGCTGTAACGCCTGAGGTCTTGCAGTGCAGAAAGCGACAAATTGCGATTTTCTGACAGATCCGAGCCTGCGATCAGACCCGAATGATCGCCATCGAAAAGCGCCGTGGGGATTTCCGCGATTGCGTTACCGCTGAGGTTCAGGGCCTGCAACCCGGGCGCCCGCAGCACTCCGTCAGGCCATTCGCTCAGTTGGTTGTAGCGCAGATCCAGAGACTCGATCACGCCATAATCGGGCGGATTGAAAACACGAAGTTCGTTGTAACTCAAATCCAGCGTGCGCAGCCGCGAGTTGCCCAGCAAAGGGTAAACACTCGTCGCACTGCGCAAGCTGCAATACTGCATGTCCAGGCGCGTGAGATGACGCATGTGCAGCACCGGCGCAGGCACCGCGCCCAATTCGTTACCACTCAGATACAAGGTCTCGAGGTCGGGAAAACCGTCGAGAAAACCCGCGCTCCCCCGCGCCGTGATCCCTGCACCGCTCAGATCGAGCGTCGTCACGCCCGGAAACTGCACCACAAGCGCCGGCAGTTCTCCGGTCTGCAATCCTGCCAATTCAAGCTCCAGGCCATCGCCGCCGGAGTGCCGGGTCAGGGTGTGGCGCCACGTCTCGCTGATTCGCCGGGCCACCAGTGAACGCACTTGCGCACTGACCAGGACAGTGTTCGTTCGTACTTCCCTGGTATAGAGCCAATCGTTCAACTGACGGGTCAGCGCCTCGCAGCTCAAATGCCATTGGCTGATCTGCGCATCGATCTGAGCGTCATTCAAGGCCCGTGTTCGCAGCACCAGCAGACTGCGTTGCGCCCGTTCGCGATCGAGGATCACCGCCAACCGCTGCAAATGCCCCGAAGCGCCTGAACTGACAGGCGCCGGCTGCGGGAGTGGCAGGAGCAGATCACTGAACGAACCGCCGGTTTCCAACGGCGGAAAATGCTCAGGCACCGGCTCTGCGGCGAAGCGAGACAACGTGCCCTGGCCCAACCCCCGCTGCTGCTCGATGCGCTGCAGCGCCGCGTGAAAAGCTGCCTCACCGTCGGCACTGAAGGCGTTGCCCGACAGATTCGTCCTCATCAATGCGTCAGGATGCGCCACCGCTTGCGGCGACAGGGACGCGATCCGGTTGTCTCGTAAATCGAGCCATGACAGCCGTGGCAGAGTTTCCGCCCCGGTGGGCCAGGCCAGCAAATCCGTCGATCTCAGATTCAAGGCCTCGAGCCCGCTCAAAGCCGTGGCATCGAGTCGCCCCAGCGGGTTATGACTCAGGTTCAGTCGTACCAGTTGTGGCAGCGCATTGAGTTGGCGCTGGACCATTGCCGTCACCGTGATTCTGTTACCGGACACGTCGAGCCGACGCAGCGCGGGCAACGCCTGCGCTGCAAAAGGTAGCTCAGTGAACATGCATCCCCCCAGCTCAAGCGTTTCGATATGACTGAAGGCGCGAATAAAATCCCGCGCCTGGCCGGAGGACACTTTCAGCCCTCCCAGACGCAGCGTGCGCACATGGGCGAAACTGCCGGCCGGCAACGAAGGAAGCTCGACACGGGTGGTGGCGCCGGGCAGCTCGACGAAGCTAAAGCGCTCAACGACGGCGGACAGGCCATAGCGCTGACGAATCGCACCGTGCCAGCTGCTTTTCAACGTATGTAACAGGTCCGCGCTGGCCCCTGTCGACCAGCGCCGCGCGGGCGCTGCATAGCGTGATCCCTGGCGCGGGGATGGCGGATAAAACGCGGCGAAGATGGCCTCATGTTCGGCCCGAAGCTGCTCGATCGCCGCCACCCTTGCCGACGGTGTTGACCAGGCTGCATTGAATGCCTGCGGCAAAGGGTCGGCGCTATCCGGGGCGACGGCCATGCTATCGAGTTCGGCGCGGCAATATTCACTGACCATCTGATGCACATCGAGCAGGTGGCCGCGCGGGCCGGAGTGGCGGCTGACAAACTCATAGGCCCGACGGAACGTCGCTGGGGTGACACGTGACCAATCCAGCGACAGCCCGGCCCAGAGTCTGTCATGGCCGCTGTAGAGCGAGTCGGGCAAGGTTTCGATCAAGGTGTGCGTGAGGTCAAGGCGTCTGAGCTGCTGAAGTCGTTCAACGTATGCTGGCCACCGCCATAACGCGTGGGGCGCATCGATGCGTAATCTGCGCAGTCGTGTCAGCGATTGCAGGTCAAGACCATGCAAGGTGGTGGAATCGAATCCGTGATAGTCGATGCGCAGTTGCTCCAGCGAAGTCAGTCCACCCAGCCTTCGCGCAAAGCTTTCCGCGAGCAATGGCGCATCGGTAGAGAAACGCAGACGTCTCAGCCCGGGCAGCCGCTCAACCGCCTCTGGCAATGTGCTAAGCGGTCGGGTGACAGGTGTCTGGCCATAGCGCCTCAATTCACCGAGCCATAAATCGGTGACATTCGGGAACGCCGCCAGAAACCCGTCCGCATTGGCGTCGGTTATGCCGATGCCGGTGATGGCCAGTTCACGCACGTGGGGAAAGCCTGTACTCAGCTCGGGCAATGGCGTGTCGCAATGGATTGTCAGGCGGGCCGCCTCCGCCGCCTGCCCGTCCAGCGGACCATTACGCCATGTCTCTCGCAGTGTCTGTGCCAGTTGCGCCCTGTGCGTTGCAGTGCGGCTATCACTCGGCGCTGCCTGCCATCGCTCAAGTGCAACGTTCAACGCGTCCCAATCCTGGCGGCGAGATTCCAGTTCGAGCTGAATCTGCGTTTCACTCTGGCCGTGTTGCCGGGCGAGAAATGCCCGTGCCTGGCGCGACTCGGGGTATAGATGCGCAATGCGTGATTCGAGGGATGGATTGAGGCCTGTACCACGGCCACTGGCGTAATAACCCAGCAGTCGTGCGCCCACGCGTACCGGCGGTTTGAACCACTTTGCAGCCGGCGACAGCAATCGCGCAGCTTCGGCTCGATGAAGGTGGGCCGATTCGATGATTTTCTGTTGCAGCTCACCATGGGCGTTGCCGACAGACAATCCGATTGACGAACGTGTGTCCTCAGGCAACGCGTGCATGAGCGAACTGTAAAAGCTGTCCTGGCCCCTCGAGACTCTGTTCAATGCCTGGGCGTGATCATTGAACGCTTGATAGAAAGGTCCGTTTTTCACCAGATAGCGTCTAACCGGCGCCATCGGCTCGCCGATGCTGTCGAGCAAGGTGCCATTCACGCTCCCCTCGCGAATTTCCAGACGCAGCGAGTGCGGCCAGCCAGACAATTGTTCCAGCGCGTGCAAAGCCAGTCGCCGACTGTCCGCCGACGCCAGGTTTTCGCTGTGCAAACCGGCAAACGCGCGGGCCTGGCGGCCATGGCGGACATGCCAGCGAGCCTCTTCCAGCATTCTCAAAGGGGAACGCCCGGTCGCATCCATTCGGGCCAGCTCGTGCGTCGAAGCATGCTCGATCACATCCTGGGCAGCCACGTCGCTGAGACCGGGACATTCACGCTGCAACAGGCGCACAGGCGCACTCGACGATTCGGTACCGCGATAAAGACTGTCAAAAATCGCCGGTTGACGCGTATAGGCGTACTCGGCGAGTTGTTTGCCGAACTCATCGGGCCGTGCCGGGCGAAATTGTGCTGCCGTTCGTCCCAGCAGATAGTTGATTTCCTGCTCTTCCAACGCAGCCAGAATCCGCGCCGGCATTTCCCCGTTCAACACTTGCGTACGTGTCAGGCGGATAGCGGGCTTGTGGCCCAAACCGGGCAGCGTATTCTGCGCACCATAGCGGATGGACGGCCCTGCTCCGTGCGGATCAGCTGTCATCTCCAGAACCCGATCGGCAGGCCAACGGGGCATCTCGGTGACCAACGGGACTGCATACAGGTAGTGCTCGTCGATGGGCCTGGCTCCGCGCAATTGCTCGACCATCTGCCTCGCCTGTGCATCGGCATCGAACAGGCGCATGGCGTCTCGCAGTTCAGGGGGCGGGGGCAACTGATTCAGATGCATCTTGCGCAGGGCGCCATCGCTGATACCGCTGATATCGGCCAGCGCCAGCAAGGTGTCATCGGAGTAACCATCGGTGAGGTGCCCGATGCGTCGCAGCAGGGTCAAGCGATCCCATGCCATGGGCTGTTCTAGGCTCAGGCGCCAGGCACCGTGGCCGTTATGGCTGAGCAACGGTTGGTAAGCCAGAGAGTCGGTGGGATGTTTCAACCGCCAGTGCCCGCTGGAGCGGTCAAACGTCTGCTCATAGAGCCTGCCGCCCTGGCGCATCCAGGTTGTGCCGGCGACGCGGTACTGCCCCGCCGCGTCGGGCCGCGACAACTTGCCGGGGCTGAGCGCTTGTTCATAGCCGCGCAAGGTCGGCCGCCACAGGCGCCTCTTGCCATCAGGCAGCGTCACCGGGTGCAGATCTTCGATCACCGGCTCCGGTTTAACGGCTGTCACCCGATTGAATGTTGCTCCTGCGGCGGCCATCGCACCGATCTGCGCAAGGTTTTCAGCAACGTCGACAAGATGCGCCCTGGCGGCGTGTTTATCCCCCTCGCTCCACTCGATCACGCCTTCGACAGTTTCGTAGAGCAACTGGGCCGTCATGACAACCAGCATGATTTCGCCCAGTACCGGAACGAACATGGACGCCATGTTCAGCGCCAGCAGACCAAATTGCAGCAGCCCGGACAGCTTGGCATCGCGCGCCTTGGCGTCGACGTCGGCGGTAGGTACCGCGTGACCACGAGCGTCGTTGATTAGCTTGTCACGATGTTTTTCGTACAAGTACGCCCAGAGGTCGCTATTCCTCGCCCAGGGATATACCTGAAGGTGCGGCATCAACGAAACTGCCACGTAAGGATCGGTATCCGGGACCATTTTTTGATATTTCGGTGAAGTCTTCCAGATCTCTACAAAAATCAACGTTGTCTGCAGAATCTTGCGCCACGGTGACGACAGCCAATCCGATGCGCCGTCTGCAGACTTTACGAATTGGCTGAAGTAATACGCACGCTTCTCATATGGGAAGAACTGACTGAAGAATCGTTGATAGGACGTAGGGGTCGTGCTGTCCGCCTGTTGCGCATCGCGAGCACTCAGCAGGCGCTTGAAGGTGTCCTGCATTTGCGTGCCGGTATAGCGCTTTAGCGGGTGTTCCGGATCGTTGGGGACGTACAGAATTACCGCGTCCACCGGGCCATACTTTTGCGCGATCTTGAACACTACACATCCGACCAGCCGGTGCCGCATCAAGCCCAGGTCTTGAAACCACACCTGCTTGTCGCCGATTCGCGGGTGCCTTTCGCCGTTGATCACCGCGAGGATCATCGCGTGATCTTCAGGTTGAATATCCTTGGTCAACAGTGCGCGTTCGGCTGCCGCGCGCATGGCCGTTTTCTGACTGGCGATGAAGTGCCGGCGCAACTTGGCTTCCGCGGCCGGATCGACCGGATGGAAAAACCTTGTCAGATAAACCTGGTACCGGGCACCGATATCCAGTTCGCGGCACAGGTTCAGGTAGTTACTGACCGACACATTCACCGGAACAGCCTTGAGGGCACCTTTTACGGCGGTCGCGGTTGCGAAGCCAGAGCTGCTGTGAAAGGCGCCATAAGCACACTCATCACTTTCGAAGTTGTGCAAAGCGGCCTGGAGCATCGGCAGCGTCAATGCCTCGAATGAACCGATTTCCTCGCCGAGAATGCCAGCGCGTATCGGTCGCCTGAGACACAACAGCGTGTTATCCAGATCCACGGCGACCTGATAGCGGTGTTTCAGCGCCTGCGCGAGGAGCGGCCGGGCGAAGGTTTCGATGTCTTTGAAGGTGGACATGGAGCGGTCCAGCCTCGTCTGAGCAATAAAACTCATCCTGTAGCTGGTATTGACCACCTGACGCTGGGCCGGCGTCGCTTGCGTGTACCAGCGCGGGAACACTGTCTGCGCCTGCTTGAGCTCGGTTTTCCTGTGCACCGGCGCCTGAATCAGCCAATGCGGCATCACGGACTCGAGCCAGGGTGCGTGAAGGCTCTCGGACGCCGCAGGTTTGAGGGGGCGCTCGGTTAAGGTCGAAACGTCTGAATCGGTGGACATACATCGCTCCTGTAAATGGAGCGACAGCACATCACTGACGCCGCGCTGTCCGGCGGTACATGGCTATATCCCGTGCGCAAAAGTTGTAACGTGGCATCCGTGACTACAGCGATTGACTATGCTTCGGGGGACGATTTTTCGCAGAGGGATTTATGGACGATCCAGTCGACAACAAACCGCCGAGTTTCTGGCAGATGCTGCACAGCGTCATGGCAGCGGCGTTCGGCGTGCAAAGCGGCAAAAACCGGGAAAGGGACTTTACCCACGGCAAACCCAGCCACTTCGTGATTCTCGGCGTTTTGTTTACAGCCGTGTTTGGCCTGACGCTGTTTGCCATCGTCAAACTGGTGTTGTATCTGGCCGGGGTGTGATGGCGCCAGGCCGGGCACCGACTCGAGCTATCCGGGCCCTGAAAGAAAGGCCCGGAACGCTGATTTACTGATGGCTGACCCAGAAGACCGCTGTTCCTACAACGAGAATGATCAGGAACAAAATGGCCCACGCGTCGACGCTGCTGTCGCTTTTCCTGGCTTTGGTCGGGTTGCTCATTGCATCGCCTCTTGTCGGTTTTATCGGTGATTGCACAAAGACTCGATCACAGTTAAGACGATGATTGTCCGCACGACAAATGTGGATTAGATGACCGGCATTCGCGTTAGGCGATTTGGTTCTTTACATATACTCAAACATCACTTTTGCGCATAACTGCAAACGGGTATATTGCCCCGGCTCCGTGACGGAGTGCGCGGCCGTGCGCGCAGAATTGCAGAGGCAACATCGGACTCCAGCAAGCGAAAACGCAGCGTTTTCCGAGTAGCCCAAGCCTGAGAACAGGACTTATATGTACGTATACGACGAGTACGATCAGCGGATCATCGAGGACCGCGTCAAGCAGTTCCGTGATCAGACCCGACGCTATCTGGCAGGTGAGCTGAGCGAAGAAGAATTCCGCCCCCTGCGCCTGCAAAATGGCCTGTACATCCAGCGTTTCGCGCCGATGTTGCGCGTGGCGGTGCCTTACGGCCAACTGACTTCGCGTCAGGTGCGCATGATGGCCAAAATCGCCCGCGACTACGACAAGGGCTATGCCCACATCAGTACGCGGCAGAACGTGCAGTTCAACTGGCCTGCGGTGGAAGACATCCCGGACATCCTCGCTGAACTCGCGACCGTGCAGATGCACGCGATCCAGACCAGCGGCAACTGCCTGCGCAACGTCACCACCGACCAGTTCGCCGGTGTCGCTGCTGATGAAGTGATCGACCCGCGTCCATGGTGCGAGATCGTCCGCCAGTGGACCACGTTCCACCCGGAATTCGCCTACCTGCCGCGCAAATTCAAGATCGCTGTCAACGGCTCGACCAGTGACCGCGCTGCCATTGAAGTCCACGACATCGGCCTGGAACCTGTCTACAACGCTGCTGGCGAGCTGGGTTTCCGCGTGCTGGTTGGCGGCGGCCTCGGGCGTACGCCGGTGGTGGGCGCATTCATCAATGAATTCCTGCCTTGGCAAGACCTGCTGAGCTATCTCGACGCCATCCTGCGTGTGTACAACCGCTACGGCCGTCGCGACAACAAATACAAGGCGCGGATCAAGATCCTCGTCAAGGCGCTCACGCCTGAAGTGTTCGCGCAGAAAGTCGATGCGGAAATGGAGCACCTGCGCGGTGGCCAGACCACGCTGACCGAAGCCGAGCTGCATCGCGTCGCCAAGCATTTCGTCGACCCGGACTACAAAACCCTCGACAACCAGACTGCGCAACTGGCCGATCTGGACCAAGAGCATCCGGGTTTCGCCCGCTGGCGCAGCCGCAACACCCTGGCGCACAAGAAACCCGGCTATGTGGCTGTGACGCTGTCGTTGAAGCCGACCGGCGTTGCCCCTGGCGACATCACCGACAAGCAACTCGACGCCGTCGCCGATCTGGCCGAGCGCTACAGTTTCGGGCAACTGCGCACTTCCCACGAGCAGAACATCATTCTTGCCGACGTCGAGCAGAGTCAGTTGTTCACCCTGTGGGGCGAGTTGCGTGAAGGCGGTTTCGCCACACCGAACATCGGCCTGCTGACTGACATCATCTGCTGCCCCGGTGGTGACTTCTGCTCGCTGGCCAACGCCAAGTCGATCCCGATTGCCGAATCGATCCAGCGCCGCTTCGATGATCTGGACTACCTGTTCGACATCGGCGAACTGGACCTGAACATCTCCGGGTGCATGAACGCCTGCGGCCACCACCACGTTGGCCACATCGGCATCCTCGGCGTGGACAAGAAAGGCGAAGAGTTCTATCAGGTCTCCCTCGGCGGCAGCGCCAGCCGTGATGCGAGCCTGGGCAAGATCCTCGGCCCGTCCTTCGCACAGGAAGCCATGCCTGACGTGATCTCGAAGCTGATCGACGTGTACGTTGAACAACGCACCGAAGACGAGCGCTTCATCGACACTTATCAGCGTATTGGCATCGACCTCTTCAAGGAACGCGTCTATGCAGCGAATCATTAAGAACAACGAAGTCGTCGACGAAACCTGGCACCTGTTGCCGAAGGATTTCAATATCGATGAAATCAGCAACTGCGACGATCTGATCGTGCCGCTGCAGCTGTGGCGCGAACACAGCCGCATGCTCCTGGCCCGCGACGGTGGTCTGGGTGTGTGGCTGGATGCTGATGAAGAGGCCGAGGAAATCGGTGAGGACGTCGCCAAGTTTCAGGTGATCGCCTTGAACTTCCCGGCGTTTACCGACGGCCGTAACTACTCCAATGCCCGTCTGCTGCGTGACCGTTATGGTTTCAAAGGCGAGCTGCGTGCGATTGGCGATGTACTGCGGGACCAATTGTTCTACATGCATCGCTGCGGTTTCGACGCCTTTGCCATTCGCGCGGACAAAGACCCGTACGAAGCACTGGAAGGCCTCAAGGACTTCTCGGTGACTTACCAGGCTGCCGCTGACGAACCACTGCCGCTGTTCCGTCGCCGCTAAGCGTCGGACGTTTGTCGCAGACACAAAAACGCCGGTCATGTGACCGGCGTTTTTTTATGCCTGCGGTTTACCAGAAGCGTTGCTGGGTAAGACGGCTCCACCAGCTCAACAGCACGCGGTCCACCGAACCGCTGGCAGCCATGCCGATGCGTTCCTGCAGGCTTTTGCGCTCGGCGTAGTGCAGATGATAGACCTCGGCCTGTTTGGCCTTCTCTGCCAGGTATTCATCGCTGGTCTTCAGTTCGTCCACCAGTTGGTTTTCCAGCGCAGCGATACCGAGCCACACCTCACCGGTAGCCACCTCATCGATCGCCAGTTGCGGGCGATAACGGGCGACGAAGTTTTTGAACAAGCGATGGGTGATGTCGAGGTCTTCCTGAAACTTCTCGCGGCCCTTTTCGGTGTTTTCGCCAAACACGGTCAGGGTGCGCTTGTACTCACCGGCGGTCAGCACTTCGAAATCGATATCGTGCTTCTTCAAAAGGCGATTGACGTTGGGCAATTGCGCGACCACGCCGATCGAACCGAGGATGGCGAACGGAGCGCTGATGATCTTGTCGCCGATGCACGCCATCATGTAACCGCCGCTGGCCGCGACCTTGTCGATGCACACGGTCAGTGGCACTCCCGCATCACGGATTCGCGCCAATTGTGACGACGCCAGACCGTAGCTGTGCACCATGCCGCCGCCACTCTCCAGACGCAGAACCACTTCGTCTTTCGGCGTGGCCAGGGTCAGCAGCGCGGTGATCTCGTGGCGCAAGCTTTCCGTGGCGGAAGCCTTGATATCGCCGTCGAAGTCGAGCACGAACACCCGGGATTTGGTCTCAGGCTTGTTCTTCTGTTTCTTCGCGCTTTTTTCTGTTTTCGCTTCGCCCTTGCGCAATGCCTTGAGCTGATCCTTGTCGAGCAGGGTCTGCTCCAGGCGTTCACGCAGGCCCTTGTAGAAATCGTTGAGCTTGCTGACCTGCAACTGGCCCGCCGATTTGCGTCGGCCCTTGCTGCGCAATGCAGCAAAACTGGCAAGCACCACCAGAATGGCGATCACCAGCGTGACGGTCTTGGCCAGGAAGCTGGCGTATTCGGTGAAAAAATCCACAGAGACTCCTCAAAGCAATGCGTGACGGTGTATTACACGCGGAATGGCTCCAGCATACCCATGCGCCGGCTCGTCGGCCAGCCGTGAAACCTCTGGCAACACGCCTGTAACGGGCATTTCAAACAAGCGTATGTTTTTTCATTGACAGCCTTACGCCATCCTCATAACCTCGCCTGACCTTCAACGTACCGGGACGACGCGGACGTGGGCAGCATCTACTTGATACGACATGGCCAGGCCTCCTTTGGTGCAGACGATTACGACGTGCTGTCGCCGACCGGTGTGCGTCAGGCAGAAATCCTCGGCCAGCACCTCGCCGACCTCGGTATCAGCTTCGATCGTTGCCTTGCCGGTGACCTGCGTCGCCAACAGCACACGGCCACCAGTGCACTGGAGCAATTCAGCGCCAGAGGCCTGCCGGTTCCAGTCCTCGAGACCGATTCCGCCTTCAACGAATTCGATGCCGATGCGGTGATCCGCGCTCTGCTCCCGGCCATGTTGCCGGAAGAGCCGGAAGCCCTCGACATCCTGCGCAACGCCGCGCAGAACCGCGGTGAATTCCAGCGCATCTTCGCCCTGATCGTCGAGCGCTGGCTCGCCGGCACCTACGACACACCCGGACTGGAAAGCTGGCTGGGTTTCGTCGAACGGGTTCAGGCCGGGCTGCACCGCATCCTCGACCTGGCGGAAAAGAACCAGAAAATCGCCGTGTTTACCTCCGGCGGTACCATCACTGCCCTGCTCCACCTGATTACGCAAATGCCTGCCAGACAGGCCTTTGAATTGAACTGGCAAATCGTCAACACCTCGCTCAACCAATTGAAGTTTCGTGGTCGCGAGGTGGCTCTGGCTTCCTTCAACAGTCACGCACACCTGCAACTGCTGAAGGCCCCGGAACTCATCACTTTTCGCTGAGTCCGGCTTACTGTGACCCTGGCTGTAACCACCCAGCTCCCATGACCAAGAAAGGATCGAACCATGACCTCCGTAGCTGATGCCGTAAAAGCAATGCAAGCCAAGTTCAACCCAGCCGCCGCTGCCGGTCTGGACCTGGTCTTCGGTTTCAACATCACCGACGAAGACAAGCAATACGCACTGATCGTCAAAGACGGCACCTGCGAAATTCAGGAAGGTGAAAACCCGGACGCCAACTGCACGCTGGTGCTGGACAGCCAGACCCTGAAAGACATCGTCAGCGGCGAAACCGACGGCATGCAGGCCTTCATGGGCGGCAAGCTGCGCGTTGAAGGCGACATGATGCTGTCGATGAAACTGTCCGAGCTGTTCCCTTCGTAAGAAGCAGCCTGGCTCAAACAAATCCCGTCCTTGTGACGGGATTTGTCGTTCATGCAGGAGATCAGCGCAGGGCTCGGCTTCGCGCTCCGCTCCCGGAGGTACGATCAACCCTCCTGCAACAACCGCGTATCCAGCCCAAACCGCTCTTGCGAAACCATCCTGAACTGCCCCTCCGCCAGATCGCAACTCACCAGCAAATTCCACGAGTGTCGGGTGGCCACCGAAGGCACCAGGATAAATGGATGTTCAGCCAACAGTGCATCGGCAAACTTTCGCTGGTTGGGTGAGGTTTTGATCGGGGTGAGCCAATGGGGATTGGGCACATCTTCCGGTTGCACGATTCTGACGCTGGCGTCGTGGGTGATTTCAAAACAGGTCAACACATAGGGTTCCTGATCAAGCGCATCGAAGCTGCCATGGGCGGCCACCTCCAGTATCGCCGTGGAGGGGTCGACCGACGCATAAACGACTCTGCGGCCGGGCGTATTCCAGCGGCCGCCGTCCCGTTTCGATCCAAGGCCGCTGTCCCAGGTCTCGCTGTACACCTCGCGATCCAGCCGCCAGGCGTACCAGCGATCATCCCAGGGCAAGGGGTTCATTGATAAACCCCGTATTTGATCTGGTTCAGATACTCCTCCACCATCCTGAAGCCCAGCGCATGTCCAACCAGATCGAGCGGCACATAACCGTAGAAGTAAGTAGCGCGTTGCTCCAGCCATGATTCGGCCTTGGCCTGACGCCCGAATACTTCGATGGCCAGTTCCAGCGCAGCGGCATATTGGTAGGCGATCACGCTCTGCGGCGTGTCCAGGCGCACCGACGCGCCTTCCTTGAGCAGGCGTCGCACGGTTCTCACAGATTTGCCGGTGATACGTTTGACCATCTCTCCCTGTTGGTACAGCTCGGAGGTTGCGATCATGTTCACTACATCAAGCAGCTCAAATCCTTCGCTTGTGCAGCGCAGGATGAGCATCGGATCGTCGCCGGTATCCTGCCCACGCAACAGCAACTCCAGAGGTTTGCCCTCGAGCTTCTTCAAGCCCGTGAGCCGGGGCACTTTGGCGCTCGGCATGGCAACGTCCTCCGAGGGACACCTGGCGCGATCGTCGCGCCAGTAATGGCGAGGCGAGTAAGCAGGCGTATGGCTTTCAATCAGTGGGATTCGCATAGTCCATCCTTTGTCCGGGTCCAGAGCGATCTGTGCGCTCGATGACTTCAATGTCAGGACTGATCCTATAGACCCGGCGTCCGACGACCAACCTGAAAAAGTCGTCAGAAATATCCCCAAATCTGATCAAAACGCTCCTGTTTCCGTAGGACTCAAACGCAATTTTCAGCGGTTCAATCCGTTGTTGCTTTCAAGTTGGGGAGAGAGCCTTTTGACTTACAATGCGCTCCACCTCCAGACACCGGCCCTGCCCCATGGACATCGACCTCGCTCGCACTTTCCTCGAAATCGTCCGTCATGGCAGCCTTGCCGCCGCCGCGCAGAAGTTGTTCGTCACGCAGACCGCCATCACCGCGCGGGTGCAGAAGCTTGAAAGCCAGTTGGGCAGTACGCTGTTCGTGCGCAATCGCGCCGGGGCGAAGTTGACGGCCAATGGCGAAGCGTTCGTGATCTACGCCAATCAACTGGTGCAGACCTGGGAAGCCGCGCGCCGCGACTTGCCGCTGCCCGAGGGTTATCACAACGTTCTGCACATCGGTGGCGAGGTCAGCCTGTGCAACCCGTTGATGCTCAGTTGGGCGGCGGAACTTCGGGAGAAAATCCCCGGCCACGCACTGCGCATGGAAATCCGCGATGGCGAAAATCTGTTGCGTCAGCTCGAACTCGGTGTGCTCGATGCGGCGCTGGTTTATCAACCGGAATACTGGCCGGGTCTGCAGGTCGAGCAAGTGCTGGAGGAAAAACTGATTCTGGTGCGCGCCCCCGAGCGTCCTGAGCCTTACGTCTACATCGACTGGGGCCCGGATTTCCGCCGTCAGCACGACGCCGCCCTGCCGGAAAAAGCCAAAGCCGCGCTGAGCTTCAACCTTGGCCCGCTGGCCTTGCAATACATCCTCGAACATGGCGGCAGCGGCTATTTCCGCACTCGGGTTGTGCGCACTTACCTGGAGACCGGAGCCCTGGAAGCCGTCACCAAAGCGCCGGAATTCGGTTATCCGACCTATCTGGTGTATTCCCGGGATCGCGACTCGGCCGTGCTGCAACAGGCCTTCGATCTGTTGCGCGAAGTGATCCGCACCGATGACGACTGGTCACAGCGCTGGAATCCGTTGAGCTGACGGACAGCCTCAGTCCAGAGCATGGCGCTTAAGGCCGCAAGGTTCGTCCTGCACAAGTCAGCGGATCGGCTAATCTGCCGGGTATAACAACAATACCCGCAGGTGAAACGCATTGAGGCAGACCACCGAGGCATTCCGCAGCCGCTACCGGGCGGCCATTCATCCTTTGTACAACCCATGGCTGCATGGCGCGTTCGTGTTGCTGTTCGGCATTTTCGCCGTCGCTGCGTTCTGGCGCACGGTGCATTCAGTGAGCTGGCTGGAATGGCTGACGGTGCCGCTGAGCCTGTTGTTGTTCAACTTCGGCGTATACATGGTCCATCGCCATTTGGGCCATCACAAAAAAGCCTTCGCAAAGATGTTCTACGCGCGGCATGCCGGCGACCATCACAGTTTTTTTACCCCCGGGCACATGACCTACGACAGCGCGCGGGACTGGCGGGTGATCCTGTTTCCAGCCTGGCTAATCGTCATTCATACGCTATTGATCACCCTGCCGCTGTGGTGGCTGCTCGCGCAGGTCAACGCCAATGTCGCCGGGCTGTTTGCCGGGTGCATGGTGCTCGGTTATCTACTCTATGAGGTGTTCCATGCCTGTGAACATCTGCCACCGCAAAATCCGTTGACCCGCTTGCCATGGATCCGCCAGATGCGCCGTCTGCACGAACTGCATCACCGCCGCGAGCGCATGCAGGAGCGCAATTTCAACATCGTTCTGCCCTTGATGGACTACCTGTTCGGCACGCTGTACCTCGAGCCGGAACCCGCCCCTTTGAGTAATTCGCAAATGCCCATGACGCGCATGCAGCACCAGATCGATATCGCCGGCGAGCCGGTCGCTGTGCTGGCCTATGCCGCCAGCGCCAGTCACTGGCCGGACTGGCATCCCTCCTCATTGAAGATTGACGGTCCGCAAGGTCCGCTGCATGCCGGTGCGCGCTTCGAAGAGGATATCCATGCCGGCGGACGTGCCGGTCACTTGCGCTGGGAAGTCACTGAATATCTGCCGGGCCGGCGCTGGTGCGCACGCGCGCAAAGTGATCAGGGCCTGTCCCTGCGTTTGACTTACGAGTCCTCGGCGGAGGCTGGTGGCACGCGATTCGTGCGTACGCTGGAATATCGCTTTGACGGTTTGCTCATGCGTCTGGCCAATCGTCTGTTGCTCAAGCGACGCATAGAGCGCGAGTCTGCCGCGTCCATGCTTGCCCTGCGCGACACGACCGCGCAGTACATCGGCGCGGCGAGGGCCAGCGCGTGAAATTACGTTATCTGCTGTGCCTGCTGATCGCTCTGGTCATCGCCTTCTTGTTGTTGCTGCCGACCAAGGTCGAACCAGTGGCCTGGACACCGCCACCGGCGCCCTCGTTGAAAGACGGGATCTACGCGGACAACCAGCGCCTCAAAGCTGTGGTGAAGGTCGGGCCGAGCGACATCGAAGGGCCTGAGGCGCTGCTGCTGGAAGACGAATTTCTCATCACCGGATTGCATGACGGCCGGCTGATCCGCAGCAGCCTCGACGGCACGCAGCGCAAGGTCCTCGCCGACACCGGTGGCCGTCCCTTGGGCCTCGCCCGTCATCCGAACGGCATGCTGGTGATCGCCGATGCGGTCAAAGGTTTGCTGTCGCTGGATGCACAAGGCCGCGTGATCCCCTTGACCACCGAGGCCAACGGCGTGCCATTTGGATTTACCGATGATGTGGCGGTCGACAAGTCAGGCCACTACGCCTACTTCAGCGATGCCTCGAGCCGCTGGGGCTATGGCCATGACGGTGAGGCGATCATCGAGCACGGCGCCGACGGCCGTTTGCTGCGTTACGACTTTCAGAGCGGCAAGACCAGCGTCTTGCTCGACAAGTTGCAGTTCGCCAACGGCGTCACCCTTGGCCCCGACGAAGCCTATGTGCTGGTCAATGAAACCGGTGCTTATCGCATCAGCCGCTACTGGCTGAGCGGGCCGAAGGCCGGTACCCATGATGTGTTCATCGACAACTTGCCGGGGCTTCCGGACAACCTCTCGTTCAATGGCAGCAATCGCTTTTGGGTAGCGTTGTACGCGCCGCGCAACGCATTACTCGACGGCACCGCGCAGCACCCGTTCGTGCGCAAGATGATCGTGCGGGCGTTGACGGTTTTGCCCAAGCCTGTCGAAAAGCGTGGGTTTGTGCTGGGACTGGATCTGGACGGCAAGGTGATTGCCAATCTGCAGGACGCGAGCGATGGCAATTATTCGCCGATTACCACGGTGCGCGAATATGGGCAGTGGTTGTATTTCGGCTCGTTGAAGGCGAGGCATATGGGGCGGATGGGGTTGGATGCGGCGCTGAAGTGAGCCTGCGGGATTTGCGGGGGAATGGACTTGCGTCTTCGCGAGCAGGCTCGCTCCCACAGGGGAAACAAATTCCAAATGTGGGAGCGAGCCTGCTCGCGAAGGCGGTCTGTCAGTTGCCGGACCGGTCGAACTTCTCCGGATCTTCATCCTCCGGCAGTTCTTTCACGGTTTTTTCCGGATGCGCTGTGGTATGCGCCGGGCTGTTGGGTTCAGGGCGGGTCGGAATCGGGTCGAAGCCGCCCTGCTCTTCACTGGGGAATTTCGGATCGTTCATGAGGCACCTCGCAACGAGTCGATGGTTTGCAGACTCTGCACATTGGAGGTGCCGTGGGTGGTCGCCGTTCCCTTCGGATGGCGACCACGGGTCAGGTAATTACTGACCGGTCAGCGGCTGTCCGGCCAACCGGGCGACGATCTGCTCCTTGACGATCACGCGCTTCTCTTTGAGCTTCTTCAATTCGTCGTCACTAGGGGCGTCTGACTGGGCGTTCTCGGCCTCGACCACTTCAGCATCCACCTCGAAATACTTGTTGAGCAGCGAATCCAGCTTCGCATCCTCGGAGCGTTTTTGCTCGATCTCTTCCTTTTTGCAGCCCAGGTCCTGATACAGATCATGTGAAACCGGCATGAAACACCTCCATCAAATTGATCGACAACCAGCGCGACCGATGCGCTGACTCGTTATCAGCATGGCCTTGCGCAATGGCTTCTGTCGACACCCTGTCAGACCAGCGGTTGCCGTTCGTCGCCCTGTCGTAAATGCGATAAAACCTTTGGCTTGTGCCTTCGCTCCATTGGATAACGCTCACAAAAACCTGCGTGGAGATACCCAATGGACGGATTCAACCTGCGTCATCTCGCTCTGGCTGTTGCACTGTCTGTCGGCATGGGCAGCGCCTTTGCCGCGACCGACAATGACTTTGTCGATAACGCCGCCGCCGGTGGCATCGCTGAAATCGAAACCAGCCGCCTGGCTCTGGAAAAAAGCCAGTCAGCTGACATCAAAGCCTTTGCCAATCAGATGATCACCGATCACAGCAAAGCCAACGATGAGCTGGCAGCAATTGCCAAGGCCAACGACATCGAAGTCCCGGACACCACCACCCTGGTCAAACAGGCCAAGGAAAAGATTCTCGACATGCGCGATGAATCCTTCGATGCGGCCTACGCCAACAACCAGGTCAAGGCTCACGAAGAAACCATCGAGCTGTTCAAGAAACAGGCAAACACCGTGACCGATGACAAGGCCAAAGGCGCCACTGAACTGAAAGCGTTCGCGCAGAAGATGCTGCCAGCGCTGGAAAAACACCTGGCCCACGCCAAAGAGCTGCAAGCCAAACATCCGAGCAAGTAACCGCCCGGCAATAAAAAGGCCGCATCCTTAGATGCGGCCTTTTTGCGTTTCAGCGATCAACCGCCATCGGTGTCGATATCGGCGTCGGTGCTCTCGCCCGGTTCAGGACGGTCCGGGTCAGGCTTGAAGCCGGGGCTGAAGTCGTTGCTGTTGTCATTGTGATGCTGCTTCTGATCGACCTCGGCAGCCGCGCTGTCCGCCTGTCCTTGTTCAGCCGGCGCGGGGGTATTTTGTCCCGGTGTCTGCGGGTCGATGGCCGGGTCGTTGCGGTTAATTGACTCTGAGGACTGATTTTGCTGTTGCGGCGCTTGCTCGTTCATATCCACCTCATTCATAGTCCTGCCTCCTTCTTCCAGCACGACTGGAAAACGTCGGGCATGCAGATTCGAAGCCTGACGCCGCAGATTCGTTCAAAAGATCGCTGCCTGTTGCCACGCCGACTAGAGTTACCGGGGCCTTCGACGCGGCAGGCAGAAAAATTCGCCGCTGGGTGAACAACTATTTCAAGCGGCAAATGTCAGTCAATTCGCGCCGGTCATTTCGCTGAGCCGGCACCATTACGTAACGGAGCGACACGCACATGGCAGCACTGCAGAACAGCACAGTTGAAGCAATCAGGAACAACCAGGCTCAACTGCTGAGCGAATGGACCAAACGCCTCGAAGCCAGCGGCGCCACGCGCAATCTCAAAGAACACGACCTCGCGCAGCAAACCCGCGACTTCCTCAGCCTGCTGCTGGCCGGTCTGGAAAACGGCAACGGCAGCAAGATTGCCGCCGCAGGCTGGGAAGACACCCGTCAGTTCCTTGAAAAGCTGTCGCAGAGCCGCGCCCTGCTCGGCCAGGATTCCCAGCAAACCGCCAACTTCATCTTCGCCCTGAAGGGCCCGTTGTTCGCCCTGCTGCAAAACCATTATCAGGACCAGCCGGCACTGCTCGCCGAGCAACTGCTGGAAGTTTCCGAACTGCTTGATACGGTCGGCATGCACACCATCGGCACCTTCCAGAAATCCCGCGAAGCGGTGATCAAGCGTCAGCAGGAAGAGCTGCTGGAACTGTCGACGCCGGTGGTCAAGCTGTGGGATGGCGTTCTCGCCCTGCCAATGATTGGCACACTCGATTCGCAACGCACCCAGGTAGTCATGGAATCGCTGCTGCAACGCATCGTCGACACCGGTTCCGAGATCGCCATCATCGACATCACCGGCGTGCCGACCGTCGACACCCTGGTTGCCCAGCACCTGTTGAAAACCGTGACCGCGATTCGCCTGATGGGCGCTGATTGCATCATCAGTGGCGTGCGTCCGCAGATCGCCCAAACCATCGTTCACCTGGGTCTGGATCTGCAAGGCGTTGTGACCAAGGCCAACCTGGCCGACGCCTTGAAACTGGCCCTGACTCGCCTGGGCATCAGCCTCGGCAAAGCGGTCTGAGCCGATGGAACGTATTCCGATTCTTCAAATGGGCGATTTGCTGCTGGTGACCATTCAGGTCGACATGCACGACCAGCTCGCCATGACCCTGCAGGACGATCTGTCCGAGCGCATCAGCCGGACCTCGGCCCGTGGCGTGCTGATCGACATCTCGGCGCTGGACATGGTCGACTCGTTCATCGGACGCATGATCGGCACCATCTCGGGGTTGTCGAAAATCATGGACGCCGAAACCGTGCTGGTCGGCATGCAGCCGGCCGTGGCGATCACGCTCGTTGAGCTGGGCATGACCTTGCCGGGCGTCAGCACCGCCCTCAACGTCGAACGCGGAATGAAACTGCTGCAGGATCGAGTACGCCTGCAATGACCGTACGCAGCAGTGGTACCCAACCCATCCTGATCGAACAGGACGTGGTACTGGCCCGCCAGACCACGCGCAAGCTCGCCACCGAATGCGGCATGCGCCTGATCGACCTGACCAAACTGGTCACCGCCGTCAGCGAGCTGGCGCGCAACACCATGGTCTATGGCGGCGGCGGCGACATGGATTGGCAGATCCTTGAGGAAAACGGCCGGGTCGGTTTGCGCATCACCTTCCGCGACGAAGGCCCGGGCATCCCCGATATCAAACTGGCGATGACCGACGGCTGGACTTCCGGCAGCGGACTAGGCCTCGGCCTGACCGGCGCCAAGCGCCTGGTCAACGAATTCGAACTCGACACTGAGCCCGGCAAAGGCACGCGCATTACGATCACACGATGGACATGAATATCACCGGGTCGTTGACCCAGGTTCTGCCGATCGAGGACAGCAGCCAGATCGGCCACGCCCGGCGCACCGCGCAGAAACTCGCCGAGCAGCATGGCTTCGACGAAAACGATGCCGGCCGCGTGGCACTGGTCGCGACGGAACTGGCAAGCAACGTGCTCAAGCATGCCCAGCGCGGCGAGTTTCATCTGCGTGTGCTGACTCGTCCGGATAACGGTTTCGGCATCGAAATGCAGACCGTGGATCGGGCCCAGGGCTTTGACCTGGATGCCTGTCTGGCGGATGGCTTTTCCACTGGCGGTACGCAGGGCATCGGCCTTGGCGCGGTGTCGCGGCAGACCAATGTCTTCGATGTCTACGCAGACCACCGTGGCGCGGTGTTGCTGGCGCGAATTTTTCCGCGCAGCGATCGTCAGGCCGATATCCGCTTCGGCGTCAGCCAGCATTCGCTGCATGCCGATCCAGCCTGCGGCGATGTCTGGCATCTGACGTATGAAGGCTCGCGGATCAGCGCGCTGGTGATCGATGGCCTCGGTCATGGCGAAGACGCCGAGCGCGCAGGCCTGGCCGGGGCGCAGGCATTCGCCCGGGCACCGTTTGCCGATCCAGTGGTATTGATGGAAGACCTGCATCAGGAAATGCTCGGCACCCGCGGCGGCGCCGTCGCTTTCGCGCAGTTCGACAGCCAGCGCGATGGTCTGACCTTCGCCGGTGTCGGTAACATTGGTGCCAGTCTGCTCGAGGCTGGCAAATCCCGTGGCCTGGCCTCGCACCCCGGCATCGTTGGCGGCCAGTACCGTAAAGCCAAACCCTTTGACTATGCTCACGTGAACGGACATTTATTGATCATGTACAGCGACGGCTTACAGTCCCGTTGGAATCTCAAAGACTACCCCGGCCTGGTGCATCGCCATCCGTCCGTGATAGCCAGCGTCCTGCACCGCGACTTCTGTCGTGGTCGCGATGACGTGACGGTACTGGTCGTTGCTCTGGAGGCCGCCCATGGCTGAATCGACTACCTTGAGCCATGCCGAACAGGCGGCGCTCATCGCTCAGTTGCAGCGCGAAACCACTGCCCTGCGCGAAGAGCTCGATGAAACCAACCAGGGCGTGCTAGCGCTGTACGCCGAGCTCGACACTCAGGCTGAAGAACTGCGTCAGGCATCGGATCTCAAGAGCCGCTTCCTGTCATACATGAGCCATGAATTCCGTACACCACTGGGCTCGATCCTGAGCATCAACAGTCTGCTCGCTGACGAACTGGACGGCCCGCTCAGCCCTGAACAGCACAAGCAGGTAGCCTTCGTCAGCACCGCTGCCCGCGAGCTCAGCGACATGGTTGATGACCTGCTCGATCTGGCGAAGATCGAAGCCGGGCGCATCAGCATCTCGCCGGCCTGGTTCGACATGTTCGACCTGTTTTCGGCCCTGCGCGGGATGTTCCGGCCAATCGTCGATGCTTCGGCGGTGGATCTGATCTTCGAAGAGCCGCTGGGCCTGCCGCGCCTGTATACCGATGACAAGAAGCTCGGGCAGATCCTGCGCAACTTCATTTCCAACTCGCTGAAATTCACCACCCGTGGCGAAGTTCGCGTGTCGGCGCGACTGGAAGGTGAAGACAAGGTGCGCTTTGCCGTCAGCGACACCGGCATCGGCATCGCGGCCGAGCTGCATGACACGCTGTTCGAAGACTTCTCCCAAGTCGATTCGCCATTGCAGAAACGTCTGCGCGGCACCGGTCTGGGTCTGTCACTGTGCAAGCGTTTCGCCGCCCTGCTCGGCGGTGAAGTCGGGGTAGACAGTACGCCGGGCGTGGGCTCGACGTTCTTTGTCATCATCCCGCTGGCAATCGCTCTGGAGAACGTCGATGAATCGTGACATCCGCCTGTTGATCGTCGATGACAACGTCGCCACCCGTTACGCCCTGCGTCGGCGCCTGGAGCGCCACGGCTACACAGTGCTCGAAGCCGGCACCGGCAGCGACGGCCTGGCCCTGATCGAGAGCGAAGCCCTCGATGCGTTGATCCTCGACGTCAACCTGCCGGACATGAGCGGTTTCGACATCGTCCGCCTGTTGCGCGCCGACCCGCGCACTGCGCTGCTGCCGGTGATTCATGTGTCAGCGGCGTCGATCCAGACCGGCGACATCATCACCGGCCTCAACGCGGGCGCCGATGCCTATCTGATTCACCCGGTCGACCCCGATGTGCTCTTGGCCACGCTGCGTACCCTGCTGCGGGTGCGCGACACGGAAAATGCCCTGCGCGAAAGCGAGGCGCGTTTCCGCGAGATCTTCGCCAACGTCTCGGCGCCGATCGCCGTGCTCGATGCCAATCTGAAAGTGCATGAGTGCAATCACGCATTCGCCCAATTGATCGTCGATAACCGCGATCAGCAGGCGCTGCGTGAATGCTTTGCCGAAGATCAATGCTCGATCCTCGATGAACTGCGTCTGCGTCTGGTCGACGGCGAGCGCTGGAAAGGCACGCTGAACATGCGCGTGCAGGGCGAGATTCGCGAGACGCAATGGCAGATTTCGCCGTATCGCACGCCAGAGCTGAGCCTGGTGTTCGTCGAGGACGTCACCGAACACCGCCACCGCGAGCGCTCGCATCTGGCGCGGCTGGATGACACCACCACGCAGCTGGCCAAGGAAGTCGCCGAGCGCGTGCACGCCGAAGCGCAATTGCTGCAAGTGCAGAAAATGGATGCGCTGGGCAAGCTCACCGGCGGTATCGCCCACGATTTCAACAACCTGCTGACCGGGATCATCACCAGCCTGGAACTGATCCAGAAACGCGTGGCCGATGAGCGTCTGGACAAGGTGCAGTTCTACACCGAAGCAGCGCTGAATTCAGCCATGAGCGCGGCCTCGCTGACCCATCGTCTGCTGGCATTTGCCCGTCAGCAGCCACTGGATACGCGCCCGGTGGACATCAACGAGCATGTCCGCTCGCTGGAAGAATTGCTGGTGCGCACCATCGGCGAGCGCATCACCCTCAAGCTGGAACTGACCAACAAACCGGCGATTGCGCTGGTCGACCCGGTGCAGCTGGAAAGCGCCGTGCTCAACCTGGTGATCAACGCCCGCGATGCCCTGCCCTCCGGCGGCAATATCTGGGTCAATACTTACGCCGCTTATTCCCACGGCGATTCGAATCTGGCCGATGGCGCGTACGTGGCGCTGTCGGTACGCGACGACGGCACCGGCATCGAACACAACGTGATCGACAAGGTGTTCGAGCCGTTCTTCACTACCAAGCCGCTGGGCCAGGGCACCGGGCTCGGTCTGTCGACGATTTACGGCTTTGCCCGCCAATCCGGCGGTGACGCGCACATTCGCAGCGTTGCCCGCCGTGGCACCGAAGTGACGATCATGCTGCCCGGCACCAACGACCCGACCGGGGCCGACGCGCCTGTGCCCGTGCCTGATGCCAAAGGCAGTGGTGAGCATGTGCTGATCGTCGAGGACATGGCCACGGTGCGCTTGTTCGTTACCGAAGTGCTGGAAGATGCCGGCTATCGCTGCACGCAAGCGGCGGATATCGAATCGGCGCTGGAGCGCTTGCAGAACGACCCGTCGATCGATCTGCTGCTGACCGACGTCGGCTTGCCGCGCATGAGCGGCCGTGAACTGGCGGATGTTGCCCGTGGCTGGCACGAAGGGCTGCCGATCCTGTTCATGACCGGCTACGCCGAAACCGCGCTCAACCGCCAGGTCTTCCTCGGCACCGGCATGGACATGCTGGTCAAACCGTTCCAGATCAGCGAACTGCTCGACAAGGTCCGCCGCACGCTGGATGGCGCCTGAACTGACACACATCCCCGTGTAGGAGCGAGCCTGCTCGCGAAGGCGTTCGTCCAGTCAGCTCATCTGCGGCTGACATTCCGCTTTCGCGAGCAGGCTCGCTCCCACAGGGGATCTGGTGTGTGACGACCTGTCTGGGTACACCATTCAAAACTGTGGGAGCGAGCCTGCTCGCGAAGGCGTCCGTCCAGTCAGTTCATCTGCGGCTGACACACCGCTTTCGCGAGCAAGCTCGCTCCCACAAGGGGTCTGCTGCGTTACCACTTTATTGAGTACAGCCTGCAAAACTGTGGGAGCGAGCCTGCTCGCGAAGGCGTTCGTCCAGTCAGCTCATCTGCGGCTGACATTCCGCTTTCGCGAGCAGGCTCGCTCCCACAGGGGATCTGGTGTGTGACGACCTGTCTGGGTACACCATTCAAAACTGTGGGAGCGAGCCTGCTCGCGAAGGCGT
>NZ_RCNX01000020.1:42152-48440 GCF_004307595.1 Pseudomonas sp. Sample_23
ACCTGTCTGGGTACACCATTCAAAACTGTGGGAGCGAGCCTGCTCGCGAAGGCGTTCGGCAGGTCGCTGCCATCATCGGCTTAATGCCCGAGCCAGAAACGGCGCAGTCTTGCTCTTCTTGCTGGTGGCGACTTTCTGCGGTGTGCCGGCGGCGACGATACTGCCGCCCTGATCGCCCGCTCCAGGGCCGATGTCGATCACCCAGTCGCTCTGCGCGACGACACGCATTTCGTGTTCGACCACAATCACCGTGTGCCCCGCCGTCACCAGCGTATCGAGCTGTTCCAGCAAGCGATCGACATCCCTCGGGTGCAATCCCGTGGTCGGCTCATCCAGCACATACAAGGTCGCGCCACGCTGGTTGCGCTGCAATTCGGTTGCCAGTTTGATCCGCTGCGCCTCACCGCCGGAGAGCTCCGTGGCCGGTTGTCCCAGGCGCAGATAACCCAGGCCGATATCGCGCAGCACTTCCAGCGAACGACGAATCCCTGGCTGCTCGGCAAACACGGACACCGCCTCATCGACAGTCAGTTGCAGCACCTGAGCGATGCTCAAGCCCTGCCAGAGAATCGCCAGCGTCTGCGGGTTATACCGTGCGCCATGACAGGTCGGGCATGGCGCATACACACTGGGCATGAACAGCAATTCCACACTGACGAACCCCTCACCCTCGCAAGTAGCGCAACGGCCCTTGGCGACGTTGAAGGAAAACTGCCCGGCGTCATAGCCCGCCGCTTGTGCCTCGGGAGTCGCGGCGAACAGCTTGCGCACGTTGTCGAACAGCCCGGTGTAGGTCGCCAGATTGGAGCGCGGCGTGCGTCCGATGGGTTTCTGATCAACCTGCACCAGGCGTTTGATCGACTCCAGACCGGCGCTGATCTGCCCGGTGCTGGGCGGCGGCGTGTCATCTTCCAGGCTCGGTTCTTCCGACTCGGCCTCGGCCATTGGACGGCCCAACTGCGCGCCGACCAGTTCCAGCAAGGCCTGACTGACCAGACTCGATTTGCCAGAACCCGATACGCCGGTCACCGAGGTGAAACAGCCCAAGGGAAATTCGGCGCTGAGATTATTCAGATTGTTGCGCGTGACGCCGTCGAGCTTCAGCCACCCGCTCGGCTTGCGTGCGGCGCGCTCAGGGCGCTGGTTTTCCGCGAACAGATAAGCGCGGGTCTGCGAGTCTGCAATATCAGCAAGTCCCGCAGGCGGACCGCTGTACAACACGCGCCCGCCCTTTTCGCCCGCTGCCGGGCCGACGTCGATCAGCCAGTCGGCCCGGCGCATGGTTTCGACATCGTGTTCGACCACAAATAGCGTGTTGCCGTCGGCCTTCAAGCGCTGCAACGCCTCGAACAACGCCTCGCCATCCGCCGGATGCAGACCGGCAGACGGTTCGTCCAGCACATAAATCACTCCGAACAGCTGCGAACCCAATTGCGTGGCCAGGCGCAAACGCTGCAACTCGCCAGACGACAGCGTCGGTGTACTGCGTTCCAGCGCCAGATACCCCAGGCCGAGATCGGTCAGGGTGCTGACCCGCTCCAGCAAATCCTCAGCAATGCGTTGCGCCGCCAAGCGTTTTTCCAGCGATAGGTTCGGCGTGTGGCGCACGTCCGGTGCGCTGGCATGACCACTCGCGCCATGGGCGACACGCTGCTGACGCGCCTCGCGGGTTTGCGCATGGCTGAGGGTGTCGCCGCTCTCCTCGGCCTGTTCCAGATAATTCGCCGCTGCCACCGGTCTCAGCACTTCGGCCACTTGCAGCAACGGCATCTGCGACAGCTCGCCAATGTCGTAGCCGGCAAAGGTCACCGAAAGAGCCTCGCGCTTGAGCCGCTTGCCCTCGCACAATGGGCAAGGGCTGCCGCGCATGAACTGCGAAACACGCTTCTTCATCAGCGCACTTTGCGAGTGAGTGAAGGTGTGCAGGATGTAGCGCCGGGCGCCGGTGAAGGTGCCCTGATAACTCGGTTCCATTTTGCGTTTGAGCGCGACGCGGGTTTCTTCCGGGGTCAGCCCGGCGTACACCGGCACCGTCGGCGTCTCTTCAGTAAAGAGAATCCAGTCGCGCTGCTTTTTCGGCAGTTTTTTCCACGGAATGTCGACATCGATGCCCATGGTCACCAGGATGTCGCGCAGGTTCTGCCCTTGCCAGGCCAAGGGCCAAGACGCCACGGCGCGCTGGCGGATGGTCAGGTTCGGGTCCGGCACCATCAGCGCTTCGGTCACTTCATAGACGCGACCAAGTCCATGACACTCCGGGCAGGCGCCCTGCGGCGTGTTCGGTGAAAAGTCTTCGGCATACAACATCGGCTGCCCCGGCGGGTAACTGCCGGCGCGGGAATAGAGCATGCGGATCAGGCTCGACAACGTCGTCACGCTGCCCACCGACGAACGCGCGCTCGGCGTGCCGCGCTGCTGTTGCAAAGCGACGGCGGGCGGCAGTCCTTCGATGGAATCGACATCCGGCACGCCGACCTGATCGATCAGCCGCCGCGCGTACGGCGCCACCGATTCGAAATAACGCCGCTGGGCCTCCGCGTACAGCGTGGAAAACGCCAGCGACGACTTGCCCGAACCGGAGACGCCGGTGAACACCACCAGCGCATCGCGTGGAATATCGACATCAACGTTCTTCAGGTTATGTTCGCGGGCGCCGCGCACGCGAACCATGCCGGCGGGTGCTTTGGAATTGCGCTTGGAAATCATCGGCCTGCCTTGATTGAAAAACTGGGCAGCGCTCGGCATCAGGTGCCGAGCACCTCGCAAATCATCTGCAGTAACGCTTGCGGGCTGTAGGGTTTGCCGAGCAGATGCGTATCGGGGCTGAGCTGGTGGTCGCGGGAAATGATGTCGCGGGTATGCCCGGAAGTGAACAGCACCGGCACCGGCGGTGTCTGCACCTTGGCCCACGCGGCCAGATCCGAACTCTTGATCAGGCCGGGCATGACCACGTCGGTGAAGATCAGATCGATCTCGATGCCTTCCAGCAACATCTGCATGGCCACGTCGCCATTGCACGCGGTCATCACCCGATAGCCTTCCTCGCGCAGCAACTCCACCGCCGAAGCGCGCACCGCGTCATTGTCTTCCACCACCAGAATGGTTTCGTGGCCGCCGCTCTTGCGTTCGCCGACACTGGCGGTCTCTTCGCGAACCGGACGCAGACTGCGCGGGAAATATAACTGCACCCGCGTGCCTTCGCCGAGCTTGCTGTCGATCTCGACGTGGCCGCCACTCTGTTTGACGAAGCCGAACACCATGCTCAAACCGAGCCCGGTACCCTGGCCGTCGGCCTTGGTGGTGAAGAACGGTTCGAAGACCTGTTCCAGCATTTGTGGGGCAATACCCACGCCGGTGTCGGTGACCGCCACGCGAACATACTCACCGGCCGCTATGCCCTTGCCGGCGCAGTATTCGCTGTCCAGGCAGACATTGGCGGCACTGAGGCCGATGACGCCCTCGCCTTTCATCGCGTCGCGGGCGTTGATGGCCAGATTGAGAATCGCGTTTTCCAGTTGATTGCGGTCGACGTTGATATGCCACGGCTGCGGCGGCAGTTGCACGTCGATCTGAATGGTTTCGCCCAAGGCGCGTTGCAGCAACTCGCCAACGCCTTCGAAAATCTGTTCTGGGTTGCACACGGCCGGTGACAGCGGTTGCCGGCGGGCAAATGCGAGCAATTGCGAAGACAGTTTGGCCCCGCGCTCGACCGCCGCCAGCGAAGCCCCGACCCGGCGCTGCACGTTGGCATTATTTGGCTCATGCCGAGCGAGCAGATGCAGGTTGCCGGCGATCACTTGCAGCAGATTGTTGAAGTCATGGGCAACGCCACCGGTCAGGCCGCCAATGGCTTCGAGTTTCTGCGACTGGCGAAGCTGTTCCTCGGCCGCCAGTCGCGCATCCACTTCGGCGGCCACGCGCTGTTCGAGGTTGCGGGTGAATTTGAGCAGCGACTCTTCAGCATTCTTGCGCTCATGAATATCGATCAGCACGCCGGGGAAGCGAAACGGCCTTCCGTCTTCATCGAACTCGCAGGCACCACTGGCCAGCACCCACAGATATTGGCCATCGCCGCGCTGTACACGGTACTCGGCGTTGTAGGGCTCGCCAGTGCGCACACAATGGGCGACCCGCTCCTGGACCCATGGGTGGTCGTCGGGATGAATGCGCGATTCGGCGATCTCTTGTTGCAGATCGCTCAGGTCCTGATCCGGCGGGTAGGAAAAGGTGCGGGCGAAACGTTCGTCAGCGGAGAAGCGATTGTTCTTGATGTCCCAGACAAACGAGCCCAGCAGTGCGCCGGCATTCAGCGCCAGACGCACGCGCTCGTTGTCGGCGCGATAGGCATCTTCGGCCGCCTGGCGCAGGCGCTCGGAATGCACCAGTTCGGTGGTTTCGACCACCATCGCCATGACGCCGCCGGGCACGCCTTCGTCGTTGGCCACCGGGCTGTAATACAAATCCATCCAGACGTCTTCAGGCACGCCGTCGCGCAGCAATACCAGCTCTTTGTTGCGATAGGACAAGGTGCCACCGGCCAGGCAGGTGTCAACGACGTGGCGGTTGAATTCGGCGACTTCCGGCCAGCCCAGCTCAACCGGCACGCCAAGCAGATAAGGATGGCGGCCACCGGCAAATTCGGAATAAGCGTCGTTGTAGATCATGTAGCCGGCGTGCCCCCACAGCATCACCATGGGCAACGGCGAAGCCAGCATCAGTTGCACGGTGTTGCACAGGCTGGCCGGCCATTCGGCGAGCGCGCCCAGTTCCGTGTGGCTCCAGTCGAACGCACGGATGCGCTCGGCCATTTCGCCTCTCCAGCCTTCACAGCCGTGGCTTTCGGATAAAAACTGCATCGCCTGACTCAGTGTCCTTTTTTGCGGTTTTCCGATCTATCGCAACGCTACAACGACGCGACGCCCGTGTGTTTCGAGGCTGTGAAAACGCATTGGTTTCATCGCAGGTATAGCCGATTTGCGACGCAGAGCCATTCAGACGCCAATCAAGTGCTTGAGTGGGTGATAGCCGGTTTTCATTTTTGCCGCGACGTCGAGGATCGCTTTCTCGATTCCGTTGAGGTGCGTGCAGGTCAGTTCGATTGCGGCGCTCTGATTGCCGGCTTCGATGTACTCAAGCAAACGCAGGTGTTCATCGTCGCGGCAGGCTTGATGACTGTCGTCATCGAGCGCGGCGGCATATAGCGAGGCCCGCGAGATCAGCTTCTGGAACCAGTCGAGCAGTACCGGATTGTTCAGGCTGCGCGCCAGTTTGAGGTGGAACTCGCCGAGCAGATGGATGAGTCGTTCATGGTCGCCGGCAGCATGCGCGGCATCTTCCAGTAACAAGTGCTCGCGCAGATCCTGCATGGCAACGCTGTCTTTGCGCCGGCACAGTTCGGTGACGATGCCGATCTCGATCAGCCGCCGGGTTTCGAACAACGAACGCAGCTCTGCGTCACTGGGCAGCGACACCGATGCGCCTTTGTTGGGCTCGGTGGTGACCAGACCATCGGCTTCCAACTGCTTGAGCGCAGCACGCACCGAGGTGCGACTGACATTGAACAGCTCGGCCAGCGAGGCCTCACCCAGCTTCATGCCCGGGCGCAACGAACGCTTGCTGATCGCCGCATAAACCCCTTGGTAGACGCGATCGACCGTGGTTTCCAGCTTCTTTTCGCTCATTCGAACACTCCTTTGGCGTCGGGCAATTCATCCTGGCAGTGGCTGGCCATGGAGTTGATCGTGTTCCCGTACCAGTGTGAAGCGCAGAATATCTGCCTTCGGCCCAAAGGTGCAGCCTTTTGATTTATCTCGATTTTGAACAAACAGCCAAAACCTGTGGGAGCGAGCCTGCTCGCGAAGGCGGCGGTACATTCAACATCGTCATCGCCTGACACTGCGCTTTCGCGAGCGAGCTCGCTTCCACACTGATACGGGGCAGATCGACCATCTTCATCGCAACCAAAACCCCTGTGGGAGCGAGCCTGCTCGCGAAGGCGGCGGCACAGTCAACATCGTCATTGCCTGACACTGCGCTTTCGCGAGCAGGCTCGCTCCCACACTGATACGGGGCAGATCGACCATCTTCATCGCAACCAAAATCCCTGTGGGAGCGAGCTTGCTCGCGAAGGCGGCGGCACATTCAACATCGTCATTGCCTGACACTGCGCTTTCGCGAGCAGGCTCGCTCCCACACTGATACGGGGCAGATCGACCATCTTCATCGCAACCAAAATCCCTGTGGGAGCGAGCTTGCTCGCGAAGGCGGCGGCACATTCAACATCGTCAT
>NZ_RCNX01000020.1:48450-55088 GCF_004307595.1 Pseudomonas sp. Sample_23
ATCCCTGTGGGAGCGAGCTTGCTCGCGAAGGCGGCGGCACATTCAACATCGTCATCGCCTGAGACTGCGCTTTCGCGAGCAGGCTCGCTGCCACAAAGGTCAGTGGAAATCGCGGCTCTGCACGTGAATGCCATTGAGCAGCGGGCTCAGGTCGCTCATGCGCCCGGCGATCAGGTGGCGCACATCGCCTTCGCGTTCCCAGCGGCCGTCGACCTTGAGCAATTGCGACCCCACCAGCACTTGGCGCTGACGCTCGGCCAGGTCACGCCAGACCACCACGTTGACGTTGCCGAACTCGTCTTCCAGGGTCACGAACGTCACCCCGCTGGCCGTACCGGGTCGCTGTCGGCCGGTGACCAGACCGGCCACGCTGACCGGCCGGCCATGTTCAATATCCATCAATTCCCGCGAGCTGCGGCAGCGCCGGGCCTGCAACTCGCCACGCAGCAATGCCAACGGGTGCGGCCCCAGCGTCGTCCCCACCGTGGCGTAATCAGCATGCAGGTCTTCGCCAACGCTGGGTTTGGGCATGACGATTTTGACTTCTTCCTCGTTGGGCAGACCGGCGAACAGGCCGAGTTGTTTCTGCACCCCGGCCACTTCCCAACGCGCACGATGACGATGCCCGGCCAGACCGCGCAAGGCGCCGGAGTCCGCCAGCAAGGCCTGCGCACGACTGTCGAGGGCGGCGCGCTCGCCCAAATCGGCAACATCGGCAAACGCCCCGTGGCGGCGCGCGGCTTCGATGCGCCGGGCATCTTCTTCGCGAAACCCCTTGATCATGCGCAGGCCCATGCGAATCGCCGGCTGCCCGGCACTCAGCGGCTCGAGGCTGCAATCCCAGTCACTGGCGCGCACGTCCACCGGACGGATCTGCAATTGGTGCCGCCGCGCGTCCTGCAGAATCTGGTCCGGGCTGTAAAAGCCCATCGGCCAACTGTTGATCAGTGCACAGGCGAACGCCGCTGGCTCGTGACACTTGAGCCAGCAACTGGCGTAGGTCAGCAAGGCGAAACTGGCGGCGTGGGATTCGGGGAAGCCGTAACTGCCGAAGCCTTTGATCTGCTCGAAGATCTGCGCAGCGAATTCCGGTGTGTAGCCGTTCTTTTTCATGCCGGCGGCGAGGCGCTCCTTGTGCGGCTCCAGTCCGCCATGGCGCTTCCACGCCGCCATCGAGCGGCGCAACTGATCGGCCTCGCCGGGGCTATAGTCGGCAGCGACGATGGCGATCTGCATGACCTGTTCCTGGAACAACGGCACGCCCAGGGTTCTTTTGAGTACGACTTCGAGCGCCGGCGATGGATAGGTTTCCGCCTCTTCGTTATTACGTCGGCGCAGATACGGATGAACCATGCCGCCCTGAATCGGCCCGGGCCGGACGATCGCCACTTCAATCACCAGATCGTAGAAGGTCTTAGGCTTCAGGCGCGGCAGCATCGACATCTGCGCCCGCGACTCGATCTGGAACACGCCGACGGTATCGGCGCGGCTGATCATTTCGTAGGTCGGTTTGTCTTCGGCGGGGATCGTCGCGAGCGTCAGGTTCAGATCACGATGCCGGCGCAGCAGGTCGAAGCAGCGGCGAATCGCACTGAGCATGCCCAAGGCGAGGATATCCACCTTGAGCAGGCCGACCGCATCGAGGTCGTCCTTGTCCCACTGAATGATGGTGCGGTCGGCCATCGCCGCGTTTTCGACCGGCACCAAGGTGTCCAGCGGCTGCTCGGAAATCACAAAACCGCCGGGATGCTGCGACAGATGCCGGGGGAAGCCGATCAGTTGCCCGGTCAGGCTCAGCACCCGGCGCAGCACCGGACTATCCGGGTCGAAGCCGCCTTCACGCAAACGTTCCAGCGGCGGCGTCTCATCGCTCCAGCGCCCGCAGCAGTCGGCCAGCGCGTTGATCTGATCCGGCGGCAGGCCGAGGGCCTTGGCCACATCGCGCACGGCACCGGTGGCGTGATAGGTGCTGACCACCGCCGTCAGCGCCGCACGACGCCGGCCGTAACGGTTGAACACGTATTGCAGGACTTCTTCGCGGCGCTCGTGCTCGAAATCGACATCGATGTCCGGCGGCTCGTTGCGCTCTTTGGACATGAAACGTTCGAACAATAGCGTGGTGCGCTCCGGGTCGATTTCGGTGATGCCCAAGGCATAACACACCGCCGAGTTGGCTGCCGAACCACGGCCCTGACAGAGGATTTTCTGTGTGCGGGCAAAGCGCACCACGTCGTGCACGGTGAGGAAATAGCTTTCGTAGCCGAGCTCGGCGATCAATTGCAGCTCGTCATCGATCTGCTTGAGCACCTTGGCCTGAGGCCCTTTCGGCCAGCGCCAGGCAATGCCCTCCTCGGTCAGATGGCGCAACCAGGAACTGGCACTGTGGCCCTCGGGCACCAGCTCTTTCGGGTACTGATAGCGCAGCTCGCTCAGATCGAAAGTGCAGCGTCTGGCCAGTTTTAGCGACGCTTCGAGCAAGTCCGGCGGATACAGGGCGCGCAGCTCATCGAGGCAACGCAAATGCCGCTCGCCATTGGGGTGCAGGCGCAGACCCGCTTCGGCCACGGGGACGTGATGACGGATCGCGGTCATGGTGTCCTGCAAGGCACGGCGCCCCCGGGCGTGCATGTGCACATCGCCGCTGGCCACGGCTGGAATCTGCAACTCAGCCGCCATAGCCAACAATGCCGATAGTCGCTGCTGATCGTTCTGCCCGCGATGCAGTTGCACCGTGAGCCAGAGGCGGTCGCCGAAGGTTTGTTTCAGCCAGCGCCCTTCTTCCCGGTCATCCACTGAATCCGGCACCCACAACACCAGCAAACCCGGCAGCGCTTCGGCGAAGTCTTCGCGCAGCACCTGATACTGGCCTTTCTGCGTACGCCGCCGAGCCTGGGTGATCAAGCCGCACAAGGCCTGATAACCGGCAAGGTTTTCCACCAGCAGCACCAGTTTCGGGCCGTTGTCGATGCGGATCTCGCTGCCGATGATCAACGGCAACTCAACGGACTTCGCCGCTTGCCACGCACGAACGATGCCGGCCAGGGTGCATTCGTCGGTGATCGCCAGCGCTTGATAGCCGTGCTTTTTCGCCCGCTGAAACAGTTCCAGCGCGCTCGAGGCTCCGCGCTGGAAACTGAAGTTCGACAGGCAATGCAGTTCGGCGTAATCGGCACTCATGCGAACCAGCCTTGCAGCCACAGCGGACCGCCCTCACCCACCGCCCGCCAGGCCCAACCCTGCTGACCGGCGCGGTTCTGGATCAGGTAGTAATCACGCCGCACGTCGCCACCGTCCCACCAACCGGATTCGATGCGCTCTGGCCCCATGAGAATCCGCGCCGAACCTTCCGGCACACTTTGCGGTTCGTTGAGCAGCCAGCCCGGACGCTGCACGCTGGGCAACCCTGTGCAAAGGTGTTTATCGGCAGCGTTCTGCCACGCGCACTCAGGGCGATGATCGGCCTGAAAGCGCAGCCCCTGCACCGCGTCATCACCCAGCCGTGCGCGCAGACGTTCGCGCAATTGCTCCCAGGGCAAGGTCTGCTGCGGGCGGTCGTCGAACAGCTCCTGATACTGCGGAACGAAACTCGGCAGGTCTTCGGCGCGCAAGCGAAAACCACGCACCGGCGCCTCGACCTGGACTTGCTCCAGCCGGCCACGGGCCAGTTCGAAGAGCATCGCCGCGTCACGCTCGGCGCTGAGCAGGCCGACCTTGATCACTGTGTCCGGCAGCCCGGCGTGTTCCAGAAGCAAATCGAAGCGCTGCACACCGCTGTCGCGCCCGCAGAGGAACGCCGACAAATCGCCGGTCACGCGTCGTAACGGGAACAGCAAGGCCTGATGGGATTGCACGTCGAAATTCAGTTCGATGCGGATATCGAAACGGTCGGGCGGCAGATAGAACGCCAGCGCCAGAGGGCGTGCGCCGAACAGCGCATCCAAGTGCTTGAGCATCTGCGCTTCGAAACGCCGGGCCAGTGCCTGGCGTGGCAGGCTTTGCACCTGGCTGAGATTGCGCAGGCCCATGCGCGACAACGCCGTAGCGACATTCGGTTCCAGCCCGACGCGGTCGACCGGCAATTGCCCGAGATGATGCTGCAAGGCCTCACCGTCCGGCACCACCAAGCCATCGTAGGCATTGGCCAGCACTCGCGCCGCCACCGGGTTCGGCGCGGCGACGATGCGATGACGAAAGCCCAGATCTTTCAATTCCTGGCGCAGGCGAGCTTCAAATTGCGGCCAGGTACCGAACAGTCCGAGGCTGGATTCGATCTCGAAGACCACGGTACGCGGGTAATGCACGCTGACCTGCGCGCTGAAGCGATAGGCCCACGCGGCGAGAAACTGCTGCCAGTGCTCGACCTCGGCCACCTCATAATCGGCGGTGGCAAAGCCTTTGCTCATGGCTTGCGCGGCGGTCATCGACATGCCAGGGCGCAGGCCGAGTTTGCGTGCCGCCGGATTTACCGCTTGCAGCACCCGCCGCTGGGCCGGGCCGCTGAGCAGGACCAGCGGCTCTTCAGGGTCGGGCCGCTGACGCAGCACGGCATCGAGGGCCAATTGCGGAAACAGAATACATACCCAGCGCATGACGATCAGTGCCCCACGGCAAAGGCAATCGGCGCCGCCCGCGCCAGCCCGCCACGGCACTTGAGCACACGTAGCTGCGCCGGTTTGGCATCGATGGCAATCCGTAACGCTGCCGGTGACGGGTTGACCGCCTCGCTCAACGGGCGCCAGGCAAAGGCCAGGGTCTGGCCGGTTTCCGCCGCTACCTGCAAACGCCGCAAGGCTCGGTCATCGGCCTTGTTCGGCCAGCACAGCACCGCGCCGCAACTGCCCGAGCGCAGGCATTGCTCCGCCGCCCACAAGGCATCGCGCTCGCTGGCCTGAATCACCGACAACTGGCGCAGATCGACTCCGGCATTGGCCCAGGCCTGCGGGTATGGCACGAACGGCGGCGCCACCAGCACGATGCGCTCACCGGCCGCGGACAATCGCGCCAGGGTTGGCCAGACCAGTTGCAGCTCGCCGACACCGGGGCCGGCGAGAAGGATTTCGCTCAGCGCCGCTTCCGGCCAGCCGCCGCTGGGCAGAGCTGCGTCCAGTCCCGCATGCCCGGTCGGCTGCGGACTTGCCGCCGGTGGCGCAGGCCTGCCGCGCCAGACCTGGCCGCCATTGAACAGCGTATCCAACGCAACGACGGCACCCATCAGCCTTGCCTCACCAGACCACAGAACACGCCTTCGATGGCCAGATCCTGATCGTTACGCACAACGATGGGCTGATAGGCCGGGTTGCGCGGCAGCAGGCGCACTTCATCCCCGACCCGTTCGAAGCGTTTGATGGTGACTTCACCGTCCAGACGCGCAACGACGATCTGGCCGTTCAGCGCCTCGGGATTGCGCCGTACACCGACCAGATCGCCATCGAGAATGCCGTCTTCGATCATCGAGTCGCCCTGCACCCGCAGCATGTAATCCGGGGTGCGGGAGAACAGCGCCGGGTCGAGCAGCAAACGGTTATGGATATCGGCATCGGCGCCAATCGGTGCGCCGGCAGCCACGCGACCGAGTACGGGAATCTCCAGCAACTCCGGACGCGGTGGCTGACCGAGCAGGCGAATGCCCCGGGCCTGATGCGGATTGACCTCAATGAAACCGGCTTCGGTGAGCGCCAGCACATGCTTGCGCGCCACGCTGCGCGAGGCAAAACCAAAAGCCTCGCTGATTTCAGCGAGGCTTGGGGGCTGACCGTGCTCGGCGATGCGATCGCGGATAAAGGTCAGAATGGCAGTACGGCGGGGAGTCAGGTTTGTCATGGAGTACATTTGTACTCCTGTGGGAAATGCCTGACAAGAACCGCCAGTCGGCGCATGCCGACGCAGGGAGCTGCCGAAGGCTGCGATCTGATCGTTCCCACGCTCCGCGTGGGAATGCCTCAAGGGACGCTCCGCGTCCAGTGACGCTGAGCGTTACGGGCTGCATTCCCACGCGGAGCGTGGGAACGATCATCGGATAAGGTCAGGAACCCAGTTGCGCCAGGTACGCCCACGGGTAAATCCCGCGTTGATGGCCATCGCTGAACACCAGTTGCACGCCATAACCCTGCGGATTGACCTGGATCAGGCGCACGCGATCATCAACCAGCGGCGTGACGCCGCGCAGGCGAAATGCGCGGCATTGCGAGCATGGGCATTGCCGGCGCAGATCGGCATGCGTGAGCAACGATTCGCGCCCGTCCGGCCAGCTCAGGCGCAACGTGCGCGCACTCTGCGAGTTGCCCACCGACAGCGGGTTCATTGCAACTGACTCAAAGCGATGCGCACGGCTTTGCGCACTTCCGGGTCGCCGTCGTCCTGCGCTGCCTGCAACGCGGCCACGGCGCCGCGATCGTTCAATTCACCGAGGGCCAGCGCGGCTTCCTTGCGCAGATTGCTGATGCGGTGGCCGAGGGTGTCGATCAGCGCATCCAGCGCCGGGACGAAGCGCAGGCGGCCGAGGCTGCGGGTGGCGCGCAGGCGCACTTGCCAATAGTCATCGCTCAGCGCTTCGACCAAGGCCGGGCCGGCGTCGCTGTGGCCAACCTTGCCCAGCGTGGTCGCAGCTTCTTCGCGCACTTGCCAGGCAGGGTCGCGCA
>NZ_RCNX01000052.1:0-54378 GCF_004307595.1 Pseudomonas sp. Sample_23
CGAGTCGCGTGACATCACCAAGCTGGAAGATCGCAAATAAGGGTTTTTCTTTTTTTGTAATGGTTTAGTGGTGTGTCAGGAACGGCCTCTTATATAGAGGCCGTTTTTGTTTGTGGTCTCAGCGGCCTTCGGGCCGACTGGTTCTTGGATTCTGGGGGCATATCCGTTGCTGCGGGTGCTGCCGCTGGCGGTTTCGCTCTTACAGCGAGTCACCTTTTCCAAACGCCGGAGCGCCGGCCCAGCGAAAACGTAACCCAAAAGGCTTTTCCCCGGCGTACGGCCCGCTCGCTGGGGCTCGGGGTTCCTTCGTTACGGGACCGATCCGGGCGCAGCTGCCGAAGGGCCAAAAGATCAAAAGCGAAAGCCAAAGCCAGATCAAGAGCCCCTCACCCTAGCCCTCTCCCAGAGGGAGAGGGGACTGACCGAGGTGTTTGGGCGAAACACGCCGACTTGCGATACCGAGTCGAATGCAGGTTTTGAACACCACACAAATCGGCTCCCTCTCCCTCGGGAGAGGGCTGGGGTGAGGGGCGAATCCACCGAAAATCTCAAGCCATGCGACGCTTCTAACCACTCAACAATGAGCGCAAGCTCGAGTGCTCTTGATCTTGAGCCACCGGCGACGTCGGAAGGCTGAGTGGAGGGATTGATTCGGGGGTGGGAGCGTAGCGACCGTCTGGCGCAGCCAGACACAGCGGAAGGAGGTGCAGCGAAGCAAACCGTAGCCGCTGCGCCCGGATCGATTCCGCAGCGAAGGAACCCGAGCCTGCGAGGGCCGAACGTAGGAGCAAGCGTTTTTTTGCTTACTTTTTTTAGGCGTTTGTAAAAAAAGTAAGTCGCCGTAAGGGCGAAACCGCCAGCCGCATCACCTCAAAAAACGGATATACACCCAAAACCAACCGATAACCGCCCACAAAAAAACGCCCCAATCTCTCAATCAGGGCGTTTTCTTGCAGCTTGTAGCTTACATCTGATCTCTTAGTGCGAAACCGCCCCACTCGCCCCCAACCCGGTCTGCGAACGCACAAACTGCGGGAAGAACAGCGCCCGCTCATTGTCCGCAGCCGCCGACTTGTCGGTAATCGAGAAGAACCAGATCCCGATGAAGGCAATCATCATCGAGAACAGCGCCGGATATTCGTAAGGGAAGATCGCCTTCTCGTGATGCAGAATCTGCACCCAGATGGTCGGGCCGAGGATCATCAGACCAACAGCACTCACCAGACCCAGCCAGCCGCCGATCATCGCGCCGCGAGTAGTCAGCTTCTTCCAGTACATCGAAAGCAGCAGTACCGGGAAGTTGCAGCTCGCCGCGATGGAGAACGCCAGGCCGACCATGAACGCAATGTTCTGGCTTTCGAACAGAATGCCCAGACCAATCGCCAGCACCGCCAGGGCGATGGTGGTGATCTTCGACACGCGAATCTCATCCTTCTCGTTGGCTTTGCCCTTCTTGATCACACTGGCGTACAGGTCGTGAGAAACCGCCGAAGCACCCGCCAGCGTCAGACCGGCTACCACCGCCAGAATGGTTGCAAACGCCACTGCCGAGATGAAGCCTAGGAAGATGCTGCCGCCCACCGCGTTGGCCAGGTGCACCGCCGCCATGTTGTTGCCGCCGAGCAAGGCGCCCGCTGCATCTTTGAAGGCCGGGTTGGTGCTGACCAGCAGGATCGCGCCGAAGCCGATGATGAAGGTCAGGATGTAGAAGTAGCCAATGAAACCGGTAGCGTACAGCACGCTCTTGCGCGCTTCTTTTGCGTCACTCACGGTGAAGAAGCGCATCAGAATGTGTGGCAGGCCAGCGGTACCGAACATCAGTGCCAGACCCAGCGAGAACGCCGAGATCGGATCCTTGACCAGACCGCCCGGGCTCATGATCGCTTCGCCCTTGGCATGAACCTTGATAGCTTCGGAGAACAGCGTGTTGAAGTCGAAGCCCACGTGCTTCATCACCATCAGCGCCATGAACGAGGCACCGGACAGCAGCAACACTGCCTTGATGATCTGCACCCAAGTGGTCGCGAGCATGCCGCCGAACAGCACGTACATGCACATCAGCACGCCGACCAGAATCACCGCAACGTGGTAATCGAGGCCGAACAGCAGCTGGATCAGCTTGCCGGCACCGACCATCTGCGCGATCAGGTAGAACGCCACCACCACCAGCGAGCCGCAGGCGGACAGGGTGCGAATCTGGGTTTGCCCGAGGCGGTAGGACGCCACGTCGGCAAAGGTGTATTTACCCAGGTTACGCAGGCGTTCGGCGATCAGGAACAGAATGATCGGCCAGCCCACGAGGAAGCCGATCGAGTAGATCAGGCCGTCGTAGCCGGAGGTGAACACCAGCGCGGAAATACCCAGGAAGGACGCCGCCGACATGTAGTCGCCAGCGATCGCCAGGCCGTTCTGGAAACCGGTGATCTTGCCACCCGCCGCATAATAATCGGCGGCCGAGTTGTTTTTCTTCGAAGCCCAGTAGGTGATGTACAACGTCGCGCCGACGAAGGCCACGAACATCAGGATCGCCGGGATGTTCAGCGGCTGTTTGGCCACCTCCCCCGTTAACGCGTCAGCCGCCCAGACACTCGGCGCGAAAGCCGCAACACTCAATAGAGCCAGTAGACGCCGGATCATTGCTGAGCCTCCTTGAGAATCGCATTGTTCAGGTCGTCGAACTCGCCATTGGCGCGGCGCACGTAGATGCCGGTCAGGACGAAGGCTGAAATGATCAGGCCGACACCGATCGGGATGCCCCAGGTGATCGAAGATTCAGGACTGAGTTTCGCCCCGAGCACGTGCGGCCCGTATGCGATCAGCAGGATGAATGCGGAGTACAGCCCAAGCATGATTGCCGAGAGAATCCAGGCGAATCGTTCCCTTTTCTGAACCAGCTCCTTGAATCGGGGACTGTTTTGAATCGAGAGGTAAATGCTGTCGTTCATTGTTTTTATCCTCGCAGCACAAATTATTGTTGGAACGTAGCTAATGTATGCGGCTGCGAGAGAGGTTCCAGACGACCTTAGTAGTAGATGGCCATGATGTTTTGGCCATTTTCCGGACACCCAAAAACAACTGTGGGAGCGAGCCTGCTCGCGAAGGCGCCGTATCAGTCGATATCGCATCAACTGACAGATTGCATTCGCGAGCAGGCTCGCTCCCACAGGGGTGTGGCGGTGTTTAAATTATTTGGTCCAGTCAGCTACACGATCCGGGTGTTTGGCCACCCAGTCCTTGGCCGCTGCATCAGGCTTGGCGCCGTCCTGAATTGCCAGCATGACCTCGCCGATTTCGTCTTTCGACGCCCACTGGAAGTTTTTCAGGAACTTGGCCACTTCCGGCGCCTTGGCGTCCAGGCCTTTGCTGCCGATGCTGTTCACGGTTTCAGCCTGGCCATACACGCCTTTCGGGTCGTCGAGGAAGCGCAGTTTCCACTTAGCGAACATCCAGTGCGGCACCCAACCGGTGACAGCGATGGATTCATTCTTCTTCTCGGCGCGGGTCAGTTCGGCAATCATTCCGGCGCCGGAACTGGCCTTGAGGCTGTACTTGTCCAGACCGTAATCCTTGATCGCCTGATCGGTCTTGAGCATTACGCCTGAACCGGCGTCGATGCCGACGATACGGTTTTTGAAGGTATCGTCGGTTTTCAGGTCTTCGATCGATTTGGCTTTGACGTACTCCGGCACGATCAGGCCGATCTTCGCGTCCTTGAAGTTCGGGCCGTAATCGACGACCTGATCCTTGTTTTTCGTCCAGTAGTCACCGTGGGTCACGGGCAGCCAGGCCGAGAGCATCGCGTCGAGTTTGCCGGTGGCCACGCCCTGCCACATGATCCCGGTGGCGACGGCCTGCAGCTTCACGTCATAACCGAGTTTCTGTTTGATCACTTCGGCCGCCACGTGAGTGGTCGCGACGCTGTCGGACCAGCCGTCAACGTAACCGATGTTCAGGGTCTGTTTTTCAGCGTTGGCGAAAGTGGAACTCATCGCAAGCGCCAGAGCGGCACCTGCGCCTAAAAGTCGTCGCATCTTCATCGTTTACTTCCCCGAAATGCTGCGCCCGACGGATGCCGGGCATCGTCAACGTATTGTTATGGTGCACAGCGCCCCCATCACGCCGGACCTCACACACCGAACATCAGCCGATTTTTCAAAAAGGGTACTGATGGTTTGATCATCAACCTCAAGCGGCCGGCGACCTGCTCTGTCAGCGACCTCAAGGCAGCGAGAAACGACATCAGAAAGCCATTAATCAAGCGCGATTAATTGACGCCAGACAATCCGCCCGAACTTTGCATGTACAACGCCTGCGAGCCACCTGCCCTTGTATAAATGCAGGTAACATGCGTCGCTTTGCAGCCACTCGGCCTGACCATGTCCGCAACGTCCCGATTTCCTTTTCTGCCATATCTGTTCGCCTGCCTGCTCGGGCTCCTGGCCCTTGGCGGTTTCTGGTATGGCCTCGGCCAACCGGTGATCCTGCCGGACGCTGCAACGCCGACACACAAGTTGCAATGCGCCTCCTACACACCGTTCGACAAGGACCAATCGCCGTTCGACGTGCCGTTCAAATTGCGCCCCGAGCGCATGGACGCCGACCTCGCGCTGCTGGCGACGCGCTTCGAATGCATCCGCACCTACTCGATGACCGGCCTCGACGCCCTGCCCGATCTGGCGCGCAAGCACGGTCTGAAGTTGATGATCGGCGCCTGGGTCAACAGCAACCCGGTCGACACCGAGCAGGAAGTCGAGCTGCTGATCAAATCGGCCAATGCCAACCCCGACGTGGTCACAGCCGTAATCGTCGGCAACGAGGCACTGCTGCGCAAAGAGGTCACCGGCGCGCAACTGGCCCGGCTGATCAGCAAGGTCAAAAGCCAGGTCAAGCAACCGGTGACCTACGCCGACGTCTGGGAATTCTGGCTCAAGCATCCGGAAATCGCCCCGGCCGTGGACTTTCTGACCATTCACCTGCTGCCGTACTGGGAAGACGATCCATCGAACATCGACGTGGCGCTGCGGCATGTGGCGGATGTGCGCCAGGTGTTCGGCAACAAATTCGCTCCGAAAGACGTGATGATTGGCGAAACCGGCTGGCCGAGCGAAGGCCGCCAGCGCGAGACCGCCGTACCGAGCCGGGTCAACGAGGCAAAATTCATTCGTGGATTCGTGGCGATGGCCGAGCAGGAAGGCTGGCGTTACAACCTGATCGAAGCCTTCGACCAACCGTGGAAGCGCGGCAGTGAAGGCGCGGTCGGCGGCTATTGGGGGCTGTTCGATGCCGATCGACAGGACAAGGGCGTACTCGCCGGGCCGGTGAGCAATGTGCCGTACTGGAAAGAATGGCTGGCGGTAGGCGGATTGATTTTCCTTGGCACGCTGATGCTTGGCGGTGCCGTCCGCACTACACGTTCGGCGCTGCTGCTGCCACTGCTAGGCGCCGTCGCTGCTTGCTCGATTGGCGCCTGGGGCGATCTGGCTCGATTGACCACGCGGTTTGCCGGTGAATGGCTGTGGGTCGGCTTGCTGACCGGGTTGAATCTATTGGTCCTTGCGCATGCCGCGCTGACGCTAAGCGCGCGTAGCGGTTGGCGCGCGCGAGCCTTCGATTTCCTCGAACGGCGCGCCGGCTGGCTGGTCGTGGCGGCCGGTTTTGCCGCGGCGGTGATGATGCTGGAGATGGTCTTCGATCCGCGTTATCGCAGTTTCGCCAGCATGGCGTTCGTGCTGCCGGCGCTGGTCTACCTGTGCCGCCCGGTGAGCGTGCCGCGTCGGGAGATTGCTCTGCTGACCTTTATCATCGGCGCCGGGATTGCACCGCAGTTGTATCAGGAAGGGATGCTGAATCAGCAGGCGTGGGGCTGGGCGCTGGTGAGTGGTTTGATGGTGGTGGCGTTGTGGCGCTGTCTGCGGGTTCGCAACCTCTGATCATCAGAGCGGTTCAGGCCTCTTCGCGAGCAGGCTCGCTCCCACATTGGATCTGTAGCGTTCACAAATTCCCTGTGGGAGCGGGCTTGCCCGCGATGACTGACTGTCAGGCGCTGCGGGACACGCGGACCAGGCGCAACCCGGCAATCACCACCGCAAACACCGCTAATGTGGTGTTGTACAACGCCAACGCCGGCAGGCCAAACACCAGCGCCAGCACCGCCAGCCACCACCCTGCCCGTCCCGGCACGACAAACGCCAATACCGCCGCGCCCACCGCCGCCCAGCCCAGCACCCTGAAATGAATCATCAGCCCCAGATTCGAACGCACCAGGCATTGCCAACGACTGGCCTCGTCGACGCAGATGCCCACCCACTCCCCGTCTTCCATGAAGCCATAGCGCGCGGCATAACTGGCGGCCAGCCACAGCGGCAACAAAACAAGCAGCACAATCACGGGCAAGCGGCGGGACATGGGGCACTCCAATCTGCGGAAATCGGCGGCCAGCTTAATCTGCCGACCGGCATTCGCAAGCACTAACAACTGTTAACTGTTCAGCAAGCCCTCGCAACGTGTATCGTCCAGCTACTATTACCCCGAATTCCGCCTGTTTGGTGCCGCAGCATGGCACTTTGGCGCACGGCCGGTGGTCATAGCCTGCGAACTTCAATCGGCACCTTCCTCTAAGGGATCTAGTCATGCTCCGTTCCTTGCGCTTCGCCGCGCTGTTCAGCGGCCTTATCTTGAGTGCGTCCGCGCTGGCGGTGGATATCGACGCCGCCAGCTATGGCTACCCGCTGACCAACCCGTTCGAGGCGACGATCGCCACGACACCGCCGGATCTGCGTCCGGAGTTGCCGCTGGACGACGACATCAATCAAACGGACCGCAGCCTCACCCTGCGCCCGGAGCGTGAATTCCAGCTGCCGGACAATTTCTGGGCAGTGAAGAAGCTCACTTACCGCATCGCCACGCAGGACAAACCGGCGCCGCTGATCTTCCTGATCGCCGGCACCGGTGCGCGCTTTGACAGCACGCTCAACGAATACCTGAAAAAGCTGTATTACAAGGCCGGCTACCATGTCGTGCAGTTGTCGTCGCCGACCAGCTTCGACTTCATCAGCGCCGCCTCGCGTTTCGCCACCCCGGGCGTGACCAAGGAAGATGCCGAAGACATGTATCGGGTGATGCAGGCCGTGCGGGCGCAGAACCCGAAACTGCCGGTCACCGAGTACTATCTGACCGGTTACAGCCTCGGCGCCCTTGATGCTGCATTCGTCGCACATCTGGACGAGACCCGCCGCAGTTTCAATTTCAAGAAAGTCCTGTTGCTGAACCCGCCGGTCAACCTCTATACCTCGGTGACCAACCTCGACAAGCTGGTACAGACCGAGGTGAAAGGCATCAACAACAGCACCACCTTCTATGAATTGGTACTGAGCAAGCTGACCCGCTACTTCCAGCAGAAAGGCTACATCGACCTCAACGATGCGCTGCTGTATGACTTCCAGCAGTCCAAGCAGCACCTGACCAACGAACAGATGGCCATGCTGATTGGCACGTCGTTCCGCTTCTCGGCAGCCGACATTGCCTACACCTCGGACCTGGTCAACCGTCGCGGTCTGATTACCCCGCCGAAATTCCCGATCACCGAAGGCACCAGCCTCACGCCGTTCCTCAAGCGTGCGCTGCAATGCGACTTCGACTGCTACATCACCGAGCAGGTCATTCCGATGTGGCGCGCGCGCACTGACGGCGGCAGCCTGCTGCAACTGATCGATCAGGTCAGCCTGTATGCGCTTAAGGATTACCTGCACGACAGCCCGAAAATCGCCGTCATGCACAACGCCGACGACGTCATCCTCGGCCCTGGCGACCTGGGCTTCCTGCGTAAAACCTTCGGTGATCGCCTGACCGTTTATCCACTGGGCGGCCACTGCGGCAACCTTAACTATCGCGTCAACAGCGACGCCATGCTGGAGTTCTTCCGTGGCTAAATATCTCCTGCTGATTGCAGCGTTCCTCTGTGCAGGCGTGGCCCAGGCCGACAACAGTAAAGCCGATGCCCCGGTAGTGGTCGACAGCGACGGCTTCAAGGAACCGCTGACCAAACTCAAGTTCAACCCGGGCCTGGACCAGCGCGAGTTCGAACGTTCGACGCTCAACGCGCTGAACGTCTATGACCCGCTGGAATCGTGGAACCGCCGGGTCTACCACTTCAACTATCGCTTTGACCAGTGGGTGTTCCTGCCGGTAGTCGATGGCTATCGCTACATCACGCCAAGCTTTGTGCGTACCGGGGTGAGCAACTTCTTCAACAACATTGGTGACGTGCCGAACCTGGTCAACAGCCTGTTGCAGTTCAAGGGCCAGCGCTCGATGGAAACCACCGCGCGCCTGCTGCTCAACACCACCATCGGCATCGCCGGCCTGTGGGACCCGGCCACCGCCATGGGCCTGCCACGCCAGAACGAAGACTTCGGTCAGACTCTGGGCTTCTACGGCGTACCGGGCGGCGCCTACTTCGTACTGCCGATCTTCGGTCCGTCGAACATCCGCGACACCGCAGGTCTGGCCGTGGATTACACCGCCGACACTGCGATCAACTTCCTCAACGTCGCCGAAGTCAGCTCCAACCACCCGGAAGTCTGGGCTTTGCGTGCGATCGACAAGCGCTACCAGACCAGCTTCCGCTATGGTCAGATGAACTCGCCGTTCGAGTACGAGAAAGTGCGGTACGTGTATACCGAAGCGCGCAAGTTGCAGATCGCCGAGTAAATCGGCTGCCGGAAAACACTGTGGGAGCGAGCCTGCTCGCGAACGCGGAGTACCAGTCTCTATCAATATTGACTGGGCTACCGCATTCGCGAGCAGGCTCGCTCCCACATTTGTTATGTGTTGCTGATTAACCCTTCAGCGCTTTCCAGAGCTTGCCTACGACCGAAACCACCGCCAACACCACCGCGCCAGCAATAATCCCCGCCACACCATTGAGCAGCATCGGCACGACGAACCCGGCGCTCCCTGCCGCTGCGCCAACACCTTCGATCCAGTGATGCAGCACCGGCACGCCATGGGTGAGGATGCCGCCGCCGACCAGGAACATCGCCGCCGTGCCGACCACCGACAGGGTTTTCATCATGTACGGCGCGGCGCTGAGAATGCCGCCACCGATCTTTTTCGCCATCTGCCCGGGCTTCTGTGTCAGCCACAGCCCCAGATCGTCGAGCTTGACGATGCCCGCCACCAAACCGTAGACGCCCACGGTCATGACAATGGCGATGCCGGACATGACCACCACTTGCTGCGTCAGCGAGGCATCTGCCACGGTGCCGAGGGTGATGGCGATGATTTCTGCCGACAGAATGAAGTCAGTGCGGATTGCGCCTTTGATCTTGTCCTTTTCGTAAGCCACCAGATCGGTGGCCGGATCGGCCACTGCTTCGGTCAACTGCGTGTGCCCTGCCTCGTCCTCCTCTTTGCTGTGCAGAAACTTGTGCGCGAGCTTCTCGAAGCCCTCGAAGCACAGGTACGCACCGCCGACCATCAACAGCGGCGTCACCAGCCACGGTACGAAAGCGCTGATCGCCAATGCCGACGGCACGAGGATCAGTTTGTTGACGAACGAGCCCTTGGCCACCGCCCAGACCACGGGAATTTCCCGCTCGGCGCGCACGCCCGAAACCTGCTGGGCATTGAGCGCCAGATCATCACCGAGCACCCCGGCGGTCTTCTTCGCGGCCATCTTGGTCATCAATGCAACGTCATCCAGAACGGTGGCGATGTCATCGATCAGCACCAGCAAACTGCTTCCTGCCATGAATCCTGTTTCCTTCTGTGTATGAATGTTGCCAAGCATAACGCGACCGCCGGCCACAGGCTGCATTGTTGAGCGCCGCTCAAGGCCGGTGCTACCATGCGCCACCGCCAGAACAGGCAAGGAACCACCGGGTTTATGAGCACAATCCGCGAGCGTAACAAAGAACTGATCCTGCGCGCCGCCAGCGAAGAGTTTGCCGACAAGGGCTTCGCGGCGACCAAAACCAGCGACATCGCCGCCAAGGCGGGATTGCCCAAGCCCAACGTCTACTACTACTTCAAATCCAAGGAAAACCTCTACCGCGAGGTGCTGGAAAGCATCATCGAGCCGATTCTGCAGGCCTCGACCCCGTTCAACCCGGACGGCGTGCCGAGCGAGGTGCTGAGCGGCTACATCCGCTCGAAGATCCGCATCTCCCGCGACCTGCCCTACGCCTCCAAGGTGTTCGCCAGCGAAATCATGCACGGCGCCCCGCACCTGAGCGCCGACCTGGTCGAGCAGCTCAACGCCCAGGCCAAACACAACATCGCCTGCATCCAGAGCTGGATCGACCGCGGCCAGATCGCCCCGATCGACCCCAACCACCTGATGTTCAGCATCTGGGCCGCGACCCAGACCTACGCCGACTTCGACTGGCAGATTTCCGCAGTGACCGGGAAGGACAAGCTTGATGAGGCCGATTATGAAGCGGCGGCGCAGACGATTATCCGGTTGGTGTTGAAGGGGTGTGAGCCGGATCAGTGAGATCGGGGGAACCGCTTCGCGAGCAGGCTCGCTCCCACATTTGGAATGCATTCTCCTGTGGGAGCGAGCCTGCTCGCGAATAGCCGCACCGCAGACCTCAACTCACAACCAGATCGAATCCCACAACGGATAGTCGCCAAGGCTTTTGACCAGCCCTGCCCGCAATGGGTTGGCAATGACATACCGCGCCATCTTCACCAAATTCTCCTCTTTACGCAGTGCCCGATCATGGAAGCCAGGTTGCCAAAGGCTGGTCTTTCGACCCGTCGAAAGCTTTACCGCTTTGGTGCTGAGGGATTTGGTTCGCTGCATCAATTCGCCGAGCGAGCCACTCTTCAATTCAATCAGCCAGTGAAAATGATCTGGCATTACGACCCAAGCCAGAGAATTGGCCAATCCCGTTTCCTCAGCTGCCCGGAATTGGCTTACAAGCATTCTGCCAAGGAAGAAATCGCTGAATACGGGTTCTCTCCCGGCGGTATTGGCGGTCAGAAGGTAAATGCGGTTGTGTTCTGAATAGCGTCCGATGCGCAAGCGATGTGAAGCAGATAAACCCGGCATTCCGTTGCCTTCTCACAGGTTGATCATGAGAAGGCTAGCCGTGGAGATGGCGAAGAGAGCGTCAGACTTTTAGCAAGATGTGTAGCGCAGATCGTATTCGCGAGCAGGCTCGCTCCCACAGGGGCTTTCGAACACTCGAACATTTTGTGTCCAACCCAAACTCAATGTGGGAGCGAGCCTGCTCGCGAAAGCGGTTATTCAGACACTGACATTCAACCAACCACCCCGCCATCCGCCCGCAAATCCAGCGCCTCCACCGCTCTGATTGCCACCTGCTCATCCACGTCCGACAAATCCCCACTGATCCCGATCGCGCCCAGCACTTCACCCGCCTGGTTGCGAATCAGCACGCCACCCGGTGCCGGCACAACGCTGCCGTGCCCCATGCTGTTCAACGACGAAAAAAACGCCGGGCGTTGTTGGGCGTCCTGGGCGAGCAGGCGTGAGCCTTTACCCAGGGCGATGGCGCCCCAGGCCTTGCCGATGGCGATGTCGGGGCGCAGCAGGCTGGCGCCGTCTTCGCGTTGCAGGGCGATCAGGTGGCCGCCGTTATCGAGTACCGCGATGGTCAGCGGTGCGGCGTTGATGCCGCGTCCTGCGTTGATGGCTTCGCTGACCAGGTTGACTGCGACTTTCAAGGTTAAAGCGCTCATGGTGCCGTCCTCATTTTGTTATAGGGAAAGTCGTGGGACTGCGCGTTTGTGCCGCAGTCCGGTGACACAAATAGAACACAATGAGTTATTTTTTTGTATACAATAATTCTCGAAAAGCGCCACATGCGACGAAAAGCCACAGCACATCGGGCTTCCGACGAATGAAACAGCCGCTTGAGAAAATGGATTGACCTGCGCCGTCCGCCGTGAATACACTCTGCGCAAAGCCACTTGTATACAATTACAAAACGTAAAGAGGCACAAAACCATGAGCAAAATGAGAGCAATCGAAGCCGCCGTTCTGGTGATGCGCCGTGAAGGGGTTGATACCGCTTTTGGCATCCCGGGCGCCGCGATCAACCCGCTGTACTCCGCCTTGCAGAAGGTCGGTGGCATCGATCACGTCCTTGCTCGCCACGTTGAAGGCGCCTCGCACATGGCCGAGGGCTACACCCGCACCAAGGCCGGCAACATCGGCGTGTGCATCGGCACGTCCGGCCCGGCCGGCACCGACATGGTCACCGGGCTCTACAGCGCCTCGGCCGACTCGATTCCAATCCTCTGCATCACCGGGCAAGCACCCCGCGCCCGTATGCACAAGGAAGATTTCCAGGCTGTCGACATCACCAGCATCGTCAAGCCAGTCACCAAGTGGGCAACCACGGTTCTGGAGCCGGGCCAAGTGCCTTACGCATTCCAGAAAGCCTTCTATGAAATGCGCTCCGGCCGTCCAGGCCCTGTACTGATCGACCTGCCGTTCGACGTGCAGATGGCCGAAATCGAATTCGACATCGACGCTTACCAACCGCTGCCATTGGCCAAGCCGACTGCGACCCGCGTTCAGGTTGAAAAAGCTTTGGCTTTGCTGGATCAAGCTGAGCGCCCACTGCTGGTGGCCGGCGGCGGCATCATCAACGCCGACGCCAGCGACCTGCTGGTCGAGTTCGCCGAGCTGACAGGTATTCCGGTCATCCCGACCCTGATGGGCTGGGGCACCATCCCTGACGACCACCCGCTGATGGTCGGCATGGTCGGTCTGCAGACTTCGCACCGTTACGGCAACGCGACGATGCTCAAATCCGACGTGGTGCTGGGCATTGGTAACCGTTGGGCCAACCGCCACACCGGTTCGGTTGACGTCTACACCGAAGGTCGTAAGTTCATTCACGTCGACATCGAAGGCACGCAGATCGGTCGTGTGTTCACGCCGGATCTGGGCATCGTTTCCGACGCCGCCGCAGCGCTGACCGTGTTCATCGAAGTCGCCCGTGAATGGCAAGCCGCCGGCAAGCTGAAGAACCGCAGCGCCTGGCTGCAGGATTGCCAGCAGCGCAAGGCCAGCCTGCATCGCAAGACCCACTTCGACAACGTGCCGGTCAAGCCGCAGCGCGTTTACGAAGAAATGAACCAGGTGTTCGGCAAGGACACCTGCTACGTCAGCACCATTGGTCTGTCGCAGATTGCCGGCGCGCAGTTCCTGCACGTCTACAAGCCGCGTCACTGGATCAACTGCGGCCAGGCCGGCCCGTTGGGCTGGACCATTCCGGCGGCGCTGGGCGTGGTGAAGGCCGATCCGAACCGCAAAGTCGTGGCCCTGTCGGGGGACTATGATTTCCAGTTCATGATCGAAGAACTGGCGGTCGGCGCTCAGTTCAAACTGCCGTACATCCACGTAGTGGTGAACAACTCGTACCTGGGCCTGATCCGTCAGGCCCAGCGCGGGTTCGAAATGGACTACTGCGTGCAGCTGTCCTTCGATAACCTGAATGCGCCGGAACTCAACGGTTACGGGGTTGACCACATCGCAGTCGCCGAGGGCCTCGGCTGCAAGGCGCTGCGCGTGTTCGAACCGTCGGAAATCGCCCCTGCCCTGCGCAAGGCCGAACAGATGATCGAAGAATTCAAAGTGCCGGTGATCGTCGAGATCATTCTGGAGCGTGTGACCAACATCTCCATGGGTACCGAGATCAACGCGGTCAACGAGTTCGAAGACCTGGCACTGGTCGGCAACGATGCGCCGACGGCGATTTCGATGTTGGATTAACTGCTGACTGCTCTCCCTGTGGGAGCGAGCCTGTGTGGTGAGGGGATTTATCCCCGTTAGGGCGCGAAGCGGCCTCAAAACCTGAAACCGCGGCGTATCAGGTACACCGCATACAATGGTTTACGACTGCTTCGCAGCCGAACGGGGATAAATCCCCTCGCCACAGCTCGCTCCCACAGGGGACCTCACAAGATTTACGGGAGACCACCATGCCGCGTTTCGCAGCCAACCTGTCCATGCTGTTCACCGAACAGGATTTCCTTGCCCGTTTCGACGCCGCCGCCAAGGCCGGTTTCAGTGGCGTGGAATACCTGTTCCCGTACGACTTCAGCTCGGCTGAAATCAAGGCAAAACTCGAGGCCAACGGGCTGACCCAAGTGCTGTTCAACCTGCCGGCCGGTGACTGGGCCAAGGGCGAGCGCGGTATTGCCTGCCTGCCGGATCGGGTCGAAGAGTTCCGCGCCGGGGTCGATCTGGCGATCGCTTACGCACAAGTGCTGGGCAACACCCAGGTCAACTGCCTGGCCGGTATCCGCCCGCAAGGCGTTGACGATGCCACCGTGGAGAAGACCTTCGTTGCCAACCTTAAATATGCCGCCGACAAGCTGCAAGCGGTGGGCATCAAACTGGTGATGGAAGCGATCAACACCCGCGACATTCCCGGTTTCTACCTGAACAACACGGCGCAAGCCCTGTCGATTCGCGAACAGGTCGGCAGCGCCAATCTGTTCCTGCAATACGACATCTATCACATGCAAATCATGGAAGGCGATCTGGCCCGCACCCTGCAATCGCACCTGGGCGAGATCAACCACGTGCAACTCGCGGACAACCCGGGACGCAACGAGCCGGGCACTGGTGAGATCAACTACCGCTTCCTGTTCGAACACCTTGATCGCATCGGCTATCAGGGTTGGGTCGGTTGCGAATACAAACCGCTGACCACCACCGAAGCGGGCCTGGGTTGGTTGAAAACCCATAACGCAATCTAAGAAACACAGCAAATCCCCTGTGGGAGCGAGCCTGCTCGCGAATGCGGTGGTTCAGTCAACACGGATATTGAATGTTCCACCGCATTCGCGAGCAGGCTCGCTCCCACATGAAAAGTAGCTCCCCTATTTGCTTGAGCACGACAAAAACAAGAGGATTTTCTCATGGCTAAAATCGGATTCATCGGCACCGGCATCATGGGCCACCCAATGGCGGCGAACCTGCAGAAAGCCGGTCACAGCCTGTTCCTGTCGCAACACCACGACGCGGCCCCGGCCGATCTGGTCGCCGCTGGCGCCGTCGCCCTGGCCAACCCGCGCGAAGTGGCGCAGGAAGCCGAATTCATCATCGTCATGGTTCCGGATACTCCGCAGGTCGACGACGTGCTGTTCCGCGCCGACGGTGTTGCCGCCGGTATCGGTAAAGGCAAAGTGGTCATCGACATGAGCTCGATTTCGCCGACCGCGACCAAAGCCTTCGCCGCCAAGATCAACGAGAAAGGCGCGCAGTACCTCGACGCGCCAGTGTCCGGCGGTGAAGTCGGCGCCAAGGCCGCAACCCTGAGCATCATGGTCGGTGGCGACGCCGATGCCTTCGAACGCGCCCTGCCGCTGTTCCAGGCCATGGGCAAGAACATCACCCTGGTCGGTGGCAATGGCGACGGCCAGACCGCCAAAGTGGCGAACCAGATCATCGTGGCGCTGAACATTCAGGCTGTCGCTGAAGCCCTGCTGTTCGCCTCGAAAAACGGTGCCGATCCAGCCAAGGTGCGTGAAGCGCTGATGGGCGGTTTCGCTTCTTCGAAGATTCTCGAAGTGCACGGCGAGCGCATGATCAAAGGCACCTTCGACCCGGGCTTCCGCATCAGCCTGCACCAGAAGGACCTGAACCTGGCCCTGCAAGGCGCCAAGGAGCTGAACATCAACCTGCCGAACACCGCCAATGCCCAGCAGGTATTCAGCACCTGCGCGGCCATCGGCGGCAGCAACTGGGACCACTCGGCGCTGATCAAGGGCCTTGAGCACATGGCCAATTTCTCGATTCGCGACAATAAATAAAGCCTGCACAAAACCCTGTGGGAGCGAGCCTGCTCGCGAAAGCGGCTTCACATTCAACATCCATGTTGGCTGACATACCGCGTTCGCGAGCAGGCTCGCTCCCACAAGGGTTCCGAGTTGCCCTTTCGAATAACAAGAATTCCGGGAGCCCGCCATGTCGGTCGATCCGCAACAACTGCTGCGCGAGCTGTTTGCCACAGCCATCGACGCGGCTCATCCGAACCAAGTCCTCGAAGCCCATTTGCCCGCCGATCGTACCGGCCGGGTGATCGTCATCGGCGCCGGCAAAGCCGCTGCCGCCATGGCGCAAGTGGTCGAGCGCTGCTGGGAGGGTGAAGTCACCGGCCTGGTGGTGACCCGCTACGGCCACGGCGCTCCATGCGAAAAAATCGAAGTGGTCGAAGCCGCGCACCCGGTGCCGGACGCCGCCGGTCTGGCCGTGGCCAAACGTGTGCTGGAGCTGGTCAGCAACCTGACTGAAGACGACTGCGTGATCTTCCTGCTTTCCGGCGGCGGCTCTGCCCTGCTCGCCCTGCCGGCCGAAGGCATCACTCTCGCCGACAAACAGGCGATCAACAAAGCCCTGCTCAAATCCGGCGCAACCATCGGCGAGATGAACTGCGTGCGCAAGCACCTCTCGGCGATCAAGGGTGGCCGCCTCGGCAAGGCCTGCTGGCCGGCGACGGTTTACACCTACGCGATTTCCGATGTGCCGGGCGACCTCGCCACCGTCATTGCCTCCGGCCCGACCGTGGCCGACCCGAGCACCTCAGCCGAAGCACTGGCGATTATCAAGCGCTACGGCATCGACATTCCTGCCTCCGTGCGCACCTGGCTGCAAAGTCCGCAATCGGAGACGGTCAAACCCGGCGACCCAAGCCTGGCGCGCAGTCATTTCCAGTTGATCGCCCGCCCGCAGCAATCGCTGGACGCGGCGGCGGTGAAATGCCGTCAGGCCGGTTTCAGCACCTTGATTCTCGGCGACCTCGAAGGCGAGTCCCGTGAAGTGGCGAAAGTCCACGCCGGCATCGCCCGGCAAATCATCAATCACGGCCAGCCACTGGCGGCGCCCTGCGTGATTCTCTCCGGCGGTGAAACCACGGTAACCGTGCGCGGCAATGGCCGTGGCGGGCGTAACGCCGAGTTCCTCCTCAGCCTGACCGACAGCCTCAAGGGCCAGCCCGGCGTCTACGCGCTGGCGGGCGACACCGATGGCATCGACGGCTCGGAAGACAACGCCGGCGCAATCATGACCCCGGACAGCTACGCCCGCGCCGCCGCACTGGGTATGAGCGCCAGCGACGAGCTGGACAACAACAACGGCTACGGCTACTTCCAGGCGCTTGATGCGCTGATCGTCACCGAGCCGACCCGCACCAACGTCAACGACTTCCGCGCCATTCTGATCCTTGAGAACTGCAAATCATGACGCCTGATAAAAAGGTCAAAATCCTCGCCACCCTCGGCCCTGCCGTCGACGGTATCGACGACATCCGCGAGCTGGTCGAGGCCGGGGTCAACATCTTCCGCCTGAACTTCAGCCACGGCGATCACGCCGACCACGCCAAGCGCTATCAGTGGATCCGCGAAGTCGAGCGTCAGCTCAACTACCCGCTGGGCATTCTGATGGATCTGCAGGGGCCGAAACTGCGCGTAGGCAAGTTCGCTGACGGCAAGGTGCAGTTGCATCGCGGTCAGGCGTTCCGCCTCGATCTCGATACGACAGCGGGCGATGAGCGCCGGGTCAACCTGCCGCATCCGGAGATCATTGCCGCGCTGGAAGCCGGCATGGACCTGCTGCTCGACGACGGCAAGCTGCGTCTGCGCGTGGTCACCAAGTACGCCGATGCGATCGACACCACCGTGCTCAACGGCGGCGAACTGTCTGATCGCAAAGGTGTGAACGTGCCGCAAGCGGTGCTGGACCTGAGCCCGCTGACCGCCAAGGATCGCCGCGATCTGAGCTTCGGCCTGGAATTGGGTGTGGACTGGGTCGCGCTGTCGTTCGTACAGCGCCCGCAGGACATTGTCGAAGCCCGCGCGTTGATCGGCGACAAGGCATTTCTGATGGCGAAAATCGAGAAGCCTTCGGCGGTCGAGCAACTGCGTGAGATTGCTGAGTTGAGCGACGCGATCATGGTCGCTCGCGGTGATCTTGGTGTGGAAGTGCCGGCGGAAAGCGTGCCGCAGATTCAGAAAAACATCATCACCACCTGCCGTGCGCTGGGCAAACCGGTGGTGGTGGCGACGCAGATGCTCGAGTCGATGCGTTTCTCCCCTGCCCCGACCCGCGCCGAAGTCACCGACGTCGCCAACGCCGTGGCCGAGGGCGCCGATGCCGTGATGCTCTCGGCGGAGACCGCGTCCGGTGAGTACCCGCTGGAAGCCGTGCAGATGATGAGCAAGATCATCCGTCAGGTTGAGAACGGCCCGGACTATCAGACCCAGCTCGACGTCAGTCGACCGAAAGCCGAGGCGACGGTTTCCGATGCGATCAGCTGTGCGATCCGCCGGATCAGCAACGTGCTGCCGGTCGCGGTGCTGGTCAATTACAGCGAGTCCGGCGCCTCGACGTTGCGCGCATCGCGGGAACGGCCGAAAGCACCGATCCTCAATCTGACGCCGAACCTGCAAACGGCGCGGCGCTTGAGCGTGGCGTGGGGCATTCATTCGGTGGTCAACGATCGCCTGCGTCAGGTCGACGAAGTCTGCTCGACCGCACTGGAGATTGCTCAGGCGCAAGGCATGGCCGAGCGTGGCGACACGCTGCTGATCACCGCTGGCGTGCCGTTCGGGCAGCCGGGGTCGACCAATTCGCTGCGCATCGAGACGTTGATTTAGCGCCTGTACCGGCCTCTTCGCGAGCAGGCTCGCTCCCACAGTTGATTTGTGTGCACCACAAACTCAATGACTGGACGCAGATCCATGTGGGAGCGAGCTTGCTCGCGAAGCAGGCGCCTCGGTTTCCCTGACTTTCAGAACTGCCATGCCTGCCAATCACTTCAACACCCACTGCCCCGACTGGGCCGAGGCTTTGCTCAACGGTTTCAGTCAAATTTTCTTTCAGCGTCATCCGCTGTGCGGCCTGCTGTGTCTGTTGGCGATTCTGCTGACCGCGCCGGTGCTGTTCGCCGGGGCGCTGCTCGGTGGCGTTGCCGGTCTGCTCACCGCGCAGCGGCGCAACTACGCCAAGGCCGATCGCCAGGCTGGTCTGTTCAGCTACAACGGCGTGCTGCTCGGTCTGCTGCTGAGCCTGTATTTCCCTTGGTCGCCACTGCTGCCGCCGTTGATTCTTGCGGCGGGCGGCTTGAGTGCGATGCTCACTCAGCAGTGGCTCAAACACGTGTACCGCAGTCGCGCCATACCGGCGTATACCTCGCCGTTCGTGGCGCTCAGCTGGGTGCTGCTGGTGTTCGCCGAGCCGTCCGCGCCGATGGCATTGGTCGACCTGAGCACGACAAATCTGCTGGCCGCTGAACTGCGCGGATTCGGCCAGGTGATGTTCCTCGACCATCCATTGGCCGGGGCGTTGATCGCCAGCGGTTTGCTGCTCGCCGATCGCCGTGCGTTCTGCTGGGCGCTGCTGGCGTCGGCGATCGGCCTCGGTTCCAGCCTGCTGCACCACGAAACGTCCGCCGCACTGCTCGGGCTCGGTGGCTACAACGCCGTACTCGCCGCCCTCGCCTTCAGCTCGCAACGGCAACATCCGTGGCTGCCGCTGCTCGCAATTGTTCTGGCACTGCTGGTGACGCCGCTGTTTGCTGCCCTTGGATTGGCGACGCTAACCGCGCCGTTCATCCTCGCCTGCTGGTTGATCCGGGCTGGCATTCAAATGCTTGGCAAAGCGTCGCTTGCGCATGAGTCTTGCGCTCACGAGGAGAATCACCCTAGGCTGCGCTGATCTTCGATTCAGGCGTTATCCATGGACAGCAGCAACAATTGGCGCGAACGGCTTTACGTCATGATTTTCCAGAGCGACACCCCGGCCGGGCGTCGCTTCGACGGCATCCTGCTGGTGATCATCCTCGCCAGCCTGGTGATCGTGATGCTCGACAGTATCGACAGCATTCACCGTAATTACGCCGACGTTCTAGCCTATATCGAGTGGGGCTTCACGGCGATTTTCCTCGGCGAGTACATCCTGCGTCTGTACTGCTCACCCAAGCCGCTGCGCTATGCCTTCAGCTTTTATGGCCTGGTGGATCTGCTGGCGATCGTGCCGGGCATCCTCGCGCTGTATTACAGCGATGCGCAGTATCTGCTGATCATCCGCATCATTCGGATGCTGCGGATTTTCCGCGTGCTCAAGCTCAGCCCGTATCTCAAGCAAGCCAATTATCTGATGTCGGCGCTGCGTGGCAGCAAGCAGAAAATCGTCGTGTTTCTGGTCAGCGTGTGCACGCTGGTGACAGTGTTCGGCACGCTGATGTACGTGATCGAAGGCCCGGAACATGGCTTCACCAGCATTCCCAAAGGCATCTATTGGGCAATCGTGACGTTGACCACTGTGGGCTTCGGCGACATCGTGCCGAAGACGCCGCTGGGCCAGGTGATTTCCTCGCTGGTGATGATCACCGGTTATTCGATCATCGCCGTGCCCACAGGGATTTTCACCGCTGAGCTGGCCAACGCCATGCGCGGCGAACAGCTGCAACATGACTGCCCAGGCTGCCAGAAAAAGAGCCATGAACAGAGTGCAGCGTTCTGTTCGCGCTGCGGCAGTCAGCTGTTCAAGAAAGTGGAATAAGCACAGAGCTTTTTAATCTTTAAGCGACTATGCGTGGCCCGCTATAGTCGCTGGCAAATCGCCTCATTTTTGACACGACACCCCACAGAACAAGGAATGCGCAGTGAAAAAACTCTTTGGCGCCTCACTTCTCGCCGCCGGCCTGGCCTTGGCCAACATCGCTCAGGCTGCACCGACGCTGCTCAACGTTTCCTACGACGTGATGCGCGATTTCTACAAGGACTACAACACTGCGTTCCAGAAGCACTGGCAAGCCGAGCACAACGAAAACATCACCGTGCAGATGTCCTTCGGCGGCTCGAGCAAGCAGGCGCGTTCGGTGATCGACGGCCTGCCGGCTGACGTCATCACCATGAACATGGCCACCGACATCAATGCCCTCGCCGACAACGGCAAACTGGTCCCGGACAACTGGGTCACGCGCCTGCCGAACAACAGCGCGCCGTTTACCTCGGCGACGGTGTTCATCGTCCGCAAGGGCAACCCGAAAGCGCTGAAAGACTGGCCGGACTTGCTCAAGGACGGCGTACAGGTGATTGTGCCGAACCCGAAAACCTCGGGTAACGGCCGCTACACCTACCTGTCGGCCTGGGGCTATGTACTGAAAAACGGTGGTGACGAGAACAAGGCCAAGGATTTCGTCGGCAAGCTGTTCAAGCAGGCGCCGGTGCTCGACACCGGTGGCCGCGCGGCCACCACCACGTTCATGACCAACCAGATCGGCGACGTACTGGTGACCTTCGAAAACGAAGCGGAAATGATCGCCCGCGAGTTCGGTCGCGATCAGTTCGAAGTTATCTACCCAAGCGTCTCCGCAGAAGCCGAGCCACCGGTTTCGGTGGTCGACAAAGTGGTCGACAAGAAGGGCTCGCGCGCTGCGGCTGATGAGTACCTGAAGTACCTGTGGTCGCCGGAAGGTCAGGAAATTGCGGCGGCCAACTACCTGCGCCCGCGTGACCCGGCGGTGCTGGCGAAGTACACCGACCGTTTCCCGAGAGTGGATTTCCTTTCGGTGGAGAAAACGTTTGGTGACTGGCGCACGGTGCAGAAGACGCACTTCAATGATGGTGGGGTATTTGATCAGATTTACACGGGCCAATAAGGCTTGCTCTGAAAAACAAGAGGCGACCCACTGAGGTCGCCTTTTTGTTGAGCCCGGTTACCCTCACCCCAGCCCTCTCCCAGAGGGAGAGGGGGCCGACCGAGGTGCCTTGCGTCAGACATCGACCTGCGAGACCGAGTCGATTATGGATTCACCGAGTAACGTTCAGATCGGCAGGATCCCAAGCATCCCCCAATCAGTCCCCTCTCCCCCCGGGAGAGGGCTAGGGTGAGGGGCTTTTGGGCGAGAACAGTAATCTTATGACCACCTCCCTCGCGACTATCCTCGATCAACCGATCAGTCATTACACAACGTAATAAGAGTTATCATCCGAAACTGTCTTCTGCCAACCCGCGTTGTCCATTAGCCTTCACCGCTTTCCTGTGCCCGACCCGAGTATTCCTATGCCCACCACTCACGCAATGACCCGAGGCATGGTGCTGCTGTTCGCCTTCTGCTGCGGCGCCATCGTTGCCAACATCTACTATGCACAACCGATCATCGGCCTGATCGCGCCGGACATCGGCCTGTCCGACACGATGGCCAGCTTCATCGTCTCGTTGACGCAGATCGGTTATGCGCTGGGCCTGTTCTTCCTGGTGCCGCTGGCCGATCTGCTGGAAAACCGGCGGTTGATGATCGTCACCACCCTCGTGGCAATCGCCAGCCTGCTGGCGGCGGCGTTTACCGATCAGCCGAATGTGTTCTTGCTGATCTCGTTGCTGGTCGGCTTCAGCTCGGTGTCGGTGCAGATCCTGATTCCGCTGGCCGCGCATCTGGCGCCGGAAGAATCCCGTGGCCGGGTGGTGGGCGGGATCATGGGCGGTTTGCTGCTGGGCATTCTGTTGGCGCGACCGGTGTCGAGTGTGGTCGCCGATCACCTCGGCTGGCGCGCCATGTTCATGATCGCCGCAGCGTTGATGGCGGCAATCAGCGTGGTGCTGGCGCTGACCGTGCCCAAGCGCCAGCCGGATCACAGCGCAACTTATGGCCAGTTGATCGGCTCGCTGTGGACGCTGCTGCGCCAGCAACCGGTGCTGCGTCAGCGGGCCTTTTACCAGGGCTGCATGTTTGCCACGTTCAGCCTGTTCTGGACCGCCGTGCCGCTGGAACTTGCACGCAACCATGGCCTGTCGCAAAGCGAAATCGCGATCTTCGCTCTGGTCGGCGCCATCGGTGCCATCGCCGCGCCAATCAGCGGCCGCCTCGCCGATGCCGGTCACACACGCATCGCCTCGCTGCTGGCCATGCTCTTCGCCAGCCTGAGCTTTCTCCCCGCCTTCATTCACCCGGCCTACAGCGTCATCGGCCTGGCCGTGACCGGCGTGGTGCTGGACTTCTGCGTGCAGATGAACATGGTCCTCGGCCAACGCGCGGTGTACTCGCTGGACGCGAAAAGTCGTGGCCGTTTGAACGCGCTGTACATGACCAGCATCTTTATCGGCGGCGCCTTCGGCTCGTCGGTGGCCAGCGCGGTGTACGAGCATGGCGGCTGGTTGTGGATCGTGATTGTTGGCAGCGTGTTTCCGTTGTTGGCGTTGGTGCGGTTTCTGAGTGTTTCACGACGCGCTTCATTGGCCACGGCTTAAGGCTTCAAAAGCTTCGCGAGCAAGCTCGCTCCCACAGGTTTTGGGTGACCTGCGAATCACTGCAATGCACAAAACCAGTGTGGGAGCGAGCCTGCTCGCGAAAGCGGTGTTTCAGTTACAGATAATTTGACTGCCCTGACGCTTTCGCGAGCAAGCTCGCTCCCACAGGTTCTTGACGGATGCGGAATAGGGCATCGCCGAAAACTACTGCAGGAGGGAGCCTGCTCGCGATAGCGGAGTTTCAGTCTCAGCTGATTTGACTGACCCGACGCCTTCGCGAGCAGGCTCGCTCTTACAGGTTTTGCGCCGCACTCCAATACCCCGCAAACGAAAAAACGACGATCCCAAGATCGCCGTTTCTCATCACTGCCCGAACTTCTTGCCCAACCCCGGCGGGACGCCGTGGATGTTGGTGTCTTCCCACGGGCCGTTGGGGCTGACCGAGCGGCTCCAGCCGTTGTTCCAGCGGTAGTAGGTGCGCTGGCGGTAGAAGGTGTTGGTCTGGTCGTCGAGCACGTAGACGCCGAGCTTCTGGTCCCAGTGGCTGTTACCGCCCGGTGGCGGGGCGAAGCTGGCCGAGGTACGTGGCACGGGCTTGGCGGGTTTGGCCGGGATGCTCTTGCCAGGGCTTGGCGAGGTCGACGGGGTTGGGCTTGGCTGCGACGGCGGGATCGGCGGCAGGCTGGTGGTCGGTTCCGGGCGTTGTACCGCACATGCACTCAAGCCCAGGGCCAGTGTGAGGACTGTGATGCGGGCGATGGTGTGCATGGCGGTGCTTTCCTGTTGGATCCGGTTATTTGTCCGGGCTGTCGATAGTCAGTTTTTGTGGCGCGGTGGTGCTGCTGGCCAGTGGGCCGCTGCGACCGATCCACTCACCGGAGGTCGGTTGACCGGCCCGTGAGATGCGCGCAACCAGTTGGACTTCAGAGAAGTTGGACAGTTTCAGCTGCGGCATCATTGCATCGGCATCGCCCAGTTCGACGGTCACCGGCAGGTCAGCCACGGTCAGACGTTTGGCCGCCAGCGGCGCCGGTGGGCCAGAAGTGGCGCGGGCGAAGATGAACACGCTGTCGCCCGGTTGCACCTTGTCTTTGAGTTCGCTGGCCAGATCAACGCTGACTGTCAGCAACGCGCCTTTCGTCGCCGCTGCCTGGGCAACCTGGCCACCGCTGGCTGTCAGGCGTTCGGCGGCACGCTCGATGCCGCCTTGCAGCGCAGCGCGAGAGTTGTCATCCGGCGGCAGTTGCGCGAGCAGGCGATTCCAGTAGTCGATGGCCTCCTGATAACGCTCGCCTTCGAACGCGGCGATGCCGAGCAGACCGAGGCTGGTGACTTCCTTCGGATCGGCCTTCAGCGCTTCGTCGGTCAGTTTCTGAATCTGCTCCGACCACTTTTTACCGTCAGCAAAATACTGCGCCTGCGCCCATTGGCCGAGCAGCTCCGGCTGGCGACCGGAGAGGTTGGCGGCGCGTTCGAACATCTTCGCCGCGTCTGCCGGGCGGTCCTGAGCCATGTAGGTACGGCCGAGGAAATACAGACCTTCAGCGGAATCCGGTTGTGCGGCAACCGCACGTTCCAGACGCTGGGTCATCTCTTCCATCGACTGCGGTGCCTGAGCGAATTCGCGGGTCAGTTCGACCTTGTCGGCGGCGCCGAAATGCAGGTACAGACCGAGGCCCAGCACCGGTACCAGCACAGCGGCCAGCAGCGGCAACGGTTTACCCAGGCGCGAGACACGCGGCGCGGCGGCGCCTTCGGTGTCGGCGAGCAGTTCACGCGCAGCTTCCGCGCGGCCGCTGTCCAGTTGCGCGGCGTCGAGCACGCCCTCGGCCTGCTGCGCTTGCAGCTCGGCCACCCGTTCCTGGTACAGCGCGACGTTCAACGCGGTGCGATCTTCTTCCCGCTGGGCGCGGCGTTCGCGCAGTACCGGGATCAGCAGAAAACTCAGGGCGACCAGAAGCAACAGCCCTGCGGCGAGCCAGAAATCAATCATTCTTGGTTTTTATCCAACAGTTGGTCGAGGCGCTGACGTTCTTCGGCAGACAGCGATGACGGCGTTTCGGCGCGTTGCCCGCGACGCCTGCGCACGATCAGCGCGATCACCACGAAACCACCGAGCAGCAGCCCGGCCGGGCCGAACCACAGCAGCGCGGTCTTGGCATTGAGCGCCGGTTTGTAGCGGACGAAATCACCGTAGCGATCGACCATGAAGTCGATGATCTGCTGATTGTCCTTGCCCTCGCCTAGCATGCGGAAAATCTCTTTGCGCAGGTCGGCGGCAATCGGTGCGTTGGAGTCGGCGATGTCCTGGTTCTGGCATTTGGGGCAGCGCAGTTCCTTGGTCAGTTCGCGGAAACGCTCGCGGTCGCCCTCTTTGGCAAATTCGTAGGTGTCGATGGCCGCATGGGCGACACCAGCCAGGCTCAAGCCCAACACCACTGCTGCGAGAAAACGCTTCATGGCTTGGCCTCATCGACCAGCGCCTGATACTTGGCTGCGAGTTTTTCGCGCCAGACCTGCTCGTCGATCACCCCGACGAACTTGTCGCGGATGATGCCTTTGGCGTCGATGAAGAAGGTTTCCGGCGCGCCGTAGACACCAAGATTCAAGCCCAGCGAACCCTCGTCGTCACGAATATCCAGCGCATACGGATTGTGAAACTCGGCCAGCCATTTCAAGGCGTCGGCATTGGTGTCCTTGTAGTTGATGCCGTAGATCACCACGCCGCGCTCGGCGAGTTTGTTCAGCACCGGGTGCTCGACGCGGCAGGAGATGCACCAGGTGCCCCAGACATTGACCAGCGCCGGTTTGCCGAGAATGTCGGCCTTGGTCAGCGTCTTGTCACCCTGCACACTCGGCAGGGAAAACTCCGGGAACGGCTTGTTGATCATCGCCGACGGAAGCTCCGCCGGATCCAGATACAGCCCACGATAAAGAAACACCGCCACCAGCAGAAAAATCGCCAGCGGCAACAACATCAACCAACGCCTCATGCCGCCGCTCCCGTCATGCCCAGCGCTTCGCGCACTTTGCTTTTCACCTTGACCCGATAACGCCGATCCAGCGCCGCCAGCAAACCACCCAATCCGGTGAGCAAGCCGCCGAACCAGATCCAGCGCACGAACGGTTTGACGTGTACGCGCACGGCCCAGGCGCCGTTATCCAGCGGCTCGCCGAGGGCGACGTAGAGATCGCGGGTGAAACCGGCATCGATGCCGGCTTCGGTCATAACCGAGTTCTGCACGGTATACAGACGTTTTTCCGGGTGCAGCACGCTGATTTCCTCGCCGTCACGAATGACGCGGATGGTGCCTTTGTCCGAGGTGAAATTCGGCCCTTCGAAATGCTTGGCGCCTTCGAAGACGAACTGATAACCGGCCAGATCCATCGACTCGCCCGGTGCCAGACGCAGGTCGCGCTCGGCACTGTTCTGGCTCGACAACACCACGCCCAGCGCGCACACGGCGATGCCGAGGTGGGCGATCTGCATGCCCCAATAGCTGCGGGTCAGCGTCGGCAGACCTTTGATCAGGCCTTTGTGCCGAGTCTTGTCGAACAGATCGCGCACGCCGGCGAGCAACACCCACGCCGCCAGCAGGAACGTCGCGATCACTGCCCAGTTGAAATCGCCGTACGCCACGCCGGCCACCACGGCCAATGCGACGCTGCCGAGCAACACCGGAGTGAGCATGCTCGCCAGCCATTTCACTGGCGTGTCCTTCCAGCGCACGATCACGCCGATCGCCATGACCAGCATCAGCAACGCCATCAACGGAATGAACAACGCGTTGAAGTATGGCGGGCCGACCGAGAGCTTGGCGCCGCTGATGGCATCAAGAATCAGCGGATACAACGTGCCAAGCAGGATCATCGATGCAGCGACGACCAGCACCAGGTTGTTGCCCAGTAGCAAAGTCTCGCGCGACCACAGGTTGAAGCCAACCTGACTTTTCACCACCGGCGCACGCAGCGCAAACAGCGTCAGCGAACCGCCGACCACGAACAGCAGGAAAATCAGGATGAACACGCCGCGCTCGGGATCCGAAGCGAAGGCATGCACCGAAGTCAGCACGCCCGAGCGTACGAGGAAGGTGCCGAGCAGGCTCAACGAGAACGCGGCGATCGCCAGCAACACCGTCCAGCTCTTGAACACGCCACGCTTTTCGGTAACCGCCAGCGAGTGAATCAACGCGGTGCCGACCAGCCACGGCATGAACGAGGCGTTTTCCACCGGGTCCCAGAACCACCAGCCGCCCCAGCCGAGCTCGTAGTACGCCCACCACGAACCGAGGGTGATGCCGATGCCGAGGAAGGCCCAGGCGACGATGGTCCATGGCCGCGACCAGCGCGCCCACGCCGCATCGAGACGCCCGCCGAGCAGCGCGGCGATAGCGAACGCGAACGCTACGGAGAAACCGACGTAACCCATGTACAGCATTGGCGGATGCACGATCAGGCCGATGTCTTGCAGCAACGGGTTGAGGTCGCGACCGTCGGCGGGAATCTGCGGCAGGATCCGCGCGAACGGGTTTGAGGTAAGAATCAGAAACAGCAGGAACCCGGTGCTGATCATGCCCATCACCGCCAGGACGCGGGCGAGCATGACTTGCGGCAACTGCCGGGAGAACACCGACACGGCGAAGGTCCAGCCGCCGAGGATCAACGCCCACAGCAGCAGCGAACCTTCGTGGGCGCCCCACACCGCGCTGAATTTGTAGTACCACGGCAGCGCGCTGTTGGAGTTCATCGCCACGTAGCCGACCGAGAAATCGTCGGTCATGAACGCGTAGGTCAGGCAGCCGAAGGCAAACAGCAGAAAGGCAAACTGGCCCCACGCTGCCGGTTGCGCCAGGCTCATCCACAAGCGGTCACCGCGCCACGCGCCGAGCATCGGCACCAGCGCTTGGACCAGTGCAAAACACAGCGCGAGGATCATGGCCAGGTGGCCCAGCTCCGGAATAAACAGTGCGGCGGCCATCGATCAACCCTCCTTCACAGGCGTCGGTGCGGATTGACCGCTGTCCTTCAGCGCTTTGGTCACTTCCGGCGGCATGTACTTCTCGTCGTGCTTGGCCAGCACTTCATCGGCGACCACCACGCCATCAGCGTTGAGCTTGCCGAGGGCGACAATGCCCTGCCCTTCACGGAACAGATCCGGGAGGATGCCGCGATAGGCGATGGTCACGGATTTGTTGAAGTCGGTGACGACGAATTTGACGTCCAGCGAATCCTTGGAGCGTTGCAGCGAACCGGCCTCGACCATGCCGCCGGCGCGGATGCGCGTGTCTTGCGGCGCTTCGCCGTTGGCGATCTGCGTCGGCGTGTAAAACAGATTGATGTTTTCCTGCAGCGCGCTCAGGGCCAGGCCGACAGCAGCGCCCACTCCGACCAGAATCGCCAGAATGATGATCAGACGTTTTTTGCGCAGCGCATTCACTTGCCGTTCTCCCGGCGCAGACGACGCGCCTCTTGTTGCAGATAACGCTTGCGCGCCGCAATCGGCGCCACCACGTTGAGGGCCAGCACCGCCAGACAGATGCCGTAGGCCGACCAGACATACAGGCCGTGATGGCCCATGGCGAGAAAATCGCCGAATGAAGCAAAACTCATCGCACCGCCTCCAGACTCTGCTGCACTTCGGTCTTCACCCAACTGGCGCGGGCCTCGCGCTTGAGCACTTCAAGACGCATGCGCAGCAACAGCACGGCGCCGAAGAAGCAGTAGAAACCCAGCACCGTCAGCAGCAGCGGCAGCCACATTTCCGCCGGCATCGCCGGCTTTTCCGTGAGGGTGAACGTCGCGCCCTGGTGCAGGGTGTTCCACCACTCCACCGAGTATTTGATGATCGGAATGTTGATCACGCCAACAATCGCCAGCACCGCGCAGGCCTTGGCGGCGCTCTCGCGGTTGCTGATGGCATTGCCCAGCGCGATCACGCCGAAATACAGAAACAGCAGAATCAGCATCGAGGTCAGGCGCGCATCCCACACCCACCACGACCCCCAGGTCGGTTTGCCCCAGATCGCCCCGGTAACCAGCGCCACGGCGGTCATCCACGCACCGATCGGTGCGGCGCATTGCAGGGCGACATCGGCCAGTTTCATCTTCCACACCAACCCGACCACGCCGCACACGGCGAGCATTACGTAGATCGACTGGGCGAGCATCGCTGCAGGTACGTGGATATAGATGATGCGAAAGCTGTTGCCTTGCTGGTAATCCGGCGGCGCGAAGGCCAGACCCCAGACCACGCCAACGCCGATCAGCAGCAACGCTGCAATGCTCAACCACGGCAGAAATTTGCCGCTGATGCCGTAGAACCACTTGGGCGAGCCGAGCTTGTGAAACCAGGTCCAGTTCATACTGTTTCCATCACGGTTGCCGCTCATCATCGCGAGCTGGCAGAGGGTCATGCCTTTCTTCTGGAAGAAGTGGTCAATTTTTGACCAGGCCTCATTATTATTCGCCGACGCTGATCTTCAGGCCAGCGGCTATTGCAAAGGGTGTCAGGGTGATCGCCAGCGCTGTGAGGCTGGCCATCCACAACAGGTATCCGGTCGCCGGCATGCCTTGCAGCGCCGCTTGCAACGCGCCGCTGCCAAGGATCAACACCGGGATGTACAACGGCAGAATCAGCAGCGCCAGCAACAGACCGCCGCGCTTCAGCCCGACCGTCAGCGCCGCGCCGACTGCACCGAGCAGGCTCAACACCGGCGTACCGAGCAACAACGACAGCAGCAGCACCGGCAGGCACGCGGCCGGCAACCCGAGCATCAGCGCCAGCAAAGGCGACAGCAGCACCAGTGCCAGACCGGAGAACAGCCAGTGTGCCAGCACCTTGGCCAGGACCAGAAGCGGCAGCGGGTGCGGCGAAAGGACCCACTGTTCCAGCGAGCCGTCTTCGAAGTCACTGCGAAACAATCCGTCCAGCGACAGCAGGACCGACAACAACGCCGCCACCCAGACTAACCCCGGGGACAGGTTTTGCAAGACTTGAGTTTCCGGGCCGACGGCCAGCGGGAAAAGGGCAATGACGATGGCAAAGAAAATCAGCGGATTGGCCAGCTCCGCCGGGCGGCGGAACAGCAGTCGCGATTCGCGGGCAAGCAGCAGGCCGAAGACACTCATACCGCCCATTTCCCCAGATCGATGTCGCGATAACCGGCCGGCATACGGCTCAGGGTGTGGTGGGTGGTCAGCACCACCAGGCCGCCGCGTTCGCAATGGCCGGCCAGATGCTCTTCCAGTTGCGCAACGCCCTGCTTGTCCAGCGCGGTGAACGGTTCGTCGAGAATCCACAACGGCGGGCTGTCCAGATACAACCGCGCCAGTGCCACGCGGCGCTGTTGGCCGGCGGAAAGGCTGTGGCAGGGAACGTCTTCGAAACCGCGCAATCCTACCGCTGCCAGCGCCTGCCAGATCGCCTCGCGCTCGGCGGGATGATGCAAGGCGCACAGCCACGAGAGGTTTTCTTCGGGGGTGAGCAGATCCTTGATCCCGGCGGCGTGGCCGATCCACAACAGGTTTCGCGCCAGTTCGCTGCGTTGCTCGGCCAGCGGCTGACCGTTGAGCAGCACCTGGCCGTCGGTGGGTTGCATCAAACCGGCGAGCAGACGTAAAAGACTGGTCTTGCCGCTGCCGTTGGGGCCGCTGATCTGCACCATGTCGCCACTGGCCAGGCGCAATTCGAGGTTTTCGAAAAGCAGCCGCAGATCGCGTTCACACGCCAGGGCAACGGTTTGCAGGACAGGACTGGTCAAGGGATCACGGGCCTTATACGGTTCAAGTCGGCTCTGGAGCGGCCGTTAAAGAGATGCAGCATAGATGCTTTGATCGCTCGAACTGGCGAGCTGGATCAAACAATTGCCAGGTTTTTTGAACGAAGCGCACGACGCGCGGCATTATACATGCCGTGCCTTACTCTCAAGAGCGCAATTTCCTCAGGTTGTGTCCGCGTATGACAGGCGAAATGAACATCCTCCCGCTGCCGCCCACCGTGCCGGCGAGCGCTCGCCCGCAGATGGGTGAACTGCTCAAGCTGCTGACGCCGGTCGAGGGCTTGATAAGCGCGGGGCAAAGCGCCAAGGCTGAGGTGTTGTCGCTCAAGCAGGCCGATCAGACCTTTGAATTGTTGCTCAAAGTGACCCTCGACAGCGGCCGTCAGACCACCGTACAGGCCAGCAGCAACCTGCCGTTGCCACAGGGCACCAACCTGGCGATCACTCAGCCGTCGGCCGGCAATCTGGCAATCACCGTGCAGCAAGCGATCGCCAGCAGCGTCGCCACCCTGACCCGCATCGATACCGCGCAATTGCCCGCCGGCACCTTGCTGCAAGGCAAAGTCGTGACCTCGCAGGCACTGCCGCAGACGCCGGGGCAAGCGGCGGTATTTCGCTCGATGGTCACCCTGCTCAACACCGCATTGAGCGGCAGCACCTTGACCGTCGACAGCCCGCAGCCGCTGCGCATCGGCACCTTGTTGTCGGCGCAGGTGCAGGATGCGCAAACCCTCAAATTCGTGCCGCTGAGCAGCCGTCAGGAACAACTGGCGGTGAGTCAGCAATTGCTCGGTCAGCAAAGTCGCCAGGGCTCGCTCGATGGCCTGCTGAAGATGTTGCAAAATCTGCCACCGGCGACTGACCAGACCTCGGCCGATCTGCGCGCGGTGGTCGACAAGCTGCTCGCCAGCCTGCCGGACGTGCAACAAATGAGCACCGCCAAAGGCGTGGCGCTGGCCTTGGCCAACAGCGGCGCGTTCCTTGAAGCGAAATTGCTCGGCGGACAAAATCCCACGCTCGCCCCGGACATGAAGGCCGACCTGCTCAAACTGATCGCGCAACTGACCCCGGGCCTGCCAAGCAACACCAATTTCAATGCGATCATCGCTGCCAACACCTTGGCGCAGGCGCTGCCGAGTTTCGTCCGGAACGCCCTCGGCACCCTCGGCCAGGTCAGCGCCAAACCGGTGCCGAGCAGCTTCCCATTGCCCGAACGACTGCTGGCAAAACTGGAAGGCGAAGGTGATCTCGAACAACTGCTGCGCCTCGCCGCCGCAGCGGTGTCGCGTCTGCAAAGCCATCAGTTGTCGAGCCTGGAACAGACCGGCGTCACCGACGATGGCCGCCTGCTCAGCACCTGGCAGCTGGAAATCCCGATGCGCAATTTGCAGGACATCGTGCCGTTGCAGGTCAAGTTCCAGCGTGAAGAAGCGCCGGAGCGCGAGCCGCAGCCCCACGAACGCCGCGATGAGCGCGAAGCCAAACAGCAGTTGTGGCGCGTCGATCTGGCCTTCGATCTGGAACCGCTCGGGCCGATGCAGATTCAGGCGCAACTGATCGCCGGCAGCCTGTCCAGTCAGCTGTGGGCCGAGCGACCGTACACCGCCGATCTGATCGAGAACAATCTGTTTGCCTTGCGCCAGCGCTTGCTCGATTCCGGGCTCAACGTCGGCGACCTCGACTGCCACCACGGCACGCCGCCGCAAGGCAACCAAACCCGCCTCGAACACCGCTGGGTCGACGAAACCGCATGAACGATTCCACTGCTCCACGCCAGGCCATCGCCCTCAAATACGACGGCAACCACGCCCCGACCCTCACCGCCAAGGGCGACGAGGAACTGGCCGAAGAGATCCTGCGCATCGCCCGCGATTACGAAGTGCCGATCTACGAGAACCCTGAACTGGTGCGCCTGCTGGCGCGGATGGAACTGGGCGACAGCATTCCCGAAGAGCTCTATCGCACCATCGCCGAGATCATCGCGTTTGCCTGGAACCTGAAAGGCAAATTCCCCGAGGGACAGGACCCGAACGCGCCGATGGTCGAGAAGGACATCACCGCACGCGGGAATGATTATTGAAATCAGGTCCATGAGGGCCTGAGCAGTCTGCCTCCAGCCATTCGTCGCGACTGTCAGATCTGACAGTTGCATGAAAGTTCGTCGTAGCTCCAGATAGGACCACAGCGCCGGTATCAACGCGATACCGGCGATACGTCTTTCAGGAGCGCTCCGATGACCTTGAAGTCAGACTCGAAAAAAACGTTTGCAAGTACCTCTTCCACACAGTTATACCCGCCGGATATAACTGGGCTGGTCAAGCCGATCGACGGCGATGAGGGGTATGACGGTGGCCTCGGTGCCGCCGCCCTGACCGCTGATTTACTCGTTATCGTAGATCCCTGGCTTTACCAGGAAATAGGCGACAAATGCTTCCTTTTCTGGAAAGACGAAATAACCCCCGTCCGCACCGAGTTTATCGATACGCCAGAAAAACTTAACCTCCCCGTACACTTTCGTATCCCGTCCAGCCAAATCCAGGATGGCGCCGCCTTTCCGGTGTTTTATCGCGTCAAGCGCCGCAGCGGCAACGAGTCGGACTCGGTCAATCTCAAGATATTGGTCAAACGCGCGCTGCCAGGGGGAGTACTCGACAAACCGGAACCATCTGGTCATCCCGGACTGCCCTACACGCTCATCCCGGACATCACGGCCGGCATTGACAATGAGATGGCGAAGCAAGGCATTGTCAAGCGTATCGCGTCCTATCAGAACATCTCTGTATACGACCGAATCGTCGCGCGATGGGGTAATGATGAGCAGGTAATCTACTATCCAGTCACGCCAGAGCAAGCCAGTGATCCGCAAAATCATCCGATCCTGCTTACGTTTGATGAGTATCTGATCAAGCGTGCAGGGGATGGCAAACACTTGGTTACTTACCAGGTGATTGATCGTTGCGGGAACCGGCCGCATGACCACGCGGCGTGGTCCGTTGCCACTGAAGTCAATGTCCGCGTTAAAAAAATCCCGGCGCCGACCGTGACGGGTGAAGAGGCAGGAGTGCTGGACCCGGCTTTTGTCGAGAATGTCCAGGTGATTGCTTCAGGCGTCGGACTGGTCGCCGGCGACAATGTCCGGGTTCAATGGCAAGGGCGTACGGAACATGAGACGGACCCGATGACCTATTCGGGAAGCGGCGACCTTGCGTTTCCAATTCCCCCCGGATGGGTCAATGAAAGCGACCAGAGTGTCGTCAGCATTACGTTGCGCGTAGAACGCTCCGAGGAAAAACTCACGTCCGACGCAAAAACCGTGAACATCAAAACCACGATCGTTCTCAAGCCGCCCAAGGTACTGGAGGCTTACGGCGAAAATCATGATCGCCTGAAGATGGCCGATATTTATGAAGCACGACACGTCACCGTCCAGGTTCAGCAATACGTGGGGATGGCGATCGGGCAAACCGTTCGTGTGCGTTGGGCATCAGAGCGTCATGTCTACGACAGCGACATCACCACCGTAGCGGCGGTCGGTGCAATGAATATCTTGGTTCCACGTATGGAAGTTGTGGATTCCATTGGAAGTACCGTGCCTGTCAACTTTACGGTTCGCACTTTTATCAACGGCCCATTGCATCGCGCTGAACCATTGCAACTGAAAATAGATGTTCAACCGTTCGAACTACCTCCACCGAGATTTTCATCTGACCAAACCCTGGTCACCGTACGTTATCCGGCAATGACTGACGGATACCAGGCCCGAGTGCGCTGGGGCGGAGTCGTTACGCGCAGGACGGAATGGCAGAACATGCATCCCGATAACACGGCGGCGTTTTCGATCCCGACTGTATGGCTGAATGAAAACAAAGGAACAACTGTGCTGATCAACTACAGCGTTCACCAAACCGGTTCAAACGAACAGAGCCAGTTCTCCCAGGTATTGAGAGTGGTGCTGTAAACAACAGTGCAATCCACGATTGCGCAGACATCAGGCAAGGAGTGTCAAGCATGGCTATTGAACAGATGTCATGGGATCTGCGTCGCCCGAAGGTACTCGAAGCGCCGGCGGACCAGCTGAATTTTAACAATGTGTATGGCCGACATTACATCAATGTGCAGGTGCCCCATTACACCGGGATGGTTGCAGGACATACCCTGAAAGTACGCTTCGCTTCGGGCCGGCATACCTTCCGAACCGAGACATTGACCATTGCAAAACCTTCCCCGATAAACCTGATCATTCCGATCCTGGAGGTCGTCGATGCAATCGATAGCGAGGCGTCTGTCAGCTCTGCCCATCCAGAACGATTCTTCGATGAACTTCAGCATTCCTGAGCAATGGCGCTCAGAAAATAGAGGCAAGGAGGTACTGATTAATTACAGCCTTCATCGATCGGCCTCTGGCGATAACCTGATGTTCTCCCGACTGCTGCGCGCAACACTATGAACAAGCCTTGAAAACACTCAAAACATGGAATGAAATTTGACTTACATTCCATATTTTCATCCTCTGACCAAGACTTAAACACCGAGCTCAATTACCAATCCTGCTACAAACCCGGCAAAATCATCCTCGATCTCACACTTCAAAACTCATTGGTGCGTCTGCTTCCCGACTGGCGAAATTATCTGTTCATCCAAATGAAAACTAAATGATGCGGCCTCTCCGTTGAAGGTCAGCCGTATAATGGGGAGGTAACTGCTTGTTTGCTCAAAATAATCATTTTGCATGAAGCGGGCACCATTCAAAGCAGCCGCCGGAGTGGAGGAATAAACATAAACGAACGCCTCCAAGGGTAGCTTCTGCGGAATACCTGCAGGCCATGGAGCGATAACGACTTCATTGGCCCAATCAAGATCAGCGGCGTGTTCAAAATGGCTTCGTCCTTGTAAAAAAATTGTGAACTGCGCTTTGTCAGGACCTAGACTGCACTGATGATAAAGGCGATTCGCCGTCCCGCTGACCGAGTGATAGTGTGCTTTCCATGCATCAAGGGTAAGAATATTCATTTCTTCACAAGAATCGCCTTCATTTGGAAAATACTGGTGGCGCCCACAGTATTGCGCCCTATACGTTCCAGCTGCGCCATCTCCGGGAAATGAGCAACGTACCGTCACAGGTTGTGAATTCGACTTGATGGCAAAGTCCATAGACTTGAATATGAAACCATGCTGCTCCGCGTTATAAAGTGCCTTCACCTTTAGGTCCTTGCGAAGGAAAGAGAAAGACACCCCGTTGCGGGTGATCGAGTTGGGACTGGGATCCCAAGCGTGATAACTGCTTGTTGCCTTTGCTGCCCTGATCAATATGCCATTACAAAAATAAGCAGATCTTCCACTGCAATCGTTTGAAACATCCAAGAAACGGGCATTCAGCTGCTCCGCTACTGTCTGCCCATAAACCTGCTCTGCACTGGAAAAACTGAACACATTCTTGTCAGATGCAGATAAATTCAACTTGACGATGGGTATATAAAGCGAGGTCGCCAAATAATAATCACGTTGAAACTTCTGTGCATCTGCCAATTTTGCTGGAGTCGAGCCATCATAGAATACCGCCTCTACAGGTAATAGCTCTGGCTTGGTTTCATCCCAGGTCTGAACCAAAACCTCTAGCGGCTTGGCCGTCCAGTTGGCATCAACAAGTTTATGCGCTTCGAGGCTGGCTTTGAATTGCGCGGCTACCACAGTACTCAACGAGCATTGGTTCTTGGGCAGCGAACCATGCTCCTGAAAGTTTTTCAGCCATGCCCCTGCTGTTGTAGCCGGTACCGCGAGCTTGGCGCAATTGGCCAGATCCACATTCAGTAGCGCCGATTTAGGCGCAAACCCACATCCATGCTCGGCGCGAGCATCAAGTGATTCAGTCGGGAAAGGATATATGCAGCGCAGATTCAGTGCCTTGTCGTCAACTAGAGCTGACGTTTGATCTTTCAGGATGAACCCGCTTTTTCTGTTTCCGTTCAACGTCGTACTGCCCACATCCGAGCGGATATAAGTAAACGCAACAGAACCGAGGGTTGTCGCCTTGAATCCGTAATCCCAGAACTCGAAACTCGTACTGTAATCCACCGCCCGCAGAAGAACACCGGAGCAATAGTAGGCAGGTGTTCCGTTTGAACACTGCGATACAGTGCTTTTGTATCGGGCATTCATATCCGTCACCAACGCCTGACCAGACATGGCACTAGCCTGCGCGACAAACAGTGAAAATAAACATAAAAGACATTTCATTCTTTCAGCCTCAAAAAACATTGAAAAGGAGAGAAATCAACACTTTAAAAGCCGGTAAACCATAAAGTTTTTTCGAAGCTTACTTCCAGATTTCCGACTGCTCATCCTCATGAAAACTGAATGCAGTCGGCGAGCCATCGATCAAAGTAACCCGTATAACCGGCAACAAGCCCCCTGTAACATTAAAATAATCTTGCTGCGCATATTTCGCCCCCTCCACCCCTACTGCACGAGATTGGTTAAACAGGTAAAAAAAAGCCGCAATAGGTAATTGCGCAGGTATCCCCTCCGGCCAAGTTCTCAACATCACTTCATTATGGTATGGCCGCTCTTCCGCTGGCCGCTCGAAATTATTCCGAGCTTGTAGACTTAACGCGAACTGACTCTTATCAGCTGCAAAACCGCATTGATTCCTATTTCTTTGAGAAAAATAACCTGACCCACCCACTGAACGATAATGGACTTTCCATTGTTCAATTGTCGTCACGCCCACTTGTGGACATGAACGACTGGTTTGCGGGTAGTAATCATTCGGGCCACATCCCCTATCGGTTGGCCGACTAAATGTATTCGCATCAGATGGATACGAACATAACAGGGGCGTGGAATAACTACCCAATTTCTCGGCAGTATCAAAATCCTTGAAAATAAACCCTTGAGTTTCGCCCCACACCAGAGTTTCGATGCCTAAATCCTTTCGAAAATAGGAGAACGACACGCCGCCTGTTTTTATCGAGTGTGGACTCGGGTCCCAAGCATGGTATTTAGGACTAGTGCCGGTCACCCTCATAATCACACCACTGCAATAGTAAGCAGCCCGGCCTCCACAGTCGTTTGCTACGTTGGCATATTTATTGTTCAAACGTTCGGCTGCCGATTGACCGAACACCTGATCAGTAGTCGAGTAGCTGAATACATTTGCATTCACTGCTGTGAGGTTCAGTCTCACGATTGGTACATACAGCGATGTTTCTAAATAGTATTCCCGTTGAAATCTCTGTGCATCTGCCAACTTTTCCGGCGCTGAGCTTTCATAAAACAGCGCCTCTAATGGCAGCTTTTCCGGTCTACTTCTGTCCCACGTCTCTATCAGGACTTCAGTAGGTTTAGTCGTCCAAGCCGCGCTCACCAATTTGTGAGCTTCCAGAGTAGCCTTGAACTGGACCGCAACCACAGTGCTCAAAGAACATTGATTCTTGGGCAGCGAACCATGCTCCTGAAAGTTTTTCAGCCATGCCCCTGCTGTTGTAGCCGGTACCGCGAGCTTGGCGCAATTGGCCAGATCCACATTCAGTAGCGCCGATTTAGGCGCAAACCCACATCCATGCTCGGCGCGAGCATCAAGTGATTCAGTCGGGAAAGGATATATGCAGCGCAGATTCAGTGCCTTGTCGTCAACTAGAGCTGACGTTTGATCTTTCAGGATGAACCCGCTTTTTCTGTTTCCGTTCAACGTCGTACTGCCCACATCCGAGCGGATATAAGTAAACGCAACAGAACCGAGGGTTGTCGCCTTGAATCCGTAATCCCAGAACTCGAAACTCGTACTGTAATCCACCGCCCGCAGAAGAACACCGGAGCAATAGTAGGCAGGTGTTCCGTTTGAACACTGCGATACAGTGCTTTTGTATCGGGCATTCATATCCGTCACCAACGCCTGACCAGACATGGCGTTAACAGTGGCGGAAAAAACCAAAGGCAATAGCAGTATAAGTTTCATATTCATACCCGGATGAAATTGAATTAATTTCGAGTATGTTGAGCATGGAACATCGTTATCTACTGTAAGATCTGACAGTCCCGACAGGCGGTACTTTATGCGCAAATGAAAAGATCGCAGCCTTCGGCAACACCTACATGAGATTTTTGTAGGCGCTACCGAAGGCTGCGATCTTTTGGTCTAGCTTGCCGCTCGAAGCCTGAAGCTCCTAGCTGCCCTTGTGCAACTTGCGCATCAACTCCGCTTCAGCCTGGGTCAACCCGCACGACTGAGTCAGTTCATCGACGCTGGCGCCCATGCCTACCAGTTTCGCCGCCTGGGCGAATGACAGGCTCGACGGGTCGCGTTGTTCCAGGGCAACGATCTTGTCCGGCAACGGGCTTACCACCGCGCGCAACTCGTGCAGGGCCTCGCCCATGCGCACGTTGCCGTTCTGGTAATCGTCGACGCGTTTGGCCAGTTCCTTGATGCGCTGATCACGCAGCGCATCACCCTGGGCCTGCTGTGCAGCGATCACTCGCTGCGCCTTGATGTACGAGACGAACATCGCCAGCGTGCCGGCCCAGAACAGGAACAGAACAATTACCGCAACCTCGAGAATCAAATCAGATGCTCTCCAGTTCCGACCATTCTTCTTCGCTCATCATCTTGTCCAGCTCGACCAGAATCAGCAGTTCGTTGTTCTTGTTGCACACGCCCTGGATGAACTTGGCCGACTCTTCGTTACCGACGTTCGGTGCGGTTTCGATTTCCGACTGACGCAGGTAAACCACTTCGGCGACGCTGTCGACCATGATGCCGACGACTTGCTTGTCGGCTTCGATGATGACGATACGGGTGTTGTCGCTGATCTCGCCGCTGTGCAGGCCGAAGCGCTGACGGGTGTCGATCACGGTGACCACGTTGCCGCGCAGGTTGATGATGCCCAGCACGTAGCTCGGTGCACCCGGCACCGGCGCGATCTCGGTGTAGCGCAGCACTTCCTGCACGCGCATCACGTTGATGCCGTAGGTTTCGTTATCCAGTTTGAAGGTCACCCATTGCAGGATCGGATCTTCAGAACCTTTTGCATTCGACGCCTGACTACTCATACCCTGACCCCTCGAAAAAACCGCCCCGGGCGGTGTGTGTTCTGTGTGGTGGCACTGGAAAATGCCATCGCCTGATTGTTATGTCGGCTGCTATGTCGGTTTATGTAGCGGCTTGTTGCCACTCAAGTGCTTTGCCCCGCCGCTGGCGATCAACTCGGCCAGCGCGGATACGTCAAGCAATGCACACATGTGCTCGATCACGGTGCCGGCGAGCCATGGCCGCTGACCCCGGTGACTTCTCCATTTGATTTCATTCGGGTCCAGGCGCAACGAGCGGCTGACCTGATGCACCGCCAGCCCCCACTCGTAACCTTGTACCGAAATCACGTATTGCAGGCCCTGCCGAAAGTCATCGCGATAACGATCCGGCATGACCCAGCGCGCGGTGTCCAAGACTTTCAAATTACCGGCCTGGCTCGGCAGAATGCCGAGGAACCACTCCGGCTGGCCAAACAGCGGCGTCAGCTCGTGGCCGGCCAGCGAATAGATCGAGCCAAGGCACACCAGCGGCACCGCCAGGGTCAACCCGGCAACATCGAACAGCAAGCATTCGAAGGCTTCGGCAGCCCAGGCCGGACGGCCATCGGGCTCGACCGGTGGCGGCGGGTTGTTCGGCGGCAGATGCACTTCGACCAGCGGCGGGACCAGCACCTGCGGCTCAGCAATCTGCGGCGCGGGTTCTGGCTCCGGTTCGGGTTCCGGCACGGTCAATAATTGTGTTTGCAGCAGCGGCGCCAGTGTCGACAGTGGCGCACGCGGTTCATCGATCAGCGCCACCGGTGCTTTGGCCACCGGGGCAGCAGCGGGCGCGGCGACCGGGCCGGCAGATTTCTGCGCGTCACGGGCCTGCTCTTCCAGCACCGCGGCCTGGAACTCGTCCATGGCCTCGGTGCTTTCCACCACATCAGGCTGCGCCGGTTCGACGACTGGCGGCAGCGCTTCGACCGGCGCAGGCAAGTCCTCGGGCAAGTCGAGCAGCAGGTCTTCCAGATAGGACTGCAAGGCCTGTTGCGGACGTGACGTGAGTTTCACTGGGCGGTTCATCGGTGATCAGCGCCTGACAGGGAAACCGCGTTGTCTGCTTCGCGAGCAGGCTCGCTCCCACAGGGTTCGGGCAAACAGATCGAAATCATCTCAGGCCACCTGCGGAACAAGTTGCTGCGCGAGCAGGTGCTTGAGCAGCGCGCGGTAGGCCAGCACGCCACGGCTCTTGCCGTCGAATTGCGAAGGCGTGACGCCCGCCCGGCTGGCGTCGCGCAGACGGGTATCGACCGGGATGTAGCCGTGCCAGATGTCGTCGGGGAATTTGTCACGCAGCACGCGCAAGGTGCCCATCGACGCCTGCGTGCGGCGGTCAAACAGGGTCGGCACGATGCTGAACGGCAACGGCTGTTTGCGCGAGCGATTGATCATCGCCAGGGTGTTGACCATGCGCTCCAGACCTTTCACGGCGAGGTGCTCGGTCTGCACCGGGATCACCAATTGCTGGCTCGCCGCGAGGGCGTTGACCATCAGCACACCGAGCAACGGCGGGCTGTCGATGATCGCGTAATCGAAGTCCTGCCACAGTTGCGCCAGACTCTTGGCGATCACCAGACCCAAGCCACTCTGCCCCGGCGACTGGCGCTCAAGGGTGGCCAGTGCGGTGCTCGATGGCAGCAGGGAAATGCGTTCGTCGCTGGTCGACAACAGCAACTGCCCCGGCAGGCCGTGCGGCACGCTGCCCTTGTGCAGAAACAGGTCGTAGTTGCTGTGTTCCAGGCTGTCGGGGTCGTAGCCGAAATAGCTGGTCATCGAGCCGTGCGGGTCGAGATCGACCACAACCACGCGCTTGCCCGCCTCGGCCAGCAATCCGGCTAAAGCGATGGAGGATGTGGTTTTACCGACACCACCCTTTTGATTGGCGACTGCCCAGACTCTCATTCAGTTCGTTCCTCCCGGCCAGGTTGATTGACCGAGACATGCTTCAGCGTGTTAATGCGGGCGACGGAGAATTGACGGCACTCTCGCGTCCCGGCGTCTTGACCGGGGTCGGTGCAGTTTGTGTGCCAGCGCGCTTCAACGCCGCGTCCGGTTGCGCATTGGCGGTTCCGGTGCCCGTCAGGCTGCGGCGCACATCGAGATTGCGCGACACCACCAGCACCACACGACGGTTCTTCGCCCGGCCTTCGACCGTGGCGTTGTTGGCCACTGGCTGGAATTCGCCGTAGCCCACCGACGCCAGTCGCCCAGGGTTCACGCCCTGCATGGCGAGCATCCGCACGATGCTCGCCGAACGCGCCGAAGACAGTTCCCAGTTGGTCGGGTACTGCGCGGTGCGGATCGGTTGATCGTCGGTGAAGCCTTCGACGTGGATCGGGTTGTCGAACGGTTTGAGGATGGCCGCGACCTTGTCGATGATGTTGAACGCGATGTCGCTCGGCATGGCGTCGCCGCTGCCAAACAACAGGCTGGAATTGAGCTCGATCTCGACCCACAACTCGTTGCCGCGCACGGTCATCTGGTTGGAGCTGATCAAATCACCGAAGGCGGCGCTGATGTCATCGGCGATGCTTTTCAGCGGGTCGCTGGCCCCGGAAATACCGGCGTCGACCTGCTCGGCATCCTTGACCAGCGGCTTGGCCGGGGTCACGGTTTTCGGTCGTTCGTCGCCGATCGGAATCGGTTTGAGCGAGCGATCGGAGTCGGTAAACACGCCGATCAGCGCTTCGGAAATGACTTTGTACTTGCCTTCGTTGATCGACGAGATCGAGTACATCACCACGAAAAACGCGAACAGCAAAGTGATGAAATCCGCGTAGGACACGAGCCAGCGCTCGTGATTGACGTGTTCTTCCTGGTGGCGACGACGAGCCATGAGGTTATTCCCTTAATCCATGAAGCCTTGCAGCTTCAACTCAATGGAACGAGGGTTTTCACCTTCGGCGATCGACAGAATTCCTTCCAGCAACATTTCGCGATAACGCGACTGCCGCAACGCGATGGACTTGAGCTTCGCCGCGACCGGCAAGAGGATCAGGTTGGCACTGGCCACGCCATAGATGGTCGCGACGAACGCCACGGCAATGCCGTTACCCAGTTGCGACGGATCGGCGAGGTTGCCCATCACGTGAATCAGGCCCATCACCGCACCGATGATGCCGATGGTCGGCGCGTAGCCGCCCATGCTTTCGAACACCTTGGCCGCTTCGATATCGCGGGATTCCTGAGTGTAGAAATCCACTTCGAGAATGCTGCGAATCGCCTCCGGCTCGGCGCCGTCGACCAGCAGTTGCAGACCTTTGCGCGAGTAGCTGTCAGGTTCGGCGTCGGCCACGCCTTCGAGGCCGAGCAAGCCTTCCTTGCGCGCCGTAAGGCTCCAATTGACCACGCGGTCGATGCCGCCGGCCAGGTCGACACGCGGTGGAAAGAAGATCCAGCCGAGAATCTGCATAGCGCGCTTGAACGCGCTCATCGGCGATTGCAGCAGCGCAGCACCGACCGTGCCGCCCAGCACGATCAGCGCTGCCGGGCCGTTGGCCAGCGCGCCGAGGTGGCCGCCTTCAAGGTAGTTGCCGCCGATGATGGCGACGAACGCCATGATGAGGCCGATAAGGCTGAGAACATCCATCAGATACACGCCTCGACGATGTGCTTGCCGATGTCGTCCAGACCATACACGGCGTCAGCCAGATCGGCTTTGACGATGGCCATCGGCATGCCGTAGATCACGCAGCTTGCTTCGTCCTGCGCCCACACCGAACTGCCGCCCTGCTTGAGCAGACGCGCGCCTTCGCGGCCGTCGGCGCCCATGCCGGTCAGCACCACTGCCAGAACTTTGTCGCCGTAGGACTTGGCTGCAGAACCGAAAGTGATGTCCACGCACGGCTTGTAATTCAGACGTTCGTCACCCGGCAAAATCTTCACCGCGCCACGGCCGTCGATCATCATCTGCTTGCCACCCGGCGCCAGCAGCGCCAGGCCCGGACGCAGGATGTCGCCATCCTCGGCTTCCTTGACGCTGATGCGGCAGAGTTTGTCGAGACGTTCGGCAAACGCTTTGGTGAACGCCGCCGGCATGTGCTGGATCAACACGATCGGCGCCGGGAAGTTCGCCGGCAACTGCGTCAGTACGCGTTGCAGCGCAACCGGGCCGCCAGTCGAAGTACCGATGGCTACCAGTTTGTAGGCTTTGCGTTTCGGTGCTGGCGACGAAGCGCTGGCAGCGGATGCGCGAGCAGGCGCTGGCGCGGGCGCCGGACGTGCCGGGACAGGGCTGCTGTGGCTCGTGTGGCTGCCGTAGCTCGACGCTGCCGGAGCAGGCGTCGGCGCTGGCGCAGCGGCGGGAGCCGGCGCGCTGTAGGCACTGAAACGACGATTGCTGCGCGAGATGCTGTGGACTTTCTCGCACAGCAGTTGCTTGACCTTCTCAGGGTTGCGCGAGATGTCTTCGAAATTCTTCGGCAGGAAATCCACCGCGCCGGCGTCCAGCGCATCGAGGGTTACCCGCGCGCCTTCGTGGGTCAGCGAGGAGAACATCAACACCGGGGTCGGGCAGCGTTGCATGATGTGCCGCACTGCCGTGATGCCGTCCATCATCGGCATCTCGTAGTCCATGGTGATCACGTCAGGCTTGAGGGCCATGGCCTGATCGATCGCCTCTTTACCGTTGGTGGCCGTGCCGACCACCTGGATGCTCGGATCCGCCGAAAGAATTTCCGAGACGCGGCGGCGGAAAAAACCCGAATCGTCCACCACCAGGACTTTGACTGCCATAAACACTCCATTAGGTGCAGCGGCGCGTCATCGCGCCGCCGCCCCGGATTCAAATACGCTTTGTGGCGTAACGCTTGAGCATGCTTGGAACATCGAGAATCAGCGCAATGCGGCCGTCACCGGTGATGGTGGCGCCGGACATGCCCGGAGTTCCCTGGAGCATTTTGCCCAATGGCTTGATGACCACTTCTTCCTGGCCGACCAGCTGATCGACGACGAAGCCGATCCGCTGTGTGCCCACCGAAAGAATCACCACATGGCCTTCGCGCTGCTCTTCGTGAGCGGCGGAGCTGACCAGCCAGCGCTTGAGGTAGAACAATGGCAGCGCCTTGTCGCGCACGATCACCACCTCCTGACCGTCGACGACATTGGTGGTCGACAGGTCGAGGTGGAAGATTTCGTTGACGTTGACCAGCGGGAACGCGAACGCCTGATTGCCGAGCATGACCATCAGCGTCGGCATGATCGCCAGGGTCAGCGGCACCTTGATGACGATCTTCGAGCCCTGGCCCTTGGTCGAGTAGATGTTGATCGAACCGTTGAGCTGGGAAATCTTGGTCTTCACCACGTCCATGCCGACACCACGGCCGGACACGTCGGAGATCTCGGTCTTGGTCGAGAAACCCGGGGCGAAGATCAGGTTGTAGCACTCGGTATCGCTCAGGCGATCGGCCGCGTCCTTGTCCATCACACCGCGTTTTACCGCGATCGAACGCAGGACGTTCGGGTCCATGCCTTTGCCGTCGTCGGAGATCGACAGCAGGATATGGTCGCCTTCCTGCTCGGCCGCCAGCACCACGCGACCGCCACGAGCCTTGCCCGATGCTTCGCGTTCTTCCGGCGACTCGATGCCGTGGTCGACAGCGTTGCGCACCAAGTGGACCAGCGGGTCGGCAAGAGCCTCGACAAGGTTTTTGTCGAGGTCGGTTTCTTCACCCACCAGTTCCAGGTTGATTTCTTTCTTGAGCTGACGTGCGAGGTCGCGAACCAGACGCGGGAAGCGCCCGAAGACCTTCTTGATCGGCTGCATCCGCGTCTTCATCACGGCGGTCTGCAGGTCAGCGGTGACCACGTCGAGGTTCGACACGGCCTTGGACATGGCTTCGTCGCCGCTGTTGAGGCCCAGGCGCACCAGACGGTTACGCACCAGCACCAGCTCGCCGACCATGTTCATGATCTCGTCGAGCCGCGCGGTATCGACGCGCACGGTGGTTTCCGCTTCGCTGGCCGGTTTTTCCGCCGGAGCAGCGGCTGGGGCACGGGCCGCAGCCGGTGCAGCAGCGGCGGCCGGTTTCGGCGCCTCGGCTTTCGGTTCAGGCTTGGCGGCAGGTTTCGGCGCAGCAGCGGCAGCCGGAGCTTTCGCCGCTGGCGTGGCGACGCTCGACGCAGAGCCGGCAGTCGCAGCGCTGGCGTCAAACTTGCCTTTGCCGTGCAATTCGTCGAGCAGCGATTCGAATTCGTGATCGCTGATCAGATCACTGCCGGCCGCAGCGGCTGCCGGTGCAGCAGGTGCGGCCGGGGCCGAAGCGATGGCCGATTCCAGCGCGTCAACGGCGAAGTTGCCCTTGCCGTGCAACTGATCGAGCAAGGCTTCGAATTCGTCGTCGGTGATGTCCGAGCTGTCGCCCGCAGCAGGTGCGGCCGGCGCTGCTGGTGCCGCCGGAGCGACAGCATCGACAGCAAACTGGCCTTTGCCGTGCAGTTGATCGAGCAGCGATTCAAATTCGGCGTCGGTGATTTCATCGCTGGCCGCCGTGTCGGCAACCTGCGCGGGCGCCACAGCAGCGGCCGGGGCCTCGGCCTGGGCCTTGACGGCATTCAGCGAGTCCAGCAGTTGTTCGAATTCGTTATCGGTGATGTCGTCCGATGCGCTTTCGGCGACCGGTTCTTCCACCACTTCCACTGGCGCGGCAACGGCTTCATCCGCCGATTGCGGCTCGGCCAGACGCGCCAGCGCGGCCAGCAGTTCCGGCGTGGCAGCGGTGATCGGTGCACGTTCACGGACTTCGCTGAACATGCTGTTCACCGCGTCCAGTGCTTCGAGCACCACGTCCATCAGTTCTGCATCAACGCGACGCTCACCCTTGCGCAGGATGTCGAACACGTTTTCGGCGATGTGACAGCACTCCACCAGCTCATTGAGCTGAAGGAAGCCGGCGCCCCCTTTTACAGTGTGGAAACCGCGAAAAATTGCATTGAGCAGATCTGCATCATCCGGGCGGCTTTCCAGCTCGACCAGTTGTTCGGACAGTTGCTCAAGAATCTCGCCGGCCTCAACCAGGAAATCCTGAAGGATCTCTTCATCGGCGCCGAAGCTCATTAATGGGGTGCTCCTACAGGTCTAAAAACCCAAAAAACCCGAATTCCGAAACTCTAGAATCCAAGGCTGGATAACAAATCGTCCACATCGTCCTGACCGGACACAACGTCTTCTCGTTTATCGGCATGAATCTGCGGACCTTCACCCTGCGAGAGATGTTTTTGTGGATCTTTTTCAGCAAGCATTGCGGCGCGGTCATGTTCGATGCCCGCAAAGCGGTCGACCTGACTGGCCATGAGCACGAGTTTGAGCAGATTGCTTTCGACTTCGGTGACCAGTTGGGTCACACGCTTGATCACTTGACCTGTGAGGTCCTGGTAATCCTGAGCCAGCAGGATGTCGTTGAGGTTGCTCGACACCGCACGGTTGTCCGTGCTGCTGCGTGACAGAAAACCGTCGACCCGGCGCGCCAGTTCGCGGAACTCTTCAGCCCCGACCTCGCGACGCATGAAGCGGCCCCAATCGGCGCTCAACGTCTGCGCTTCATCAGCGAGACTGTTGACCACCGGCGTGGCGCTTTCCACCAGATCCATGGTGCGGTTGGCCGCGGCTTCCGTCAGCTTGACCACATAGCCCAGGCGTTCGGTGGCGTCGGTGATTTGCGACACTTCCTCGGCCTGCGGCATGTGCGGATCAATCTGGAAATTGACGATCGCACTGTGCAGTTCACGTGTGAGCTTGCCCACTTCCTGATACAGGCCGCGGTCACGGGTCTGATTGAGCTCATGGATCAGTTGCACCGCGTCGCCGAACCTGCCTTTTTCAAGGCTCTCGACCAGTTCGACCGCGTGTTTTTTCAGGGTCGATTCGAAATCGCCCTGTGATGATTCGTTATGCTCCATAGCTCCCCCGCGCATTCATCAGCCGATGCGTTCGAAAATCTTCTCGATTTTGTCTTTCAACGCTTGAGCCGTGAAAGGTTTGACCACGTAACCGTTCACACCGGCCTGGGCGGCCTCGATGATCTGCTCGCGCTTGGCTTCAGCAGTCACCATCAACACCGGGAGGTGCTTGAGTTTTTCATCGGCGCGCACGTGACGCAGCAGGTCGATACCGGTCATGCCCGGCATGTTCCAGTCCGTTACCAGAAAGTCGATGCTGCCGCTGTTGAGCACCGGAATGGCAGTGGTGCCATCGTCGGCCTCGACGGTGTTGGTGAACCCAAGATCGCGCAGCAGGTTCTTGATGATCCGCCGCATCGTTGAGAAGTCATCAACGATGAGGATTTTCATGTCTTTGTTCAATTCGACCTCCAAGCAGTCTTAAACGCGCCCAGCACCTGGACGCGCCACTTCAATCAATCGGCGCAGCACTTAAAGTTTGTCTGGAGCACAACGGATCGAGACCGGCGCCGTTCATCACCGCACCAGCCTCGTTTCGCAGTGTCCCCACACTGCCTTCAGCGCGCTCGCCACTCCCCCAAACGCCCCCGCAGACGGGCCGCGCACTGGCTGTGTAACTGGCTGACCCGCGATTCACTGACGCCAAGGACTTCACCGATTTCCTTGAGGTTCAGCTCTTCGTCGTAGTACAGCGCCAACACCAGTCGCTCACGCTCCGGCAAATTGGCAATCGCGTCCGCCAGCGCCGCCTGGAAGCGTTCATCTTCCAGATCGCGTGACGGCTCCATATGAGCACTCGCGCCATCCTCGTGCAGCCCTTCGTGTTCGCCGTCCTGCAACAGGTCGTCGAAACTGAACAGGCGACTGCCCAAGGTGTCATTCAGAATCCCGTAGTAATCGTCGAGACTCAATTGGAGTTCGGCCGCAACCTCGTGATCTTTAGCGTCACGGCCGGTTTTAGCTTCAATCGAGCGAATCGCGTCGCTGACCATCCTGGTATTACGGTGAACCGAGCGTGGCGCCCAATCCCCTTTGCGCACTTCATCGAGCATCGCGCCGCGGATTCGAATGCCCGCGTACGTTTCGAAACTGGCGCCTTTGCTGGCGTCGTATTTGGTCGAGACTTCGAGCAAACCGATCATCCCGGCCTGGATCAGGTCTTCGACCTGCACGCTGGCCGGCAGGCGCGCCAGCAAGTGATAGGCAATGCGCTTGACCAGTGGCGCGTAGCGCTCGATCAATTCGTATTGCGCGTCACGCGCCGACTTTTTGTAAAGATTCATGCCACTGGCGGTCATATCACAGGCCCTGCGGTTTGCTGCACGAGACGCTCGACGAAAAATTCCAGATGCCCGCGCGGGTTGGCCGGCAGCGGCCAGGTGTCGACCTTCTGGGCGATGGCCTTGAAGGCCAGCGCGCACTTGGAACGGGGAAAGGCTTCGTAGACGGCGCGCTGCTTCTGCACTGCCTTGCGCACGCTTTCGTCGTACGGCACGGCGCCGACGTATTGTAGGGCGACGTCGAGGAAGCGATCGGTGACCTTGGTCAACTTGGCGAACAGGTTGCGCCCTTCCTGCGGGCTCTGCGCCATGTTGGCCAGCACGCGGAAGCGGTTCATGCCGTAGTCGCGGTTGAGCAACTTGATCAGCGCGTAAGCGTCGGTGATCGAAGTCGGCTCGTCGCAGACCACCAGCAACACCTCTTGCGCGGCGCGTACGAAACTGACTACCGAGTCACCAATACCCGCAGCGGTGTCGATCACCAGCACGTCGAGATTGTCGCCGATGTCGCTGAACGCCTGGATCAGGCCGGCGTGTTGCGCCGGGCTCAGGTGCACCATGCTCTGCGTGCCGGAGGCCGCCGGCACGATGCGAATCCCGCCCGGGCCTTGCAACAGCACGTCGCGCAGTTCGCAACGGCCTTCGATAACGTCGGCCAGTGTGCGCTTGGGTGTCAGCCCCAGCAGAACGTCGACGTTCGCCAGGCCCAGGTCGGCGTCCAGCAGCATGACCCGACGGCCAAGCTCTGCCAGCGCCAGCGACAAGTTCACTGACACGTTAGTCTTGCCGACGCCACCTTTGCCGCCGGTCACCGCGATCACCTGTACGGGATGCATGCTGCCCATGTTATTTCTTTACCTTGTCTTGCATAGACGGAGGCCACATTACTGGCTGCGCGTTCCTGATCGGAACAATGCGTGGCAGACCATCGATGTAGGTACAAAAACTGTTCATGATTACCTCAGCCAACCTGCTTGGTCGGGCTGTGATAGATATCAGCGAACATGTCAGCCATGGCTTCTTCGCTGGGTTCTTCCTGCATTTGCACGCTGACGGCGCGGCTGACCAGTTGATGACGGCGCGGCAGATGCAAATCATCCGGAATCCGTGGGCCATCGGTCAGATACGCGACCGGCAATTCATGACTGATCGCCAGGCTCAACACTTCGCCGAGACTGGCCGTTTCATCCAGTTTAGTCAGGATGCAGCCGGCCAGCCCGCAACGCTTGTAACTGTGATAAGCGGCGGTTAGAACCTGTTTCTGGCTGGTGGTTGCCAGGACCAGATAATTTTTTGAGCGAATGCCACGCCCGGCCAGGCTCTCAAGCTGCATGCGCAACGCCGGATCACTGGCTTGCAGCCCGGCAGTATCGATCAAAACCACGCGTTTGCGTAGCAGTGGATCCAATGCCTGCACCAGCGACTGACCTGGATCGACGTGCGTTACCGGCACGTTGAGGATGCGCCCGAGGGTTTTCAGTTGTTCCTGCGCGCCGATGCGGAAGCTGTCCATGCTCACCAGTGCAACGTTCTGCGCGCCGTACTTGAGCACGTAACGCGCGGCGAGCTTGGCCAGCGTGGTGGTCTTGCCCATGCCGGCGGGGCCAACCATGGCAATCACACCGCCCTCTTCCAGCGGCTCGACTTCCGGTACGGCAATCATCCGCGCCAGGTGCGCGAGCAGCATGCGCCAGGCCTGACGGGGTTCTTCGATATCGGTGATCATCGCCAACAGATCGCGCGACAGCGGGCCGGACAGGCCGATGCGCTGCAGACGGCGATACAGATTGGCCTGGGCCGGACGGCTGCCTTGCAACTGATTCCAGGCCAGGGTGCCGAGCTGCACTTCCATCAGCTCGCGCAGGCTGTTCAATTCAAAACGCATCGAATCCAGGGCACGCGGATCGACGCCCGCCGAGGCCTGCGCAGGCGCTGCGGCCGGGCGCGTCGGTGCGGCGTAGGTCGGCTCGCTCAGCGGCTCGGCAGCGGTCAGCGGCAGGCCTGCGGTCAACGGCAGCCCGGCGAACAACTGCTGATTGGTGTTGCCGTCGGCTTCGCCACGCAGGCTCAGCTCGGCCTGGGCGGTGACGATGCGCGACTGGGTCTTGCGCAGCTCGTCTTCGAGTTCCATGTTCGGAACCCGTGGCGCCAGCGCCGACAATTTGTAATCCAGAGCCGCCGTCAACTCGACGCCGCCGGCAATGCGGCGGTTGCCGATGATGGCGGCATCAGCGCCCAGCTCATCGCGAACCAGCTTCATGGCCTGACGCATATCGGCGGCGAAAAAACGCTTAACTTGCATAAACCACTACCTCAGCCGTTGGGCCCTACTGTCGCAACGATGGTCACTTGCTTGTTGTCCGGTACTTCCTGGTAGGCCAGTACATGCAGCCCTGGCACTGCGAGGCGGCCGAAGCGCGAGAGCATCGCGCGAATCGGGCCGGCTACCAGCAGGATCACCGGTTGGCCTTGCATTTCCTGACGCTGGGCCGCTTCGATCAACGAACGCTGCAGCTTCTCGGCCATGCTCGGCTCCAGCAGAACGCCCTCTTCCGAGCCTTGTCCTGCCTTCTGCAGACTATTGAGCAATATCTGTTCCAACCTTGGTTCCAATGTGATTACAGGCAGCTCGGACTCAGTGCCTACAATGCTTTGGACGATTGCACGGGATACGCCGACCCGCACAGCGGCGACCAGCGCGGCGGTATCTTGACTCTTGGCAGCGTTGTTCGCGATCGCCTCGGCGATGCTGCGGATGTCACGCACCGGCACGTGCTCAGCGAGCAGCGCTTGCAGAACTTTGAGCAACTGCGACAGCGAAACCACGCCCGGCACCAGCTCTTCCGCCAGTTTCGGCGAGCTCTTGGCCAGCAATTGCATAAGTTGCTGCACTTCCTCGTGGCCGATCAGCTCACTGGAGTGCTTGTACAGAATCTGGTTCAAGTGGGTGGCGACCACGGTGCTGGCGTCGACCACGGTGTAGCCGAGCGATTGCGCCTGGGCGCGCTGGCTGATTTCGATCCACACCGCCTCCAGGCCGAAAGCCGGATCTTTGGCGTTGATACCGTTGAGCGAGCCGTACACCTGGCCCGGGTTGATCGCCAGTTCGCGATCCGGGTAGATCTCGGCCTCGGCGAGGATCACGCCCATCAGCGTCAAGCGATACGCGCTCGGCGCCAGATCGAGGTTGTCGCGGATGTGCACGGTCGGCATCAGGAAGCCCAGATCCTGCGAGAGCTTCTTGCGCACGCCCTTGATCCGCGCAAGCAATTGCCCACCCTGATTGCGGTCCACCAGCGGAATCAGGCGGTAGCCGACTTCCAGGCCGATCATGTCGATCGGCGTAACGTCGTCCCAGCCCAGCTCTTTGGTTTCCATGGCGCGGGCCGGCGACGGCAGCAGTTCCTGCTGACGCTTGACCTCTTCCAGCGCCACAACCTTGGCGACGTTCTGCTTCTTCCAGAACAGGTACGCGCCGCCCGCAGCCAGCGCCGCCATGCTCAGGAAGGAGAAGTGCGGCATGCCTGGCACCAAGCCCATCACCGCCATCAAACCAGCGGCCACGGCCAGCGCTTTCGGCGAGGCGAACATCTGGCGGTTGATCTGCTTGCCCATGTCTTCCGAGCCGGAGGCACGGGTCACCATGATCGCCGCCGCTGTCGATAACAACAGTGATGGCAATTGCGCCACCAAACCGTCACCGATAGTCAACAAAGCGTAAACCTTGCCGGCATCGCCGAAGCTCATGCCGTGCTGGAAGATACCGACCGCCATACCGCCGATGAGGTTGATGAACAGAATCAGCAGGCCGGCGATGGCGTCACCGCGGACGAACTTGCTCGCACCGTCCATCGAACCGTAGAACTCCGCCTCCTGGGCGACTTCCTGACGGCGCGACTTGGCTTGATTCTGGTCGATCAGACCGGCGTTGAGGTCGGCGTCGATCGCCATTTGTTTGCCGGGCATCGCATCGAGGGTGAAACGCGCGCTCACCTCGGAAATCCGCCCGGCACCCTTGGTCACCACGACGAAGTTGATGATCATGAGGATCGCGAAGACCACGATACCGACCACGTAGTTACCGCCGATCACCACCTCACCGAAGGCCTGAATCACCTTACCGGCAGCGGCGTGGCCGTCCTGACCGTGGAGCATCACCACCCGCGTCGACGCCACGTTCAAGGCCAGCCGCAGCAGCGTCGCCACCAGCAGAATGGTCGGGAACACCGCGAAATCCAGCGGCCGCAGCGCATACACGCAGACCAGCAGGACGACGATCGACAGAGCGATGTTGAAGGTAAAGAAGACGTCGAGCAGGAACGGCGGTACTGGCAACATCATCATCGCCAGCATGACCAGCAGCAACAACGGCACGCCCAGATTGCCTCGACTGAGGTCGGCAACGTTGGTGCGTGCTGTATTGAATAACTGAGTGCGATCCACCGGTTTTCCCCGTTCCTTTAAAGCAAACTTTTGACGCCCCGAACGGGCGCAGGGCGGCTATTGCAAGAAGCTTTCCAACTTTTGCCAGGGAATGAAATAGAGCGGTTTTACTTGGGATTATCGGCTGATTGGGCTGACCCCTTCGCGAGCAGGCTCGCTCCCACCGTTTGAAATGCATTCCCAATCGGACATTTGGAATACGGCCGCTGTGGGAGCGAGCCTGCTCGCGAAAAGGCCATCGAATGCGGCGCATTTTTTCGATTTAAACGAAGCTGTTTAAAAGACACCTGCTGACACGGTCTCAAGGCTACAAATCCTTGCGCCATTGCCTACAGCCAAGCCAGAATCCGCCGGCTTGTGCACCTGGGGGCCGGGTTCTATTGTGGTCCGGTCGCTGAAGAATCAGCGATCGGGTTTAGCGACTCGGATCAACTCAGTGCATCAGCGATCATGGCTTCGTTGCGGGATTTGTCGCCCGCAATAACGTTATGGCGGCTGTATGCGGGAGACCTTCGGGTCTACCGGGGTGCCTGAGACCGGTTCGCTAACCTGCGTACAGCTGCCACCTTCACTTGTTTAGCGACAGGGGGAAAGTGGCTCCATAACCTCAGGAGCTTCACCATGATCAAACCAACACCCAACCCACCCGAAACCGATCCCACCTCCCCCTACGAAT
>NZ_RCNX01000098.1:0-54367 GCF_004307595.1 Pseudomonas sp. Sample_23
ATTCATGCTGGTGTGTGGGGAACATACAAGGAGCTGCCGAAGGCTGCGATCTTTTTCTATGGGGTTACAGAGATTCCAGGCATCCCGCCAAATCATTGCCCAACTTTTCCAACACCTGCTCATAGCCCTGAGCCGTCGCCGGGGTGTACCCGCCCAACGCATCCAGTTCCGCCAGCTTCACCGGCAGGCCAGCCACCAGTGTTTCCGCCAGGCGCGGACGCAATGGCGGTTCGCTGAACACACAGGTCTTGCCCACTTCCTGCAAACGCTTGCGCATCGCCGCGACGTGCTGGGCGCCGGGTTGTACTTCGGCGGCCACCGCGAACACCCCGGCGTGCTTCAGCCCATAAGCGTCTTCGAAATAATCGAAGGCTTCGTGGAAGACGAAGTACGGCTTGCCTTCGACATTGGCCAGGCGCTTCTTCAAACGCTGATCCAGCGCATCCAGACGTGCATCGAAGGCTTTGGCATTGCTCTGATAACGCTGGGCATTGGCCGGGTCGGCGGCGCTGAGGTCGGCAGCCATTTTGTCGGCGATCACCCGCGCATTGACCGGTGACAGCCACAAATGTGCATCCAGCGAGCCGGGGCGATGATCGTGATCATGCTCGTCGGCTTCTTCGGCATGGGAATGGTTGTCCGCGCCGAAATGCCTCAGGTTGAGGCCAGGCAGATCCTGCACCGCGACGCTCGGCAGGCTGCGACCGCCGAGTACGCGCGGCAGGAAACCTTCCATGTCCGGGCCGATCCAGTAGAGCAGATCGACCGACTGCACCTTCCGTACGTCGGACGGGCGCAGGGCGTAATTGTGCGGCGAGGCACCCGGCGGCAGCAGCACCTCGGGAATCGCCACGCCGTCCTGCACGGCAGCGGCAATCAACTGCAACGGCTTGATGCTGGTGAGCACTTTGACCTCGGCCTGAGCCGTACCGATCAGCAGAAAAGTGGCAATAAAAGCCGCAAAAACAGAAAAAAGTCGGGACACGATGACCACTCAAGGAAGCGAGAACGGGTAACATAATAACGTCTCCAGCAAATCTCGTCGCCGCTCATGCCTATTACCCCTATTACCCCTATTGCCAGCCGTCCCCACGACCACTCCCATTGCGTGCACAGCGCTCTGTCCGAGGCCGATACCTTGTGCGCGCAGAAAGGTTTGCGTCTGACTGCCCTGCGCCGCCGCGTGCTGGAACTGGTCTGGCAAAGCCACAAGCCGCTGGGTGCCTACGACATCCTCGCGGTGCTCAGCGAGCAGGACGGCCGCCGCGCCGCGCCGCCTACGGTGTACCGCGCACTGGATTTCCTGCTGGAAAACGGCCTGGTCCATCGCATCTCGTCGCTCAACGCCTTCGTTGGCTGCGTGCATCCTGAACACGCGCATCAGGGCCAGTTCCTGATCTGCCGCGAGTGCCACGCCGCCATCGAACTTGAGCAAAAAGTGATCAGCGACGCGATCATCAGCAGCGCCAAAGACGTCGGTTTCATCGTCGAAGCGCAGACCGTCGAAGTGGTCGGCCTGTGCGCCGGTTGCCAGGGGGCCTGATGAGCAATGCGCTGATCCGTCTGGAACAGGTCGCCGTCACGTTTGCCGGGCAGACCGTGCTGGACAACATCGAGCTGAGCGTCGAGCCGGGGCAGATCGTCACCCTGATCGGCCCCAACGGCGCCGGCAAAACCACGCTGGTACGCGCCGTGCTCGGGCTGTTGAAGCCAAACAGCGGCAGCGTCTGGCGCAAACCGAAACTGCGCGTCGGCTACATGCCGCAGAAGCTGCATGTCGACCCGACCCTGCCGCTGTCAGTGCTGCGCTTCCTGCGCCTGGTGCCTGGCGTCGATCGTTCGCGTGCCCTGGCCGCATTGAAGGAGGTCGGCGCCGAACACGTGATCGACAGCCCGGTGCAGAGCGTTTCCGGCGGCGAAATGCAGCGCGTGCTGCTGGCTCGGGCACTGCTGCGTGAGCCTGAGCTGCTGGTGCTCGATGAGCCGGTGCAGGGCGTCGACGTGGCCGGGCAGGCCGAGCTGTACAGCCTGATCACCCGGCTGCGCGACCGCCACGGTTGCGGCGTGCTGATGGTGTCGCACGATTTGCATCTGGTGATGAGCACCACCGATCAGGTGGTCTGCCTCAACCGCCACGTCTGCTGCTCCGGGCACCCCGAGCAGGTCAGCGGCGATCCGGCATTCGTCGAACTGTTCGGCAAGAACGCGCCGAGTCTGGCGATCTATCACCACCATCACGACCACGCCCACGACCTGCACGGTTCGGTGGTCAAAGGCCCGCTCAGCGGGCAACCTCATGTTCATGGAGACGGCTGCAAGCATGGCTGATTTTCTTTTGTATGCCCTGCTTGCAGGTCTGGCCCTGGCGCTGGTGGCCGGACCGCTCGGCTCGTTTGTGGTGTGGCGGCGCATGGCCTATTTCGGCGATACGCTGTCCCACGCTGCGTTGCTCGGCGTGGCGCTGGGCTTTCTGCTGGACGTCAGCCCGACGGTGGCGGTGACGGTCGGTTGCCTGCTGCTGGCGGTGCTCTTGGTGACACTGCAACAGCGCCAGCCGCTGGCGTCCGACACGCTGTTGGGAATTCTTGCACCGAGCACGCTCTCTCTCGGCTTGGTGGTACTAAGCTTCATGCATGAAGTGCGGATCGACCTGATGGCCTATCTGTTTGGCGACTTGCTGGCAATCAGTCCGAGCGACCTGGCGTGGATTCTCGGCGGCACCGCGGCGGTGCTGGTGTTGCTGGTGACGCTGTGGCGGCCGTTGCTGGCGGTCACCGTGCACGAAGAACTGGCGCGGGTCGAAGGCTTGCCGGTTGCGGGTTTGCGCTTGGCGCTGATGCTGTTGATCGCGGTGGTGATCGCCGTGGCGATGAAAATCGTCGGGGTGCTGCTGATCACTTCGCTGCTGATCATTCCGGCGGCTGCGGCACAGCGTCACGCCCGTTCGCCGGAGCAGATGGCCTTGGGGGCGAGCCTGCTGGGCATGCTCGCGGTGTGCGGCGGGCTGGCGTTGTCGTGGTTCAAGGACACCCCGGCGGGGCCGTCGATCGTGGTGACGGCAGCCGCGCTGTTTCTGTTGAGTTTTGTTCTGCCCCGTCGTGGGGTGTAGACTTGGCCGCTTTTTGCGCAATTAGAGAGTCGCAGGAATGAAGCCGTTCGCCTCCCGTTATCTGCTCCTTGTCGCATTTTCCGTGCTGCTGGGCGCCTGCCAAAGCACGCCGCCGGTGGCTGAAGTCCCGGATGCGCGGGCTACGGCCATCGCACAGCTGGAGCAAAGCCTGGCCAGCAGCGAACTGGCCACCGCCGAAGACCAGTTGGCCGCGTTGCAGGCCGCGACCCCCAACGATCAGTCCCTTGAGCAGTACCAGCGGCAGCTGGCCGAAGCGTACCTGCGCCGCAGCCAGATCGTTCTGCAAAAGGGCGATGTCAACGCTGCCGCCACCGCGCTCAGCCGCGCCCGTGCTCTGATGCCCAAGGCGCCAGCGCTGACCGGCGGCGTCAACGGCGCGATCACCGAAGCGCGCAAGGCCGAGCTGGAAAAGGCTGAGGCCGCGCTGCTGGCTGCCGAAGCCAGGCCGAAAGCCAAGGTCATCGATCCGACCGCCGAGAGCACCACCGTTGCGTTGAACATCGGCGATATTCACAAGCTGCAACGACAACTCGATGCGATCGCCGCCGATGTAGTGAATTACGAATGCGCCGTCAGCATCCAGGCGCCGCGCACCGCGGATTATCCGTGGCTGGCGACCTTGCTGAGCAAGCGAGTCAAGAAGCTCGATCCTGATTTTGATTTGCAGATCGAGAAGCAGATCTTGCGCACAGTGCCGGCGCAGATGGTTTTAAGCCCGCGCAAGCCATAAAAAGATCGCAGCCTCCGGCAGCTCCTACATGGGATTGAGTACATCCTGTAGGAGCTGCCGAAGGCTGCGATCTTTTGCTTTTACGCTGGAATCGCCTTGGCCTTAGGCTCTCGCGCCCAGACCCGATGCTCGCCGATCGCGGCGAAGAACGGCTTGGTCAACGCGCCCACATCCGCGCCCTGCAACAGCCCCGCATCCGCATCGAGCTTCAGCAAGTCCTGCAACTGCTTGGCCTCGCCGTGCAGCGCGATCGCCTTCAGGTGCTTGTACGCTTCCAGCAGGTAATGCAACGCCACTCCATCACCGCTCAACGCAGTAATCGACGCCGCGCCACCCGGCACGAATACCGCGTCGAAAGCGATCGACGGCATGCCTTCCATCGACGCATCCACCGGCAATGCCTTGCCGTCAGCGGCTGTCACTGGCGCCGAGGTCGGGCCGAGCAGTTTTGCGTGAGCGCCTTCGGCTTCCAGCGCTTTCTTCATCGCATCGATGGCCGCAGCATCAACTCCGTTGGCCGCGAGAATCGCCACCTTGCGCGTCTTGATATTGCCCGGCAGCAGGTTGGCCTGGCTCAGCGCTGGCGATTGCTCCAGCGAGGTCTTGCGCACTTCGACCGTGCCTTTGGCTGGCGCCGGCAAGCCGAGGTTTTCCGCCACGCGTTTGGCCAGGGTCAGGTCGATATTGGCAAGGATCTCGTTCACTTCACGGGCACGGATGAACTCACGCTCGACCTTGCCCAGCTCGAAGCTGTAGGCAGCGATGATGTGCTCTTTCTCGTGGTCGCTCATGCTGTTGAAGAACAAGCGGGCCTGGGAGAAGTGATCGCTGAACGATTCGCTGCGCTGACGGATCTTCGCTGCGTCGATGCGCTCCGGGTAGCTCTCGAAACCACCGTCCTGTGCCGCCGGCGGGGTTTCTTTCGGCCAGCCGCCGTCGATCGAGTTTGGCTCGTAAGAAGCGCGGCCCTTGTCGATGGTGGTGCGGTGCTGCGCGTCACGCTGGCCGTTGTGGAACGGCGCCACCGGACGGTTGATCGGCAGCTCATGGAAGTTCGGCCCGCCGAGTCGGCTGATCTGCGTATCGGTGTAGGAAAACAGCCGACCTTGCAGCAGCGGGTCATTGGAGAAGTCGATGCCTGGCACGATGTGGCCAGGGCAGAAGGCGACCTGCTCGGTTTCGGCGAAGAAGTTGTCCGGGTTGCGGTTCAGGGTCATTTTGCCCAGCGGCGTAATCGGGACGATTTCTTCGGGGATGATCTTGGTCGGGTCGAGAATGTCGAAATCAAAGTCGTGTTCGTTCTCTTCTTCGACGATCTGCACGCCCAGTTCCCACTCCGGGTAGTCGCCCATCTCGATCGCTTCCCACAGGTCGCGACGATGGTAGTCGGTGTCTTTACCGGCGAGCTTCTGCGCCTCGTCCCACACCAGCGAGCAAGTGCCGGCGGTAGGGCGCCAGTGGAATTTGACGAAGCGTGATTTGCCCTCGGCGTTGATCAGGCGGAAGGTGTGTACGCCAAAGCCCTGCATGCTGCGCAGGCTTTTCGGGATCGCCCGGTCGGACATCGCCCAGATGACCATGTGCGCCGATTCCGGCACCAGCGAGACGAAGTCCCAGAACGTGTCGTGAGCCGAGCCGCCGGTGGGAATTTCGTTGTGCGGCTCGGGTTTCACCGCGTGGACGAAGTCCGGGAACTTGATCGCGTCCTGAATGAAGAACACCGGCATGTTGTTGCCGACCAGGTCGAAGTTGCCTTCATCGGTAAAAAATTTCACCGCAAAGCCACGCACGTCACGCACGGTATCGCCGGAACCACGTGGCCCCTGCACCGTGGAAAAGCGCACGAACACTGGCGTCCTCTTGCCCGGATCCTGTAGGAAGCCGGCCTTGGTCAGTGCTGCATGGTTCTCGTAGGTCTGAAAGAAACCGTGGGCGCCGGTACCGCGCGCATGGACGATGCGCTCTGGAATGCGCTCATGGTCAAAGTGCGTGATCTTTTCACGCATGATGAAGTCTTCCAGCAGCGACGGCCCGCGCGGCCCGGCTTTGAGGGTGTTCTGGTTGTCGGCGATCTTCACGCCCTGATTGGTGCGCAGTGCCTGACCGGTGGCGTCGGAACGGAATTCTTCCAGGCTGTCGAGCTTGGCATTGGTGTTGGCGCGATCCGGGGTGTCGGTCCCGGCCATTTCGCTTTTAGCAGGTGCAGGCTTTTTGATGCTCATCAGACGTAAACTCCTCGTTTGGCCCCGGATGCCTTCCGCAGACCCTTGAGTGATTCCCGGGCACGGCACCCAGGGTTTCAAGTCGCTTAACTAGTGACTGATGAGGCGCTCGGAGCGTTCCTTTTTTATGACCTTTGATCTTGTTATTGCCAAATCGAAGGTTAATTGCGAAATAAATGCTAAGAACCTCTATACGGACAGGCTAAAATGCGCGCCCGGCTAACCGCTGATCCTTTTCCAACGCGCCCCACAAGGTTCGCTACGTGATCGAGTTTCAAAACGTCCACAAGACTTACCGCGTCGCCGGTAAGGATATTCCCGCGCTGCACCCGACCAGTCTCGCCATCGAGAACGGCCAGGTGTTCGGCCTGATTGGCCATTCCGGTGCGGGCAAAAGTACCCTGCTGCGGCTGATCAATCGTCTGGAAGATTCCAGTGGCGGCAAGATCATCGTCGACGGCGAAGAAGTCACCGCACTGGACGCCAACGGCCTGCGCCGTTTCCGCCAGCAGGTCGGGATGATCTTCCAGCACTTCAACCTGCTCGCCTCCAAGACCGTCGCCGACAACGTGGCCCTGCCGCTGACCCTGGCCGGTGAGTTGTCGAGCAGCGAAATCAACCATCGCGTGGCCGAGCTGCTGGCGCGGGTCGGTCTGTCCGACCACGCGAAAAAGTACCCGGCGCAATTGTCCGGCGGTCAGAAGCAACGCGTCGGCATTGCCCGTGCGCTGGCGACCAAGCCGAAAATTCTGCTGTGCGACGAGGCCACCAGCGCCCTCGACCCGCAGACCACGGCATCGGTCCTGCAACTGCTGGCCGAAATCAACCGCGAACTGAAACTGACCATCGTCCTGATCACCCACGAGATGGACGTGATCCGGCGCGTCTGCGATCAGGTCGCGGTGATGGACGCCGGCGTGATCGTCGAGCAGGGTCCGGTGGCCGATGTGTTCCTGCATCCGCAGCACCCGACCACCAAGCGTTTCGTCCAGGAAAGCGAGCAGATCGACGAGAGCGAACAGCGTGACGATTTCGCCCACGTGCCGGGGCGTATCGTGCGTCTGACCTTCCAGGGCGAAGCGACCTACGCGCCGTTGCTCGGCACCGTCGCCCGGGAAACCGGCGTCGACTACAGCATCCTCGCCGGTCGCATCGACCGCATCAAAGACATTCCGTACGGGCAACTGACCCTCGCTGTCACCGGTGGCGACATGGAAGCGGCGTTTGCCCGCTTCACCGCCGCTGACGTTCACATGGAGGTGTTGCGCTAATGGAAATGTTTGACGCTGCAATCAAGCAATACGACGCCGCGATAGAAGCCATCAAACTGTTCTTTCAGAACATCGACTGGCTTGAAATCGGCCTCGCCACCAACGACACCATGCTGATGCTCGGCGGTTCGCTGCTGTTCACCGTGCTGCTCGGCCTGCCGCTGGGCGTGCTGCTGTTTCTCTGCAGCCCGCGTCAGTTGCTGGAGAACCGGGGTCTCTATGCAGTCCTGTCGGTTATGGTGAACATCTTGCGTTCGCTGCCGTTCATCATTCTGCTGATCGTGATGATCCCGTTCACCGTGCTGATCACCGGCACCTCGCTGGGTGTGGCCGGGGCGATCCCGCCGCTGGTGGTGGGCGCCACGCCGTTCTTCGCGCGTCTGGTGGAAACCGCGCTGCGCGAAGTTGATCGCGGCATCATCGAAGCGACCCAGTCGATGGGCGCGACCACGCGGCAGATCATCATGAACGCCTTGCTGCCGGAAGCCCGTCCGGGCATCTTCGCAGCGATTACGGTGACAGCGATTACACTGGTGTCCTACACGGCGATGGCCGGTGTGGTCGGCGCCGGTGGTCTGGGCGACCTGGCGATCCGTTTCGGCTACCAGCGTTTCCAGACTGACGTGATGATCGTCACCGTGGTGCTGCTGTTGATTCTGGTGCAAGTGCTGCAAATGGTTGGCGACCGTCTGGTCGTGCATTTCTCGCGCAAATAAGCGGTTTTTTAATCAAGAGGCGCGGGCCATTCGCTGGCGGGCGCCCTCACAAGGAGTTAGCTGAATGAAAAAACTGATCGCTGCTTTCGCCGCTGTTGCGGCGTTTTCGGCCCACGCCGAGACTCTGACCGTTGCCGCCACCCCGGTGCCGCACGCGGAAATCCTCGAATTCGTCAAACCGGCCCTGGCCAAGGAAGGCGTGGATCTGAAGGTCAAGGTCTTCACCGACTACATTCAGCCGAACGTACAGGTCGCTGAAAAGCGTCTGGACGCCAACTTCTTCCAGCACCAGCCGTACCTCGATGAGTTCAACAAGGCCAAGGGCACCAGCCTCGTCGCCGTGACCGGCGTGCACCTGGAGCCGCTGGGTGCTTATTCGAGCAAGCTCAAGGATCTGAAGGACCTGCCCGGTGGTGCCAACGTGGTGATCCCGAACGACGCCACCAACGGCGGCCGTGCGCTGTTGCTGCTGGACAAGGCTGGCGTGATCAAGCTCAAGGATTCAAAAAACATCCTGTCGACCGTCAAAGACATCGCCGAGAATCCGAAAGACCTGAAGATCCGTGAACTGGAAGCCGCGACCATCCCGCGCGTGCTGACTCAGGTTGATCTGGCGCTGATCAACACCAACTACGCGCTGGAAGCCAAGCTTGATCCGTCCAAGGATGCGCTGGTGATCGAAGGCAACGACTCGCCGTACGTGAACATCCTCGTGTCCCGCGCGGACAACAAGGACAGCGACGCGATGAAGAAACTGGCTGCTGCGCTGCACAGCCCGGAAGTGAAGCAGTTCATTACCGAGAAGTACAAAGGCGCGGTGTTGCCGGCGTTCTGAATCAGGTTGCTGCAATGAAAAAGGGGACGCCAATGGCGTCCCCTTTTTTGTGTCTGGTGCCTGGCTTGCGACCTGCCTTGAAGCTTCCCCTCACCCCAGCCCTCTCCCGAGGGAGAGGGGGCCGACCTTCAAGCTTTTCGAGCCTGAGATCGACTCACAATTGCAGGTCGGCGCAATTCGAATAAACACCTCGGTCAGTCCCCTCTCCCTCTGGGAGAGGGTTAGGGTGAGGGGCTTTTTAGCTTTTGAACTGTCACTTGCGCTCAAGCATCGCCGGCAACTGCGCCACCAGCTTGGCATTGTTCAACGGCGCGCGAATAAACCCGCGCTGCGTGCCGTCCGGGCCGATCACGGCGAGATTGCCGCTGTGATCCACGGTGTAATTCGGCTTGCTGGTATCGGCGGGAATGAACGGAATGCTCACCGCGTTCGCCACCTTCTGCAGTTCCTCGATAGATGAAGGCGTCAGGCCTATGAACTGCGGATCGAAATAGCCCAGGTACTGCTTCAACTGCTTCGGCGTGTCGCGGTTGGGGTCAACGCTGACCAGCACGATCTGCAATTTATCCACAGCCTCTTTCGGCAATTCACTCTTGATCTGCCGCAGTTGCGCCAGGGTGGTCGGGCAGATGTCCGGGCAGAAGGTGTAGCCGAAGAACAACAGACTCCACTTGCCTTTCAGCTCATCGATGGCAACCGGTTTGCCGTCCTGATCGGTCATGGTCACGTCCGGCAGGTTGCGGCTCTGCGGCAGCAGGATGATCCCGGCGTCGATCAGCGCAGTCGGGTCGCCCTGGCCTTTGCCGTTCAGCACTTTATTCACGGTAAGCCCGAGGATCAGCGCGATCACGGCGACGAGGATGAAGACGGTTTTCTGGGTTCGGGTCATAGGTTCAACAGTAAGTAGTGGTCTACGAGCAGGGCGATGAACAACAGGAACAAGTAATAAATAGAGTACTTGAAGGTGTTGATCGCCGCGTGCGGCCGAGTGCCACGGTACAGCACCACGGCCCATTGCAGAAACCTCGCGCCCAACGCCAGCGCACAGACCAGATACAGCACGCCGCTCATGTGAATCACGTAGGGCAAGAGGCTCACTGCCAGCAACGCAAAGGTGTACAGCAGAATGTGCACTTTGGTGTAGTGCTCGCCATGGGTCACCGGCAGCATCGGAATGTCGGCCTTGGCGTATTCCTCCTTGCGATGAATCGCCAGTGCCCAGAAGTGCGGCGGGGTCCAAGCGAAGATGATCAGCACCAGCAACAGCGGTTCGGCGCTGACATGGCCGGTGGCGGCAGTCCAGCCCAGCAGCGGTGGCGCGGCACCGGCGAGGCCGCCGATGACGATGTTCTGCGGCGTCGCGCGTTTGAGGAAACCGGTGTAGACCACCGCGTAACCGAGCAGCGAGGCGAGAGTCAGCCAAGCGGTCAGCTGATTGGTGAAGGTCAGCAGCAGCGCCTGGCCGAGCAATGCCAGCACCAGGGCGAAGGTCAGCGCCGCCACAGGTGAAACCCGGCCTTCGGCCAGCGGCCGTTTGTGCGTGCGCGCCATTACCGCATCAATGCGCCGATCGACCACATGATTGACCGCCGCCGCACCGCCGGCGCACAAGGCAATGCCCAGATTGCCAAACACCAGCACTGTCCACGGCACGCCGGCGCGGGTAGCGAGGAACATGCCGACCAGCGAGGTGATCAGCATCAGCACCACGACTTTCGGTTTGGTCAGCTCCAGATAATCGCGCCACAGCGCTTGCGCTGCACGCTCGCCGATCAGACTCGCCATGGCGTTTCTCCTTTCAATGCGATGGGCGCGACGACAGGTTTGTGCGCACTCAAGCGCCAGCGCGCCAGCACCGGTTGGTTCACCCGCAACAGGCTGGTGCGCGCGTGATAGTTGACCAGCACCAGAGTCAGCAACAGCGCCGCACCGCCAGCGTTATGGGCGACGGCCACTGGCAGCGGTAGATGAAACAGTACGTTGCTGATGCCGAGGGTGATCTGCGCGGCAAGGGCGATCAGCAGCAATCCGGCCAATCGGGTCATGCCTACCGCTTTCAACTGCCACGCCAGACCGAGCAGCACGACCGTCACCAGCAGAGCGCCGATGCGGTGGGTCAGATGAATCGCCGTGCGCGCATCGCTATCGAGTTGTCCGCCGAGATAATTCGGGCCGATGTGCTGGGTCAGGTGGAAACCGTTGGCGAAGTCCGCCGGCGGCAGCCATTGGCCGTGGCAGGTGGGGAAGTCGATGCAGGCCACCGCTGCGTAGTTGGAACTGACCCAGCCGCCCAAGGCGATCTGGCCGATCACCAGCAGCAGGCCCGCCGTCGCCCAGTATTGCAGGCGCTTGGGTACGGTCAGCGCCGGCAGCACGCCGGACAACCTCAGCGTCAGCAGGAACAGCAGACTCAACGTGGCAAAGCCGCCGAGCAAATGCCCGGTGACCACTTGCGGCCAAAGCTTGAGCGTCACCGTCCACATACCGAACGCCGCTTGGGCGATGACCACCGCCAGCAGAAACAGCGGCAGTTTCACCGGCTGGCCCGGATGGCGCCGGTTGACCCAGGCGCGCCCGGCCAAAACTGAAATCAGCAAGCCGAGGGTGCCGGCGAAGTAGCGGTGGATCATCTCGTTCCAGCCCTTGTGCGCCTCCACTGGCGCGTCAGGGAAATGCAGTTCGGCATGGGCCAGTTGCGCCTCGCTTTTCGGCACGCTGATAAAGCCGTAGCAGCCTGGCCAGTCCGGGCAGCCGAGGCCGGCGTGGGTCAGGCGGGTGTAGGCGCCGAGCAGCACGACAATCAGCGCCAGCAGGGTGGCAAACAGCGCGAGGCGAAATCCAGGTTTGGCCATGACGATGCCCTCATCCGATGTTCGACAGTTTCAGCAGATGCCGCAGGTCGTTAAGCAGATCCTTGCCCTTCACATTCGGCTCGTAACGCAGCACCAGATTGCCGTGCGGGTCGACGATCCACAGCTGCGGCACAGCTTTATCGCCGGTGGTCCTGGCGAACACCCCGGCATCCAGCGGATAGCGCTGCAACTGCGGATATTCACGGTCGAGTTTTGCGGCGTAATCAGCGCTCAGTGGTTGCGCGGCGGCGAGGGCGTGGCTGGCGCGCCCGGCTTCGCGGCCGAGGCTGATCTGGATCTGCCGCGCCAGATAAACCAGTTGCTGGCAATCGACGGCACAATCCTTCGGCGCCGTGACCAGAATCTGCCAGCGCTGCTCATCGGCCTGCACGCCGAGGTCGGCGCGGGTCTGGCCGTTGCCGATCAGCTCGCCGTGGTAGCTGCGTCCTTCCGGCACCCAGAACTGCAATTTGTACATGCCGGTGGCGAGCAGCATCGGCCCGACCACGCCAAGCACGATCAGCAACAATTGAATGCGCCCGCGCCGGCGGCTCGGAACGGGTTTGGCCTCAGACATGCTGGGTGGATTCATGGCGCTTCCCATGGCGTTTCTCCTTTGCGTGGTGCCAGCCGAAATAGAGGTAGAGCCCGAGCAACGCCGTGGCCATGGCGAACCATTGCACGGCGTAGCCGAGGTGTTTTTCCGGGCCCATCGCGACTACCGGCCAATCGGTCTGGTAGCTGGCCGGGCCGGGTTCGGCGCGTAATTCGTAGGCGAAGCCGTCGCGCTCCAGGGTTTGCCACAATTTGCCCGGCTCGACGGCGGTAATGGTTTGCGGCCAGACATGGCTGACCGGATCGGCGTGCAACTGGAACGTTGCGCCGGGGGCGACATAGACCCAGGCGTCGAGCGTCAGCGCCTCGGCCGGTGTCGTGAATTGCGGTGGCACGCGTCGATCGGGCCATGGCAGCCAGCCGCGATTGACCAGCAGCCACAGACCGCTGCGTTGATCCTGAAACGGTTGCAGCAATTCGACGCCGACCTTGCCGCCACGCTGGCGGTTGTCGAGCAACAGGGTATGGGCGGGGTCGAACTGGCCGTGCAGGCGCACGCGGCGGTAAGCCGGGTCGGCGCTGGCGAGCAGTTCACTGCTGGCCAGCGGTTCGGCCACGCGACGTTCGGCATAACTGGCCAGCAGCGCGGTTTTCTCCGCCCCCCGGCCCAGTTGCCAGAAGCCCAGTGCAACCATCAGCGGCAGCAACAGCGCCACCACGACAGTAGGAATCACGCCCGGGCGAAAGCGCTTCATGGGCGCGCCATAAAGTCAGTCATCGCGATCGCTATACTCAAGTGCATCGCCTGTCCCCCGGAGTCTTGCCATGTTCAAAGCAGCGATCGTCCTGATGCTGATTGCCACGGTCGTCAGCCTGTTCAGCGGCCTGTTTTTCCTGGTCAAGGACGACAGCAGCTCCAATCGGCTGGTCATCGCCTTGAGTGTTCGGGTGGCACTGGCCGTGGTCACCGTCGGCCTGATGGCCTGGGGTTTCTACAGCGGCCAGTTGGTGTCCCATGCGCCTTGGTAGCGCCAGCAGTCAGAGGACGTAAACGAAGAAGAACAAGCCGATCCAGACCACGTCGACGAAGTGCCAATACCAGCTCGCCGCTTCGAAACCGAACTGGTGCTCGTTGTCGAAATGGCCTTTCATGATGCGCATCAGCATCACGAACAGGATGATCGTGCCGATGGTCACGTGGGCGCCGTGGAAGCCGGTAAGCATGAAGAACGTCGCGCCGTAGATGCCCGAGCCGAGGGTCAGCCCCAGCTCTTGGTAGGCGTGAATGTATTCCTCGGCCTGGAAGCCGAGGAACGCGATGCCCAGCAGTACGGTAATCGCCAGCCACAGTTTCAGTGCGCCGCGATGGCCTTTCTTCAGCGCATGGTGGGCGATGGTGATGGTCACGCTGGAGCTGACCAGCAGGATCGTGTTGAGCAGCGGCAGGCCCCAAGGGCTGATGACATCCTTGGGCGGTGGGAACAGTTTCGGGTCGGGGTTGTTCAGCAACGGCCAGACATATTCGAAGTTCGGCCAGAGCATTTCCGACAGGCCCTTGCTGCCTTCGCCGGCCAGCCCCGGTGCCGACACGACGCGGATATAGAACAGTGCGCCGAAGAAGGCGACGAAGAACATCACCTCGGAAAAGATGAACCAGCTCATGCCCCAGCGGAACGAGCGGTCCAGCTGTGGGCTGTACAGCCCCGCGCGACTTTCCTTGATCACCGCACCGAACCAGCCGAACAGCATGTACGCCAGCAGCAGGCCACCGACGAAAAAGATCAGTGGGCCGTGGGAATCCGGGCGTGCGGCCTTGAGATCGTTGAACCAGGTGGCGAGGCCGTACACGGTGACGAACATCCCGAGCGTGGCGATGATCGGCCATTTGCTCTGGGCCGGGACGTAATAATGCTCATGAGTTGCCATTTATTGTTCTCCTTATCGGCCACGCTCAACCGCCAGTGTTAACAGCCACCGGCGGATGTCGGGCGGTGATATCGAACAGCGTGTAGGACAGCGTCAGGTGCTTCACTTCCTTGGGCATGTCGCGGTCAACGATGAAACGCACCGGCATTTCGATCTGTTCACCGGGCTGCAGCACCTGCTGGGTAAAACAAAAGCATTCGGTCTTGTGGAAAAACGCCGCCGCGTTGCTCGGCGCGATGCTCGGCACCGCTTGCGCGCTCATCGGTTTGTCGGTGGGATTGCGCGCGATGAACACCATTTCGTTGACCGCGCCGGGGTTGGCGGTCAGCTCGTCGTGTTTCGGGTAAAAGTCCCACGGCATGTCGGCGGTGTTGGTCGAGAGAAACTGCACGCGCACCTGGCGGGAGGTGTCGACCACTTGCTCGCCTGAGTACTGGCTGCCGGTCTTGCCGTTGATGCCGAAGGCTTTGCACATCACGTCGTAGATCGGCACCAAGGCAAAACCGAAGACAAACATCGCCACCACCACCAGCAGCAGGCGGGTGACGAGTTTCTTCAGCGAGATCGAGTCAGCCATGATTCATGTTTCCTCGTGTTCCCTGGTGGCCGGTGAAGCTTTTGTGGAGAGGGGATCTGTGTACATCCACAGGAGATCTGTGAGCATCCACTGGGGATCTGTGCCTCTGCACACATTGCAAAAAACAGCAGGTGTTCATTTCACTTCCGGCGGCGTGGTGAAGGTGTGATACGGCGCTGGCGACGGCACGCTCCACTCCAGCCCTTCGGCACCGTCCCACGGTTTCGCCGGGGCCGGTGCGCCGCCACGGATGGTCTTGATGACGATGAACAGGAAGAAGATCTGCGTGGCGCCGAACATGAATGCGCCGATCGACGAGACCATGTTGAAATCGGCGAACTGCAGGTTGTAGTCCGGAATCCGTCGCGGCATTCCCGCAAGACCGACGAAGTGCATCGGGAAGAAGGTCAGGTTCATGCCGACGAACGACAGCCAGAAGTGCAGCTTGCCGAGGGTTTCGTCGTACATGTGCCCGGTCCACTTCGGCAGCCAGTAATAAGCCGAGGCGAAGATGCCGAAGATCGCCCCCGGTACCAGCACATAGTGGAAATGCGCGACGACAAAGTAGGTGTCCTGATACTGGAAGTCCGCTGGGGCGATCGCCAGCATCAGCCCGGAGAAACCGCCAATCGAGAACAGGATGACGAACGCCACGGCAAACAGCATCGGTGTCTCGAAGGTCATCGAGCCTTGCCACATGGTGCTCGCCCAGTTGAACACTTTCACACCCGTAGGCACGGCGATCAGCATGGTCGCGTACATGAAGAACAGCTCGCCCACCAGCGGGATGCCGACCACGAACATGTGGTGCGCCCAGACGATGAACGACAGGAACGCGATGCTCGCCGTGGCATAGACCATCGAGGTGTAGCCGAACAGCGGCTTGCGCGCGAAGGTCGGGATGATCTGGCTGACCGCGCCGAACGCCGGCAGGATCATGATGTACACCTCGGGGTGGCCGAAGAACCAGAATACATGCTGGAACAGCACCGGGTCACCGCCGCCGGCAGCACTGAAGAAACTGGTGCCGAAGTGAATATCCATGAGCATCATCGTCACGCAGCCGGCCAGCACCGGCATCACTGCGATCAGCAGAAACGCGGTGATCAGCCAGGTCCAGACGAACAGTGGCATTTTCATCAGGGTCATGCCGGGCGCGCGCAGGTTGAGGATGGTCGCGACTACGTTGATCGCGCCCATGATCGAACTGATGCCCATCAAGTGGATGGCGAAGATGAAGAACGTCACGCTTTCCGGCGCGTAGGTCGTCGACAGCGGCGCATAAAAGGTCCAGCCGAAATTTGGCCCGCCACCCGGGGTGAACAGCGTCGAGACCAGCAGCAGAAACGCCGCCGGCAACAGCCAGAAGCTGAAGTTGTTCATCCGTGGCAGGGCCATGTCCGGCGCGCCGACCATCAGCGGAATCATCCAGTTGGCGAGGCCGACGAATGCCGGCATCACCGCGCCGAACACCATGACCAGACCGTGCATGGTGGTCATCTGGTTGAAGAATTCCGGCTGCACGATCTGCAGGCCGGGCTGGAACAGCTCGGCGCGAATGACCATGGCGAACGAGCCGCCGAGCAGGAACATGCAGAAGGCAAACCACAGGTACAGCGTGCCGATGTCCTTGTGGTTGGTGGTCAGCACCCAGCGCATCAGGCCTTTGGCGGGGCCGTGGGCGTGGTCGGCGTGACCGTGGTCATCGATGACAGCGCTCATGGCCGGTCTCCTTCACGAAAGTGGACGGGGCGGGCCGGAGCGCGCTGCCCCGACCGGTTCACTGAATACGCAATTGACCGGCTCATTTGCTTTCCGCCTGTTTCAGCTCCAGCACTTCTTTTGGCGTGACCATGTCGCCCTTGTTGTTGCCCCAGGCGTTACGTTCGTAAGTCACGACCGCTGCGATATCGACTTCTGACAGCTGTTTGCCGAACGCCGCCATGGCGGTGCCGGGTTTGCCGTGGTAGACGATGCTCAGGTGATCCTTGATCGGCCCGGTGGCGATTTTCGAGCCCTTGAGCGCCGGGAACATCGGCGGCAGGCCCTGGCCTTCAGCCTGGTGACAGGCCACGCAAGTGGTGTGGTAAACCTTGTCGCCGCGCTCCTTGAGTTCGTCGAGGGTCCATTCCTTGCTGGTCAGTTCTTTGAGCTGCGCGGCCTCGGCCTTGCGCTCGGCGAGCCATTTTTCGTAGTCGGCCTGTTCCTTGACCTCGACCACGATCGGCATGAAGCCGTGATCCTTGCCGCACAATTCGGCGCACTGGCCACGGTAGAGACCGGGCTTGTCGATGCGCGTCCAGGCCTCATTGACGAACCCGGGAATCGCATCGCGCTTGACCGCAAACGCCGGCACCCACCATGAGTGAATGACGTCAGCCGAGGTCACCAGAAAGCGCACCTTGGCGCCGATCGGCAGCACCAGCGGCTTGTCGACTTCGAGCAAGTAATGCTCGCCCTTGGCTTCCTTGTTGTGGATCTGCTCGGCGGGGGTGGCCAGGTTGCTGAAGAACTCGACGTCCTGGCCCAGGTATTTGTAGTGCCACTTCCACTGATAACCGGTGATCTGGATATCGATGTCCGGCTCGCTGGTGTCGTACATCTTGATCAGCGTCGCGGTGGCCGGCACGGCCATGGCCACCAGGATCAGCAGCGGCACGATGGTCCACATGATCTCGACGCCGGTGCTTTCGTGGAATTTGGCCGCGACCTGGCCAGTAGAGCGGCGGTGCACCATCATCGACCAGAACATGGCGCCGAAGACGATGATCCCGATCACCACACAGATCCAGAAAATGGTCATGTGCAGGTCGAATACTGCGTGACTGATTTCAGTCGCTCCAGGCGCCATATTCACAGTCCATGCCGCGTTGGCCGGGCTGAAAATCGACCACAACAGGAGTCCCATCCAGACATGTGGATGTCGCATCATTGCGGGTTCCCCTTATCGTTCTTGTTATCCCGCCGGCGTATCGCCTGCGGCAAGGGAGCGGCTGCATCAGACTACGAACTTGAATCGCCGGGCCTTGCTGCGGGTGCAGTCGGGCGTCATCAGCTAACTCCATTCATTGGCGAGTATAGACAGCGCCCGGGAATTGCAACCCGGGCACGTAAATGAGCTGAAACACCCGGCGCTTGCGTTCAAGTGCCCGAATGGAGAAGGATGCAGACGAGTGGTGGCGAATGGATATAACGCAGCTGCATCAAGGATGAAATAATTATGACAAATGCGTCTTAGCGTTTTTCGTAAGCCAGCTAAGTTATGTCTTCCCTATTTCATTGCCTTGTTTCCTGGAGTTTTCATGAACACCGCCGCATTGCGCGAGCAGATCCAAAAAGCCCAACAGCACGAAAAAGACACCGGCCTGCTGACCCGTCAGCTGGAAAGCAAGCTGCCTCACCTGCACCCGGCGATCCAGTTGCCGGAAGCCGACGCCCAGGGCGTGCTGACGCGTTTTGTCGCCGCCTACATCGATGAAGTACCGGACCTGCTGGATGCAGCCAATGAAGTCGCCAGGGAAGCGGGAATCGAATCGCAGATCAAACCGGTGCTGAAAATCGCCGAGCAGTATTTCCTCCAGCCGCCGGCGATCATGGCCGGACACGTCGGCCTGGACAGCCTGCTCGACGAGGCCTATCTGGCACACCGCTTTGTCGAAGAGGTCAACGACCTGTACATCAAGCATTTCGGCCAGCCATTGATCCCCTTGGACATGACGGTCGCCAACCTGATTGCTCACCAATTGATCGGTGAGGAATTTGCCAACCAACTGGATGAAGCGGTGCATCACGCGATCGACGAGATGCTCAACGAAGAGAGTTTTGCTTTGGAGTCGGTAGAAGCCTATCGCGAAAAACTCAGCAGCCCGGACACTGGCGCGGCGTGGAAACGCTGGCCGTGCATGAGCCGCCGGTTGGGTGTGGGGCTTGAGCTGGATCAGCCTGCTGCCTGATTTTCTTGTGTCATAAATCCAGTGTGGGAGCGAGCCTGCTCGCGAATGCGGTCGATCATTCAACATCTCTGTTGGCTGATACACCGCTTTCGCGAGCAGGCTCGCTCCCACAGGGTTTGCGTTTTGAGGTCGACTTCTAACCCGCCGCACCAATCCCGGTATTGGTCCGCACCCGGCCTTCCAGCCTGCGCTTCAACCCACGCGACTCGATCAACAGCTTCGACCCCTTCGCCGCATTCGCCCGGCCCCATTCCTCAAGCAACTCGAGACACGAATGGTCGATGTAGCTCAGGTTGTTCAGCGGCACATGCACTGTCGTGCCGTGGGGAATGCTGCCCAGCACTTGAGTCAGCGCGGGTACTTTGAGGAACGTCGCCGCGCCGACCAGACGCAATTCCATTTCGCCGTCCTGCGGCAGGTCGATCAGGCTGATTTTCAGGCGCGAAGCCTTGAATGCCAGTTTCAACATGGTCAGGCCGAAACCGATCAGCACACCGGTGAGCAGGTCAGTAAAAATGATCGCCAGCGCCGTCGCGGCGTAGGTGAACATTGGCATCCGCCCGTACCGACCCAGACCACGGAAAGCTTTCAGGTCGACCAGTTTGAAGCCGGTATACACCAGCACCCCCGCCAGGCTTGCCACCGGGATGCTTTGCAGCACGCTCGACAGCAACAGCACGAATGCCAGCAGCCACAGGCCATGGAAAATCGTCGAGTAGCGTGTGGTCGCACCAGCCTGAACGTTGGCCGAACTGCGCACGATCACCCCGGTCATCGGCAGCGCGCCGACCAGACCGCAGAGCATGTTGCCGACACCTTGCGCCGACAGTTCACGGTCGAAGTCCGAACGCACGCCGCTGTGCATGCGATCCACCGCCGCCGCGGACAACAGGGTTTCGGCACTGGCGATAAACGCCACGGCGAACGCGGCAATCAGCAGCGTCGGGTCGGCCAGATTCATCAGGTCGGCTGGCTTGAGCCAATCGATCGCCTCGGCCAGGTTCGCCGGTACCTCGACGCGCTTGACCTGCAACGCCAGCATCAGGCTCGCCACCGTCGCCAGACCCACACCGAGCAATGCGCCGGGAATGAAGCGCAGCGAATGCGGGCGGAATTTTTCCCACAGCCACATCACCGCAATCGTCGACAAGCCGAGCAGACCCGCCTGCCAGCCGAACGACGGCAAGGCTTGCGCTACGGCCGCCGGAAACGCCGTGAGGTTGTCGAGCCCGGAAGGCTGCGGCTTGGCATCGAGCATCACATGGATCTGCGAAAGCACAATCAACACGCCAATGCCCGCGAGCATGCCGTAGACCACCGCTGGCGCCGTGACGCGAAACCAGCAGCCGAGCTTCAGCCGCCCGGCGACCAGTTGCAGAAAACCGGCGAGCAGCAGGATCGGCCCGAGCATCTCGACGCCATGCTGGCGCACCAGCTCGAAAACCAGCACCGCCAGACCCGCCGCCGGACCGCTGACCTGCAACGGCGAGCCCGCCAGCCAACCGACTACCAGACCGCCGATGATGCCGGTGATCAGACCCTTGGCCGGCGGCAGCCCTGAGGCAATCGCGATGCCCATGCACAGCGGCAGGGCGACCAGAAACACAACCACGGAGGCGAGCAGCTCCCGTGGCAACACAGCTTTCAATTGAGCCGCACGCATGGCGATTCTCCCGAAGTTTTCTTCAGGCGTGGCGAGGCCGGGCCGCTGAATCAGCGGCCGGCGTCATACCACACAGATTGTTGGGAAGATTTAGAAGCGCGCTTTGGGCGTCGCCACAGGAATCGGATGGCTGCCGTCGAGAGGCAGGAAACGACCCTGGTCCGCGTCGTAAGCTTTGATTTCGCTGGTTTCGATGTTGTAGACCCAGCCATGGATGAACAGATGACCGTTCGCCATGCGCGAGGCTACCGAAGGATGGGTACGCAAGTGCTGCAGTTGGGCGATGACGTTTTCCTCGGTGAGGATCGGCATGCTGTCTTTTTCGTCGGTGCAGTTGCAGTTGTCGTGCACCATGGTTTTCGCGACTTCAGCGTGGCGCAGCCAGGCTTTGACCGTCGGCATTTTTTCCAGGCTGTCGGGGTTGAGTACCGCGCGCATGGCGCCGCAATCGGAGTGGCCGCAAATGATGATGTGTTGCACGCCCAGCGCCAGTACCGCGTATTCGATCGCGGTGGAGACGCCGCCGTTCATCTGACCGTAGGGCGGCACTACGTTGCCGACGTTACGGGTAACGAACAGATCGCCCGGTGAGCTCTGGGTGATCAGCTCGGGAACGATGCGCGAGTCGGCGCAGGTGATGAACATCGCCTTGGGCGCCTGAGCGGTGGCGAGCTTCTTGAACAGTTCTTCCTGCTGCGGAAAAACGTCATGGTGAAAGCGTAAAAAGCCATCAACGATCTGTCGCAGTGCTGCATCGGCGGATTGTGCTTCAGGGCTTTGCGCCGAGGCAGCCAACGACTGTTTATCCTTGTCACTCATGATTCATCCTCTTGTGCGGATTCAGGGAGTCTTCCCCGGTATTCCGGTATGAAGCCAGTGGCTGTTTAAACCATCCGGGTCATCCCGACCCGTCAGTCACTCGATGAACAAGGTAGCCGCCGAAACTTAACTGAAACTGAATCAAACGCTCTAGAACGTGTGTTCCAGGTCACAAAAAACGTGACTGGAGTGTTTCGGCGGAAGGATTCCAACCCGTCAACCCAAAGCCAATTGTCGCTAAATCAACGACATCTGGCGACCCGGCGGACAGAAGGCCGAGCAGTCGAGGTTATAGCCCTCGCGTTTGTTCAGGCCAAGCTTTTTGATGGCCTTGGCAAATCTTTGTGCGAGCAGGTCGGCAAACGGTCCTTCGCCGCGCATCCGCGCACCGAAACGGCTGTCGTAGAGTTCGCCGCCGCGACTCTGGCGGATCAGGCTCAGCACATGGGCGGCACGTTGTGGATAGTGCGCCTGCAACCACTCCTCAAACAGCGGCGCGACTTCCAGCGGCAGGCGCAGCATCATGTAGGCGGCGCTTTGCGCACCGGCGGTGTGGGCCTCGGTGAGCAGGCTTTCGATTTCGCTGTCATTGATCATCGGAATCATCGGCGAACACAGCACGCCGACCGGAATGCCTGCTTCACGCATGACCCGGATCGCGCGCAGGCGTGCCTTGGGCGCAGCGGCGCGCGGTTCGAGGATGCGTTTGAGTTCATCATCCAGCGTGGTCAGGCTGATCATCACCGTTACCAGCCGTTGCTGCGCCAGCTCCGTGAGCAAATCGAGATCGCGCAGAATCAGCGAACCTTTGGTGACGATGGTCACCGGATGTCGGTAGCGCAGCAGCACTTCCAGGGTCTGACGGGTGATTTTGTATTCGCGCTCGATGGGCTGATACGGGTCGGTGTTGGAACCAAGATTGATCGGCGCACATTGATAGCCGGGTTTGCTCAGTTGTTCCTCGAGGACCTGGGCGGCATTGGTCTTGGCTATCAGCCGGGTTTCGAAATCCAGGCCCGGCGACATGTCCCAGTAGGCGTGGCTGGGCCGTGCATAGCAATAGATGCAGCCGTGTTCGCAGCCGCGATAGGGATTTACCGAACGGTCGAAGGGCAGATCCGGCGAGGTGTTGCGGCTGATGATCGATTTGGCCTTCTCGATAATCACTTCGGTGTTTTGCGTCTCTGGCACTTCCTGATACCAGCCATCGTCCTCGGCCACCGAACGACTCGGCGCAAAGCGGTTGTGCGGGTTGGTTGCGGTGCCGCGACCGCGAGGTGGCAATGGAGTAGACATGAAAACGCCCCGATACTGTATATGCGCACAGTATCGGGGCGATCCTCATCTGGCTAGTGCCGTCGGGCGAGTGGTCAGTTGTGTTGCGTCACTTGGCCCAGATCGTCACCGGAGGTCTGCTTCATATCCTCCGTACGCAACTCGGCAACATCGGCAGCTTTCACCGGCGCACCCTTGTTGCCCCAGCTGCCACGAATGAAGCTCACCACATCCGCGACTTCCTGATCCGACAGGCGCCAGGCGAAACCGGGCATGGTGAAGGTCGATGGCGCGGTGTGCGTTGCCGGCAAAGTCCCGCCCTTGAGCACGATGTGGATGAGCGAGGTCGGATCGTCGGTTTGCAGCACCGGATTACCCGCCAGCGCCGGGAAGACCCGGGTGTAGCCATGGCCATCGGTCCGGTGGCAGGCCGCGCAGTTGTCGATGTACACCGACGCGCCGCGTTGGCTGTCGTCACCGTTCCACAGCGCTTTGGCTACTTTCTGGTCGTACTGATGCGGCTGATCCGCCGGGTCATTGGCCGGCAGTGATTTGAGATAGCGGGCAATCGCGGTGAGGTCGGCGTCGCTCATGTATTGCATGCTGTGGGTGACCACATCACTCATGCCGCCGAATACTGCGCTGCGATCACTGCGCCCGGTCTTGAGAAACTGCACCAGTTGTTCTTCGCTCCAGCTGCCGAGGCCATCCTTGTGATCGCCGCGCAGGCTCTTGGCGATCCAGCCTTCCAGCGGCGCACTGCCGGCGAGGAATTCGCTGCCGTCCGCCGCGCTCAGGGATTTTTCCTGCATGGTCAGGGCGCGCGGGGTGTGACAGGCGCCGCAGTGGCCGAGGCCTTCGACCAGGTATGCGCCACGATCGATCACCGGATCGGCCGATGTGGCCTGGTAATCCTCGACCTTCGGTGCGAACAGCCAGCGCCAGCCCATCAGCGGCCAGCGCATGCTCAACGGCCACGGAATGTCGCTGGCCTTGTTCTCCTGCGCCACCGGTTCGACGCCGTGCATGAAGTAGGCGTACAGCGCTTGCATGTCGGCCTGGTTGACCCGCGCGTAGGACGGGTAAGGCATCGCCGGGTACAACGTGCTGCCGTTTTTGGCCACACCGTGGCGCACGGCCTGGTCGAAGTCCTCGAAGCTGTAATCGCCCAAGCCGGTTTTATCCGGGGTGATGTTGGTCGAGTAGATCGTGCCGATCGGTGTTTCCATCGGCAGCCCGCCGGCGAACGGCTTGCCGCCCTTGGCGGTGTGACAGGCCACGCAGTCACCGGCGCGGGCGAGGTATTCACCTTGCTTGATCAGATTTTGATCAACATCGGCCGCATAAATTGCAGTGCTGCCGAGCAGGGCGAGGGTGGCGATAACGAAAGTTTTCATGGTCATCGCTCCTTAAGCCTGCACCAGCGGGCCGGGGTTTTTCAGGTACTGCTCGCGAATCGCTTTTGCCGACCAGTAGGTCAGCGCCGCCACCAGCCCGGTCGGGTTGTAGCCCAGGCCCTGCGGGAACGCCGAGGCGCCCGGGACGAACACGTTGTGCACGTCCCAGCTCTGCAAATAGCGGTTCAGCGCGCTGGTCTTCGGATCGGTACCCATGATTGCGCCACCGTTGAGGTGGGTGGTCTGGTACGAGGCGGTGTTGAAGTGGTCGCCGACCTGCTTGCCGATCACCGCAATGGCTTTCGGGCCCATGGCTTGGGCGATCTTGCCCATTTTCTCGACCATGAAGCGGTTCATCTTGATGTCGTTTTCCTGCCAGTCGAAGGTCATGCGCAGCAGCGGCAGGCCGTAGGCATCGCGGTACACCGGATCGAGATCGAGGTAGTTGCCACGGTAGGATTGATGCGCGCCGTGGGCGTCCATCGACACCTGGTGGGTGTAGTAATCGGCGGTTGCGCGTTTCCACGCGCTGCCCCAGGCCGGCGTGCCCGGCGGGTTCGAGGTGCCGGCAATCGGTCGACTGCCAGCCTGGTTGACCCACATCGGCGAACCGCCGACAAAGCCGTGCGGGCCGTGGTCGAAGTTATCGGCGTTGAAATCGTCCACCGCCACGCCGTTGCCGCCAGCGCCGATGAAGTTGTTGGTGTGGGTGTCCTTGTCGAAGAAGGCCTTGATGGTCGCCATATTCTGGTAGGCGAAGTTACGCCCGACCACGCCTTCGCCGCTGATCGGGTCGTAGGGTTTGCCGATCCCGGAGAGCAGCATCAGACGCACGTTGTGCAGCTGGAACGCGCCGAGGATCACCAGATCCGCCGGCTGCTCGATCTCGCGGCCCTGGCCGTCGATGTAGGTGACGCCGGTGGCTTTGGACTTACTGCTGTCGAGATTGACCCGCAGCACATGGGAGTTGGGCCGCAGTTCGAAATTTGGCAAGGGCTTGAGCGCCGGCAGAATATTCACGTTCGGCGAGGCCTTGGAATACATGTAGCAGACGTAGCCGCTGCAGAAACCGCAGAAATTGCACGGCCCCATTTGTGCGCCGTAGGGATTGGTGTACGGCCCAGAGGTATTTGCCGAAGGCAGGTTGTAGGGTTTGTAACCGACTTCTGTAGCCGCTTTACCAAACAGCTGTGCGGATACGGTGTTCTTCTGCGCTTCAAGCGGGAACGGGTTGGAACGATCCGGCGCGTAGGGGTTGCCGCCCTTGCCCTGACCGACCAGTTGACCTTTCACCGTCCAGGCCTGGCCGGAGGTGCCGAAGACTTTTTCCGCGAAGTCGAAAAACGGTTCCAGCTCTTCATAGCTGACGCCGAAATCCTGGATGGTCATGTCCTTGGGGATGAAGCTTTTGCCGTAGCGTTCTTCATAGTGGCTGCGCATGCGCAACTCGATCGGGTCGACGCGAAAGTGCACGCCCGACCAGTGCAGACCGGCGCCGCCGACGCCATTCCCCGGCAGGAACGCGCCCAACTGGCGGTTGGGCAGGGCGATGTCGTTGACGCTGTGGCGAATGGTCACCGTCTCTTTGGAGATGTCCTGAAAGAGTTTCTTGCGCACGCTGTAGGTGAGTTCGTCGATCACCTGCGGATAGTTGCCGTCGGGGTAAGTGTCCTGCATCGGCCCACGCTCCAGCGCCAGCACGTTGAGGCCCGCCTCGGTGAGTTCCTTGGCCATGATCGCCCCCGTCCAGCCGAAACCGACGATGACTGCATCAACCTTCTTCATTACCGTTGCCATGCTTACGCCCTCTCGCCGCGAATCGACACTGCCGGGAAGGGGTATTGCTCGTTGCGTTCCACCCAATCCATGAAATCGGCGCGGGCGCCGGGGAAACCGATCATCGTCCAGCCGACCATGCCTTTATTGCCACCGTGGATCGGGTCGCAGAAGAAACCTTCCTTGGTGTTTTGCAGCAGCAGATTGAAGAAAATCTTCGCCGGCACCGCATCGAACTGCGGCTTGCCGGCTTCGAGTTGCTTGAGCAAATCGTCTCGGGTAGCGCTGTCTTGCTCGGCAAATGTTTTACCGCTGAGACCTTTTACCCACTGATCCGTGGCGGCGATGCCGAGGCGATAGATGTCTTTGGGTACCAGTTTGCTCTGCCAGCCCATCTCCGGCGCAGCGTCGGCATTGAATGGGCCTTGCATGTACCACAGGGCACCGGCGGCGTACGGCGTGTTCATCTGCCGGTCGATGTATTCCGGTACGCCGGCTTCAAGCGCGCCCGGACCTTGCGCGTCGTTGGGGATCAACTGGGCGACGGCGGCATTGATGAATGCCCATTCTTCAGCGGTGAAAAAGCTCGGCTGATAATCACCGGCGCCAGCAGCGGCCGGTTTTGCTGCGGCCGGCGCCGGTGCGCTTTCAGGTGCGGCTTGCAGCACGCTGCTGCCCAGGCCGGTACCGGCAAGCGTGACCACCGGAATCAGGGTCAGGGATTTGCGCAAGAACTCACGCCGCGGGTTGTCTCGATCTTGATCAGACATGGGGGGCACCTCATCAGGCATAGAAGTCAGCCGCTTCTGCGAGCAGCTCGAGGAATTTCGCGTCGCGATGACGAGGGTCTGTCCCGAAAAAGGGCGCCACGTCTGCAACATCATGTGACAAATGGTAGCAGGCTAAGCATCAAGAAAAACCGTTTTCCTGGAAAAAAGCCCGGTGAGGCGCCGATTCACGTTTCTTTGACGGCCGGCTCACGGCGTATTGACCGCTTTATAGCGAAGCTGCAATTCCTCTCATGAAGATTGCCGAAACGGTCAGCCCAGCATGTCTCGAGTGCGCTTTTTCCCCGCGTTATGTTTTTCGCTTGTTGCCCTGTTGCATGGCATTGCCGCCCGGGCGGCCGACGCCACGGCATCTCGCCCGGCCGAGTGGGCACAGCCGGTTGAGGCGCAGTTCAACCTGTTCCGCATGTCACCGACGCTGTATCGCAGCGCCTTGCCCAGCCGCAGCGCGGTGCCGCTATTGAACGATCTGCATGTCGTCACCGTAATCAACTTCCTGCCTGATGCTGATAGCGATTGGCTCTCCGCGCCGGGCATCAAGCAAGTGCAACTGCCGTATCGCACCAATCACGTCGACGACAGCGATGTGCTCAAGGCTCTGCGCGCGATTCAGTCCGCCGAAGCCGACGGCCCGGTGCTCATGCACTGCAAGCACGGTTCTGACCGCACCGGTCTGATGGCGGCGATGTACCGCGTGGTGGTGCAGGGCTGGAGCAAAGAGCAGGCGCTCAAGGAAATGACCGAGGGCGGTTTTGGTGACAGTCAGCATTTCCACGACAGCGTGCGCTACGTGATGCAGGCTGATGTCGATCGGTTGCACGAAGCCCTGATCAATGGCGAATGCAGCACCAGTGCATTCGCCATGTGTTCGATGAAGAGCTGGTTCGACTCGGCGCACGTCCAGCGTTGATCAGCTCAATCGGCTGGCGCAGGAAACAGCGCGCTGTCGATCGGTTTACCCAAGAACGCTTGCAGCGCGGCGGGGAGTGACTGTCTGTCTCCCGACAGCAGGTGTTTGCGCAGGTCCCGGCCCGTCTGTTCATTGAACAGACCTTCACGTTCGAAGCGTTTGAATGCCTCGCTCGCCAGCACACCCGACCATTTGTAGGCGTAAAGCGAAGCCTCGTAACCGGTGACCAGATAATCGCAGCTGTTGGCGAAGCGGCAGTAGGCTGGAATATGCAGGCCCGGGAATGCGCTTTGCACATCCGCCATCACTTGTTGAACAGTGCGACCGTCGCCGTGACTGCAATGCAGTTCGAAGTCGAACAGCGCGCTCAGCAGCAGCATCGCCGTCTCTCGGCTGCGCTGGATGTCGGTGGTGGAAAACGCGGCGTCCGCCTGTGTTTCCGACAGGCGCTCACCGCTCTGATGATGCGTACCCAGCCAGCGCAGGAATTGCCCGGATAGCGCCCATTTCTCGAACAGCTGCCCGACAAACTCGGCAGCGTCGCGGCTCAGATGCGAAATGCCGGACAGGTTGTAGTGCGGCGAACGTGTCAGCACGTGATGCAGGCAATGGCCGAATTCGTGCAGCAGCACGCGCAGATCCTGATGTGCCAGCAGATTCAGCCCGTCGGCGGCGGCCGTGTAATTGCATTGAAGCGAGGCTATCGGCAGTGATGGCCGGCCTTCCGCATTGATCCGTCGGTTGCGCAGTACACCTGTCCAGGCGTAGTCGGCGCCAGCGGCGCGGTGGAACGGGTCGATGTAGATGAAGCCGACCGCTTGCTCATGCTCGCTGACTTCGAACAGGCGCACGTTTTCGTTGAAAGTCTCCAGGCGAATGTTTTCGCTGATCCTGATGCCGAACATGTGCTCACTGAAGCGGCACAGGCTCTGCAGTATGGCGTCCAGCGGAAAAAACAGGCGCAGGTCCTGCTCCTCGCCGCCCAACTGTTTCAAGCGCAATTGCTCGGCGAGGAAGTCGTGATCCCACGCTTCTATCTGATCAATACCGTACTGGCGTGCAGAGGCTTGCAGGTCATCGGTTTCGCGCGCAAGCGCCGCTGCGTTGAGGGCGATCTGCTGCTGCAGAAAACGGCGGACCTGGTCAGTATCCACGGCCATGCGGTCGAGCAGTCGCAGTTGAGCGAAATTGTCGAAACCCAACAGACGGGCTTTGGCATGACGCGCCGCCAGCAGCTTGTGCAGCACCGGTCCGTTGTCGAAGCGGCCGGCGTATGGCCCCTGATCCGAAGCGCGGGTGCACCAGGCTTTGAAACACTCTTCACGTAAACCGCGGTGCCGCGCCCGCTTCATGACCTGATCGTAAGTGTTCTGATCGAGTGTCAGCCGCCACCCGGACAGCCCGGCATTCTTGGCATTGGCGGCCAGATGCGCCTGCGTTTCGGCCGGCAGTCCTGCCAACAGCGCTGCATCGTCGATGTCCTTGCTCCATGCAGCGTTGACCGATCTGAGATTGCTCATGAAGCGCTTTTCCAGCAGATCGATTTCGCCGTTCAATCGCGTCAGATCCGTGCGCTGCGCACTCGACAATTCGCTGCCGGCCAGGTGAAACCTGCGCAGGATTTTCGCCAGCGAGGCTTTGCGTGCATCACTGAAGCTGGCGGCTATGGAGCTCTGTGCCAATCGTTGATAAACCTGGAGCAACTGTCGATTGCCGGCCTTCGCAGCCTTGTAATGCTGTGCAGCGTGGGTGCTGAGCGCTTCCTGCGCCAACCACTCGGGATCATCGGCATGTCTGACCGAAAGGAATTCGATAATCGCCATGGTTTCATTCAGGCGTGCATCGGCTTCATCAATGGCAATGACCACGTCGTCCCAGTTGGGATGATCGACTTGAGTGGCGATGACGTTTTCAATAACCAGCAGGTTGTCGGCAACGATGCGCTCGACTGCCGGCAGCAGATGTTCGGCGCGTATCGCCGACCAGGGCGGCAACTGCCATTGTTGCAGGAGTGGGTTGGTGTCAGGCATGGCGTCTTCCGTGAGAGAGGGCTGGATTGACCAGCCTAATCACGAAGCGCGGGGGCGAGGTGGTAGATAGTTACCGCCACCTGACGACGATCATCGGCAGGTGGCGGTAGTTGTCACTGTTGCTCGTCGGGCTTTTTCTTCAACTTGGGGTTGGGGAAGAACTGCACGGCCTGGACCTTTTTGTCGGCGGCAGGCTTCAGCGCACTGGTATTGACCCGCGTGCCCAGTTCTTTGGGCACCGACAGGCCCTGCTCGTTGAGGGTGTCGGAGTAGCCGCAAGCCACGCATTCGCGGTGCGGCACGCCGTCTTCGTTCCACATCATCAACTTGTCCGGCTCGCTGCACGCCGGGCAGACCGCCCCGGCGATAAAGCGCTTCTTGGTGATCACAGGGCCGTCGCTCATGCTGCCGCGTCCTCACTCAGGCCGCTGTGGCGCAACAGCGCGTCGATCGACGGCTCACGGCCACGGAAGTCGACGAACAGCACCATCGGTGCCTGCGAGCCGCCGCGCGCCAGAATCGCCTCGCGGAACGCCCGACCGGTTTCAGCGTTAAGCACGCCGTCTTCCTCGAATTTCGAAAAGGCATCGGCGGACAGCACTTCAGCCCACTTGTAGCTGTAGTAACCCGCTGCGTAACCGCCGGCGAAAATGTGCGCAAAGCTGTTGGGGAAGCGGTTGTAAGCCGGTGGACGCATCACCGACACTTCGTCACGCACGCCCTCGAGCACTTGCGCCACGCTGCGGCCATCGCCGTGGGTGGCGTGCAGTTCGAAGTCGAACAGCGAAAATTCCAGCTGACGCACCATCATCAGCCCGGACTGGAAATTCTTCGCCGCGAGCATTTTTTCCAGCAGGTCCTGCGGCAGTGGCTCGCCGGTCTCGTAGTGGCCGGAGATCAGCGCGAGGCCTTCCGGCTCCCAGCACCAGTTTTCCATGAACTGGCTCGGCAGCTCGACTGCGTCCCAGGCCACGCCATTGATGCCGGATACGCCAGCGTGTTCGACGCGGGTCAGCAGGTGATGCAGGCCGTGGCCGAACTCGTGGAACAGGGTGGTCACTTCATCATGGGTCAGCAGCGCAGGCTTGCCGCTGTCGGCCGGGGTGAAGTTGCACACCAGATTGGCGACTGGGCTTTGCAGCACACCGTCGACGGTGCGACGACGGTCGCGGGCGCCGTCCATCCATGCGCCGCCACGCTTGTTGGCGCGGGCATACAGGTCGAAGAAGAAGCGGCCGACGTGCTGGCCGTTTTCCTTGATCTCGAACAGGCGGACGTCCGGATGCCAGGTGTCGAAGCCTTTCTGCTCGGCGATCTCGATGCCGTACAAACGCTGGACGATGGCGAACAGGCCGCTGAGGACTTTGTCGATCGGGAAGTAGGCTCGCAGGGTTTCCTGAGCGACGCTGTAACGCTGCTCGCGGAGTTTTTCGCCGTAGAAACCACTGTCCCAGCTTTGCAGGTCGGCGCAGCCCTGTTCGGCGGCGTAAGCGCGCAGCTGTTGCAGATCCTGCGCGGCGAACGGCTTGCTGCGTTGGGCCAGATCGCGCAGGAAGCTCAGCACCTGATCGCTGGATTCGGCCATTTTCGTCGCCAGGCTCAGCTCGGCGAAACTGGCGAAGCCCAGCAATCGGGCCACTTCCTGACGCAGTTCGAGGATTTCTTCCATCACCGGACCGTTGTCGTTCTGGCCAGCATTCGGGCCTTGGTCCGAGGCACGGGTGCAGTAGGCGGCGTAGACTTCTTCGCGCAGTGCGCGGTCCTGCGCATAGGTCATCACGGCGTAGTAGCTGGGGAATTCCAGGGTGATCAGCCAGCCGTCGAGGCCTTTGGCCTGGGCTGCGGCAGCCATCTGCGCCTTGGCCGAATCGGTCAGACCGGCGAGGGCGGCTTCGTCGGTGATGTGCTTGGTCCACGCCTGGGTGGCGTCGAGTAGTTGGTTGGAGAAGCGGCTGCCCAGCTCTGACAGTTTGCTCTGCACTTCGGCGTAACGTTTCTGCTCGGCTTCCGGCAGATCGATACCCGACAGACGGAAATCGCGCAGGGCGTGTTCCAGGATGGTTTTTTGCGCGACGTCAAAATTGGCAGCTTCCGGACTGTTGGCCAACGCTTCATACGCCTGGAACAGTTCGCGGTTCTGGCCCATCTCGGTGGAGTAGGCGCTCAGGGCCGGCAGGCACGACTCGTAGGCTTCACGCAGTTCGGCGCTGTTGCACACGGCGTTAAGATGGCTGACCGGGCTCCACGCCGCACCGAGACGATCATTGAGTTCGTCCATCGCCAGCACCAGACCGGCCCAGGTCGGGTTCTTGCCCTGGGTCTTGAGAATTTCGGCGATGGCGGCGCGGTTGTCCGCGAGGATGGTTTCGATGGCGGGCAGGACGTGTTCGGCACGGATCGTGGAGAACGGCGGCAGGTCGTAGGACTGCAAAAGAGGGTTGTTCACGCTCACGGTTGGCACCTTGGCTGGAAGAAACATGCGCCCATCTTAATTACAATCGACACTCACCGCAGCTATCGGCGACAGAGAGAGAACTAATCGTGTCCCTTCGCAAATACCAGAATCACACCCCCCGCCTGAGCAACGGCGCATTCGTCGACGGTTCGGCGGTGGTGATCGGCGACGTCGAAATTGGCGCAGACAGCTCGGTCTGGCCGCTGACGGTGATCCGTGGCGACATGCACCGCATCCGCATCGGTGCGCGCACCAGCGTGCAGGACGGCTGTGTGCTGCACATCACCCACGCCGGCCCGTTCAACCCGGACGGCTTTCCATTGCTGATCGGGGACGACGTGACCATCGCCCACAAGGTCATGCTGCACGGCTGCACCGTGGGCAGCCGCGTATTGATCGGCATGGGCAGCATCGTCATGGACGGTGCCGTGGTGGAAGACGATGTGATCATCGGCGCCGGCAGCCTGGTGCCGCCGGGCAAGCGCCTGCAGAGTGGCTTTCTGTATGTCGGCAGCCCGGTCAAGCAAGTGCGCCCGCTGACCGACAAGGAAAACGCCTTCTTCACCTACAGCGCGGCGAATTACGTCAAGCTCAAGGACCTGCATCTGGCCGAAGGCTACGACCAGCTCTGAATCGCCTACACCTGCTCGGGAATTTCCATGCATTACCAGACCGTACTGTTCGACCTCGATGGCACCCTGACCGACCCGCGTGAGGGCATCACCCGCTCAATTCAATTTGCCTTGGCCAATCTCGGCATCGACGAACCGGACCTGAGCAAACTGGAACACTTCATCGGCCCGCCGCTGCTGCAAGCGTTCATGCAGTTCTACGACTTCGACGAGGCCAGGGCCTGGGAAGCGGTGAATTTCTATCGCGAGCGCTTCAAGGTCACCGGCCTCTATGAGAATCGGGTGTTCGACGGGGTCACGCCGTTGCTGGAAACCTTGAGCGGGCAGGGGCGGCAGTTGTACATCGCCACCTCCAAACCGTGGGTGTTCGCCCGCGAGATCGCCCGGCACTTCGACTTCGCCCGCCACTTCAAAGTGATCTACGGCAGCGAACTGGACGGCACGCGGACCAACAAGGTTGAGCTGATTGCGCACTTGCTTGAGGAAGAACGCCTGGACCCCGCGCAGACCCTGATGATCGGCGATCGCAAGCACGACCTGATCGGCGCGCGCAGCAATGGCCTGGATGCAGCGGCGGTGGGCTATGGGTTCGGCAGTTTTGAAGAACTGAATGCCGAGGCGCCGGCTTATCACTTTGAAACTTTGGACGAGTTGCATCAGGCGTTTTTGCAGCGCTGAGCAGATGGCTATCGCTGGCAAGCCAGCTCCCACAGGTTAGCGATTCTTCAGGCTCACCGCTGCCCCTGTGGGAGCTGGCTTGCCAGCGATGAGGCCCGTCAGCCGCTGGAGGACTCAGGAACTGCCAAGGCCCTCAAAGCCGCCTTACGCTCATCAACCGGCAACCGTCCCAACCGCTCAACCTCGGCATAAAACCTCAGCCAATCCCCATCCATTTGCCTGAACAGCGCCGCAAACGCCGGCACCCACTGGTCATACAGCCCGAACGGCAACAACCGCGCGTTGTTCAGTGGCGCATTGACCCAAGCGTCATAGCGTTTGTCCCCGGCCCACTGACTGTCGCGCATGACCCGATACTCCCGGCGCAAGCGCTCGAATTCAGCTGCTTTGCGCTCACGCATCTGCTCAACCGACAGCGGCTGCGCATACAGCGTCTCCAGCCGTGAGCGCGTGTCGAGTACCAGACCGATGAACTGGTCACGCTGCTTGAGCCTGGCATCCGACTCCGCCGGCAGCCCGCGGAACGCGCGCCATTGCCGCGTGCCTTCCTGCTCGACGAAGGTGGCGAAAGACTCGTTGAATTCAGTGTCGTCCTTCACATAGAACTTCTGGTGCGCCAGTTCATGAAAGATCAGCGTGGCCAGTCGTTCGTCGCCCCAGCCCATCATCGAATTGAGGATCGGGTCATTGAACCAGCCGAGCGTCGAGTACGCCTCGACCCCGCCGATCGACACGTCCATGCCCTGCAAGCGCTGAAGCGCCGCTTCGCCACGGGCGGCGCTCTGGCTGTAGTAGCCGCGATAGGCCACGCAGCCGGCAATCGGGAAGCAGTGATTCTGCGGCGTCAGGGAAAACTCTGCGGTGGCGAACACGTTCCACACCACGAACGGCCGGCCGATGTCGGCGTACAGACGATAGCTTTGGTTGTCCGGCAGATGCAGGTGCTCGCTGGCGAACATGCGGGCCTTTTGTGATTGAGCCAGATGCGCGCGCAATTTGGCATCGCGGCTGGGGTCGGCAATGACTTTTTCGACCGGCTCCCGTGCGCGCAGCAATTGCAGTTGGCCGCTGGCCAACTGGCTGTAATAGCTGACGCTGGTGCAACCGTTGAGCAACAAAAACAACACACCCGGAAACAAAATCGGAAAAACGCGATCAAGTAACCCAAGGCTGGAAAACGGCCTGATCAAAATAAGAAATTCCCCGGAAAGTCTGCCCCAAGACTATCCCGCCTCAAGGAGCACCGCTATGCGCATGTTGATGCTGACAGGAGGCCTGCTGACGCTGGCCGGTTGTGCCGGATTCGGAATGCCCGACCCCGACCCTTCGCAAGCCTGGATCGATCTTGACGCTCGCCAACACGACACGGCGCTGCAAGCCGTACAAGTCGATGCCACACAGGCTGTCGACAAACGTTATTTCGAAGTGCAGCCCGGCAGCCATGAGCTGAAGGTGCGCTATCAATTCCCGGTCGAGGCCACCAACATCGGCCCGACTGCCGAACCGCTGTGGCGCGATTGCCAGTTGAGCGTGAAATTCAAGGACTTCAACGCCGGCCAGCGCTATCAGCTGCAGGCGGGCAGCATCGGCTTCCGGCCTTGGGCCAAGCTTTATGACGAACAGCGCAAGGTTGTCGGCCAGGGCACACCGGCGGGCTGTCAGAGCAGTTGATCGGCGCTATGCTGCAAATCCCGTCAAAGGATATCGATCATGCGCAAGTTGACGACATTGCTGGCCGCCAGTGTGCTCGCCGGTTGTCAGAGCCCGTTGCCGGCGGCCGATCCAGACAAAGCCTGGGTCGACTTCGCCATGCCTACCCCCGGCGGCAAAGTGCTGATGGCCGAGCGCCTGGATAAACAGCGCTTGCGCGACGGACGCTTTTTTCAGGTGACGCCCGGTAGTCATGAGCTCACCGTGCGCTTTGACTTCGAAGTCTTCGGGGGTGGTCAGGGCATGGATACCGATCCGCAAGAGCGGCTGTGTTACATGACCGTGCCCTATGAACACTTCGAGGCCGGGCAGCGTTACCGCCTTGAAGCCCGATCGCTGGCCTTTACGCCAAGTGCACGCTTGATCAATCGTCAGGGGCAGATCGTTGCCAACGAGCGGCAGATCAATTGCGTGCCGTGATAGGCAATCAGCTATCGTTTCTCTGATAGATGATCCGCTTGGTACCGTTCTCGCAAGTGCCGACGATCATGGCTGAGTCGTGCTGCTTCGCCTCTTCCGCCGTGATGATTTCAAGGGTGTACGTTGGGATCGCCTTCGCCTGGATCTTGATCTCGATCTCCTTTCTAAGCTCCTCGCATTTTTTGGGGGCTGCGATAGCGGACGTGGCCAGTGCACTGCAAAGGATCGCCAAGCCAATACGTTTCATCGATGAAGCTCCTTGAGGCAGCGCGCACGGGTGTGCGCTGAAGCTGCTGTCGATTATTCGACCACAATTCTGCAGAGCGGGTTCTGACTTTGCTCACACCTTGTATTAATTGCCGGCCGCTGAGCAGGTTTCGAGACTGCTTTCGCGAGCAAGCTCGCACACACTGGATCTGCGACGTGCACAAATCCCCCGTGGGAGCGAGCCCTGCTCGCGAAGGCGGCAGCCCGGCAAACGCCGAATCAGCTGACCAGCGAAGCCTCAAGGGTGATCTTCGCATTCAGCACCTTGGAAACCGGGCACCCTTCCTTGGCCTTGTTGCTCAGCTCTTCAAACTGCTGCTGAGTTGCGCCCGGGATTTTCGCCTTGAGAATCAGCTTCACCGCAGTGATCGCGAAGCCGCCGTCAACCTGATCGAGGGTGACTTCGGCGTTGGTGTCGATGCTGTCTGCCTTCAGGCCGGCATCGCCGAGAATCATCGAAAACGCCATGGAGAAGCAGCCGGCGTGGGCCGCGCCGATCAGTTCTTCCGGGTTGGTGCCTTTGCCGCCTTCAAAGCGCGCCTTGAAGCCGTACGGCGCTTCGCGCAGTACGCCGGTTTCGGTGGAGATCGAGCCGAGACCGGTTTTCAGATCGCCTTCCCAATGCGCCGATGCCTTTTTCACGATAGCCATGTCTGCCTCCTCAAATATGGCGCGGAACGCCGCGCCGTCGCGGTTTTTACTAGCAAGGCTTCTGAGGATAGACGGCGGAACAAAGTTCAGCCTGGCTGAATCGTTGACTTTTTTAGTAGGAAATTTCGTCGCTGCTATTGAATCTCGGGTATATGCCCTCATTCCATAAAACACGCTTATGGATTTGGCAGGTTTTCGTTCGCAAGAAAAACCTGCCTCCCCACCCGGAGATGCAGGTTAATGAAAAAACTGTCCGACGTTAAATTTTCCACCCTCGACCTGGTGCCGGTGCGCGAAAACGGCAGCGCGGGGCAATCGCTGCGCAACTCGCTGGACCTGGCGCAGCATGCCGAGAAATTCGGCTACACGCGCTTCTGGGTCGCCGAACACCACAACATGGACGGCATCGCCAGTTCGGCCACTTCGGTGTTGCTCGGCTATCTGGCCGGAGGCACGTCGACGATCCGCGTCGGTTCCGGCGGGGTGATGCTGCCCAACCATGCGCCGCTGGTGATTGCCGAGCAGTTCGGCACCCTCGAGAGCCTGTACCCGGGACGCATCGACTTGGGTCTGGGCCGCGCGCCCGGCTCTGACCAGATGACCGCCCGCGCCTTGCGCCGTGAGCGCTCGGGCAGCGCTGACGACTTCCCTGAAGACGTTGCCGAACTGATGCGCTACCTCGGCCCGCGCACCCCGGAGCAACGCGTGATCGCCATGCCCGGCACCGGCACCAACGTGCCGATCTGGCTGCTCGGCTCAAGTCTGTTCAGTGCGCAATTGGCGGGTGAGCGCGGCTTGCCTTACGCCTTCGCCTCGCACTTCGCGCCGCGCTTCATGCACGAGGCGATCCGCATCTACCGCAATCACTTCAAACCGTCGGCGGTGCTCGACAAGCCGTACGTGATGCTCGGCGTGCCGCTGGTGGCAGCGGATACCGATGAGCAAGCCGATTACCTGGCGACGTCGGTGTACCAGCGCATTCTTGCGTTGATGCGTGGCCAGAGCCTGGTGCAGCGTCCGCCGGTGAAAACCATGGACGGTCTGTGGCTGCCCCATGAACGTGAGGCGGTGGGCGATTTTCTCGGCCTCGCCATGGTCGGCGGCCCGCAGAAGATCCGCGCCAAGCTTGAGGTGTTGATCGAGCAGACCCAGGCGGACGAGCTGATTTTCACCTCAGACCTGTACGAGCATGCCGATCGCGTGCATTCCTACGAGCTGCTGGCGCAGGTGATGAAGGGCTAAGATTCACCACACATACCTTGTGGGAGCGAGCTTGCTCGCGAAGACGGAGTGTCAGGCACTCGATATGTTGACTGACCCACCGGTTTCGCGAGCAAGCTCGCTCCCACATCGGGCACATGGAGCCCACAAAAAAGCCGACGCATCCACGTCGGCTTTTGTATTTCAGGCGCAATCAACCGCGTTTGTAGACGATTTCCTTGCTGCCGCCTTCGCAGGTGCCAACCACTTTGGCGTCAGCCGCCGCACCCTTGTCGACAACCTCCAGCGAATAACCGGAAACGCCTTTGGCGTCGAGCTTCGCGGCGATTTCGCTTTTCAGCTCGTCACATGGCTTGCCGGCTGCAAACGCACCACCCGCAAGGCTCAACAAACCTACTGCCAACATGAACTTCTTCATCGGTCGCACTCCCTGGTCGGATTGAAAGAGGCGGGCATCGAGTCATCCACCCGATGCGCTCACCTTGTAGCGCTTTGCCATTCCCTATGGCACTCGGCCAGCGCGCAAGTTCAGAAGACTAGCTCAAACTCAGCTGGCGGCAATCTTGAAGCCGACTTTCAGCGTGACCTGAAAGTGCGCTACCTGGCCATTTTCGATGTGGCCACGGGTTTCGGTCACTTCAAACCATTCCAGATTGCGCAGGGTTTTGTTCGCCTCGGCCAGTGCATTGTTGATGGCGTCTTCGATGCTGGTAGTGGACGAGCCGACCAGCTCGACTTTCTTGTAGGTGTGATGATCACTCATGGCGTTCTCCTTGGGTTGGAATGGCGTGTGAAATTGAGCCTAGCAGGCAATTGCACTGATGAATTCGGCGCCGCTGCGCTGCCGAAGTTCAGAATTTCTGCACTTTCTGGACATGCTGAAGTCCCAACCAACACACGCCACTCATCACCAATGCAGGAGAGCCACCATGGCCAACACCTCTTTACGTAAAGCCTCGTTGCAAAGCATGGAAGCCGAGATCGAGAGTCTGCTCAAATCGTTGGAAAGCTTGAAAGACGATGCTTCGGACGAGTCGCGCAAGACCCTCAAGGCGCTGAAAAGCAACGCCGAAAGTGCGCTGAAACATTCCCGTCATCTGCTCAGCGACGCGTACGAAGAAGTCAAAGTGAAAACCCGCGAGACCGGCATTGCCACTCGTGACTACGCGCAGGAACACCCATGGACCACAGCCGGCGTGGCTGTCGGTGCAATCGGTCTGCTCGCCGCCTACTTTTTGTTCAAGCGCGGTGAGTGATCAGGCTGGCGCAGCTCGTTCTTGAGCCATTGCGCCAGTTGCCGGGCGCGTCCATCTGCGGCGCGCTTGGGTAGCCACAACGCCAGTTGCGCCGGGGTTTCGCAGAAGCCCCACGGCGCAACCAGGCGACCCGCCTTCAGATCTTCGGTTACCAGCGGCTCCGGCGCGATTGCCACGCCGAGACCTGCAACAGCCGCCTCCAGCAAATAATACAAATGCTCAAACCCTTGCCCGAGCTTCAACGCCTTGGGATCGAGGTGGTTTTGCTGCGCCCAGCTGGGCCAGGCTTGTGGGCGAGAGGTGGTGTGCAGCAAGGGCTCATCAAAAAGATCTGCGGCCACAGCGGTGTGCAGCTTCTGATAACCGCTATACAACGGGCTCATTACGGGGCCGATGCGTTCCGCCGCCAGTTCATAGACCTGCATATCGGCCGGCCACGGTGGTTCGGCGAACAGCAACAACGCATCAAGGCCCGGGCGCCGGGGATCGAGATCGCCTTCACCGGCCGACAGGTGCAGACGCAGATCCGGCAAATCGGCATTCAGCCGCCCCAGGCGCGGAATAAACCAGCGCGCCAGCAGGCTCCCGGAACAACCCAGCACGAACGGCGCATCCGCTGTGCTTTGCGTCAGTTCGGCGCAAACACTGCGCAACCGATCGAACGCCTCAGCGCTGGCATCGCGCAGACGCGCTCCGGCATCTGTGAGTTTCAAGCCGCGTCCGTCCTTGACGAACAGGCTCACCCCTAGATGTTCTTCAAGCACCTTGAGCTGGCGGCTGACCGCGCCGTGGGTGACGTGCAGCTGTTCGGCTGCCTGACTAACGCTGTTCAGACGAGCGGTGGCCTCGAAGGCGCGCAAGGCATTCAGCGGGGGAAGGTCATGGCTCATGGTATCTGTGAGTTTTCCTGACAGGTTGCGGCGATCTTATCGGTTTTCAGCCTGGAAAGTCAGGGGTAGAGTGATCGTCATTGTCTTCTGACCGAATTCACCTGGAGCGACCCATGACCCAGACTTCGAACACCTCTGATCTGCGTAACGGCCCTGACGCCAACGGCCTGTTCGGTGCGTTCGGTGGCCGTTATGTAGCGGAAACCCTGATGCCGTTGATCCTCGACCTCGCTCGCGAATACGAAGCGGCCAAGGAAGATCCGGCATTCAAGGAAGAATTGGCCTACTTCCAGCGTGATTATGTCGGACGTCCGAGCCCGCTGTATTTCGCCGAACGCCTGACCGAGTTCTGCGGCGGCGCGAAGATCTACCTCAAGCGTGAAGAGCTGAACCACACCGGCGCGCACAAGATCAACAACTGCATCGGCCAGATTCTGCTGGCACGGCGCATGGGCAAGAAGCGCATCATTGCCGAAACCGGCGCCGGCATGCACGGCGTGGCTACTGCCACCGTTGCTGCGCGTTTCGGGCTGGACTGCGTGATCTACATGGGCACCACTGACATCGAACGTCAGCAGGCCAACGTCTTCCGCATGAAGCTGCTCGGCGCTGAAGTCATCCCGGTCGTGGCTGGCACCGGCACCCTCAAAGACGCGATGAACGAAGCCCTGCGTGACTGGGTGACCAACGTCGACAACACCTTCTACCTGATCGGCACCGTAGCCGGCCCACACCCGTATCCAGCAATGGTCCGCGACTTCCAGGCCGTTATCGGTAAGGAAACCCGCGATCAGCTGCAGGCTCAGGAAGGTCGTCTGCCGGACAGTCTGGTGGCGTGCATCGGTGGCGGTTCCAACGCCATGGGCCTGTTCCACCCGTTCCTCGACGACAAGAGCGTGGAGATCATCGGCGTCGAAGCCGCCGGTTACGGCATCGAAACCGGCAAGCACGCGGCCAGCCTGAACGGCGGGGTGCCGGGCGTGCTGCACGGTAACCGCACCTTCCTGCTGCAGGACGACGATGGGCAGATCATCGACGCTCACTCGATTTCCGCTGGCCTCGACTATCCGGGCATCGGCCCTGAACACGCCTGGTTGCATGACATCGGCCGCGTCCAGTACACCTCGGTAACCGATGACGAAGCTCTTGAAGCGTTCCACAAATGCTGCCGCCTGGAAGGGATCATTCCTGCCCTGGAAAGCGCCCACGCTCTGGCCGAAGTGTTCAAGCGCGCACCGAAGCTGCCGAAGGATCACCTGATGGTGGTCAACCTCTCGGGCCGTGGTGACAAGGACATGCAAACCGTGATGCACCATATGCAACAGTCGCAGCAGGAGAAACACTGATGAGCCGCCTGCAAACCCGCTTTGCCGACCTCAAGCAACAGAACCGCGCCGCGCTGGTGACCTTTGTCACTGCAGGTGATCCTGACTACGACACTTCGCTGGCAATCCTCAAAGGCCTGCCTGCCGCAGGTGCCGATGTGATCGAGCTGGGCATGCCGTTCACCGATCCGATGGCCGATGGCCCGGCGATCCAGCTGGCCAATATCCGCGCACTGGGCGCCAAACAGAATCTGGCGAAAACCCTGCAAATGGTTCGCGAGTTCCGTGAAGGCAACAGCGACACGCCGCTAGTGTTGATGGGCTACTTCAACCCGATTCACAAATTCGGCGTCGAGCGTTTCATCGCCGAAGCCAAAGAGGCTGGCGTTGACGGCCTGATCGTGGTCGACATGCCACCAGAGCACAACGAAGAGCTGTGCGACCCGGCGCAGGCTGCTGGCCTGGACTTCATCCGCCTGACCACGCCGACCACCGACGACGCACGTCTGCCGCGTGTGCTCAACGGCAGTTCCGGTTTTGTCTACTACGTGTCGGTCGCGGGTGTCACCGGCGCAGGTGCAGCGACTCTGGAACATGTGGAAGAGGCGGTTGCACGTCTGCGTCGGCATACCGACCTGCCGATCAGCATTGGCTTCGGTATCCGTACACCGGAGCAGGCCGCGGCCATCGCGCGTCTGGCTGACGGTGTGGTGGTGGGCTCGGCGTTGATCGATCACATCGCCAGTGCCGATACGCCTGAGCAGGCCATCGATGGCGTGTTGAGCCTGTGTTCGGCGCTGTCCCAAGGCGTGCGCAAGGCTCGCGTCTAAAGCCGCAGGGGAAAACTAAAAGGCTTCAGAACAGGCGTTCTGAAGCCTTTTTTTGTGCTCAGGGTAATTGCAGTCCGCCCGAAGCCTTGTGCAGTTTGCGCAGATGCTCGCCAATCTGCTTGACGTTGGCCTCGCTGGCGGCAATCTCGGCGGCGCGCTTGGGTTCAAGCAGCTTGCGCACTTCGGTATCGAGATCGCCGGACAGTGCCAGCAGCTTCTTCTGCCGCTGGCTGCTTTCCGCTTCCAGTCGGCCGAACTCGCTCGGCTGAGGCAGTCCGTAACCTTTGGAGTCGAGCAGTTCCGCCGGGCGGCTGAGGAAACCACTGTTGGCGAGGATCTCCTGCAAGGTCGCATTGGCTTTGTCCATGCCGCCGTTTTCCAGCTCGCGGGCACCGAGGTAGCGTTGCTTGACCTCGTCCTGGGCCAGCAATAACTGCCGGCGGAAACTGGCTTGCTCGAGCAGCAACAGCGCCGCGCTGGTGCGCAGGTCGGCGCGGTCGAACCATTCGCGGCGTTGTTCAGCGCTGAGTGACAGCCAGTCTTCGACAGTGGTCTGCTTGATCGGCAGCTGCTTCTTCAATACATCGAACATCGCTTGATAGCGATCGCGGAACGAGTCGAAGCGGTAACCCAGGCGCAGCGCTTCTTTCGGATTGTCGAGCACACTGGTATCGGCCAGACCACGGCCCTTGAGCACTTCCAGCAAGCCGTTGGGCATGATGCTGTCTAGCCCGACCAGTTGGCTGTTATTGCTGCCGCTGCGCAACAGTTTCAAACCCTCTACCGCGCAGTTGTTGGACAGGAAGAAATAGTTGCCGTCGTAGCTCCAGTGCATCTCGGCAGCATGTTCGACCACGCCCTCGATCTCCTCGCGAGACAGGTTCAGCGGCACTGAAGCGAGGCTGCGCAGCTCGGTCTTGGTGTATTCGTCGATCACTTGCGCCAGCGGCAACACGAACAGCCGTGACGGGTATTTGCCGACCAGTCCGTCCCAGCTCGACAGCTGCACATCGCCAACGAAAGCGCGATAGGACAGCACCAGGTGCTGATCGAGGTCGAGGCGGCAATCCGGGCCACGCGGGCGACCGGGGGCGCAGATCACCAGGCGCAGCATGCTGTGACCCCAGCGGCTGACCCAGTTCTGATTGGCCTCGGCCAGCAGGTAATCGACCGCGTAGACCCGTTCCGGATCGACTTGCCCCAGAGGCTGCTTGGCGAAGTCATTGCCCGCATTGAGAAAGGCGAAGCTCTTGCTGCAGGTGTCCTGCGCTGGCGGCGCCCAGCCGAAATGTTCCTTGTAATAGCGATACAGCGCCGGGCGGCGGCAGGCGTAGCTCGGGTCGAGGAGGAAGTACTCCATGTTGACCGCGACGAATTCCTTGGGACTGGAGATCTCGTAAAGATCCGGACTGCGGGCGATCTGGCGGTTGTGTTGTTCACGCTCGCCACGGCGGCCGACGTACTGTTGCCACCCGGCCAGATCGAGCAGGCGCGGGTCATCGCTGATGGTGAAGCGGCGACCGTTCTGCCCGCGACACTCATCGGGAATGCCGATCAGCCCGGCGCTGTTGAAGCGTCGGGTGCAGCGCTGGATCAACGTGCGCTCGGCGCTCGGCCATAAACGCGCGCGGTCGTAGATATGCGTGATTTCGTGCAGCACTGTGGCCAGTAGTTCCTGGCGCACAGTGCCGTGAGGACGATTGGTTTTCTCTTTCGCCGCGCTGCCATCGGTGAGGCTGGCGAGCAGCTTGCGGTTCAGATCGAGCTCGGACACCAGCGTCGCCTGCCCGTAAGCGTTGGCAGGCATGTCGTCGGTCCAGCCGACGTCGATGCGCCGATCCAGCCGCTCGATGAAGCTCGGCGGCAGTTTCGCCATCGCCTCATCGATCAGCGCCTGACTGGCCTGTTGTTGAGCCGGGCTCAGACCCTCGGTCTTGAGCCGCAATTGCAGGCCGGCGTGGGCGCTGTTGCCAAGCAGCAACAACGCCCCGGCCAGCAGCCAGGCGCCAACGGACTTCACAGTGCGAGAATGGCTTCGGCGAGTACCTGATCACTGGCGTCGCGCGCTTCCGGCACGCGAGTGCGCAAGGTGTTGAGGGCGGCTTCGAGGTGCGCGCCACGGATGTCACCGTTGCTGGCGACGAAACTGGCGGCGTCGTCGTGGGCTTCGCGGATGATTTTCGAATCGCGAATCGACGTGGTGGTATCGGAAGTGAAATCGATGCTGCGCTGGGAGGCACGAACGATGATGTTACTGGTGGCTACCAGGGTGTGCGCCTGGGCCACATCGGCCAACACAAACAGGCCAAGGGCGGCAGCAATCAGCGGGCTACGCATGGAACGACTCCGGAAGGACAAGGATAACTATTGGACGAGAATTGCCTCTGCCAGTTCAAGGTCGCTGGCATGAAGTTTCGGCCGGGTTTTGCGCAGGTAATGCAGCGCGGACTCCAGCCGTGCGCCTCGCCATTCACCGTCACTGGCAACAAAGGCGGCCGCATCATCATGGGCGGCGAGCAGCAGTTTACGGTCGAACGGCGCAGAAGACACCATGCTGGTCGCGTAACCGCTGACAACCGTGCCTTGGGTCGATGCATTGAAAGCATCGAAGGCATTGGCAGACATCGCCCAGCAGGCGCTGAACAAGGCAGAAGAGATGAGCAGGTTTGGAAGAAAGCGCATGGGACTCGACAACTGTTAACGAGCCTGAAGGCTAGCGCAAATGCCCGGGCCAGAGCCAGCGTTGAAACATCGGGACACGGCTGGCGTGTCCCGCAATACCGCAAACGATCAGAGGGTCAGAATGGCCTGAGCCAATTGGGCATCGGTGGCATTGAGTTGTGGCGCCTGATGGCGGATGTGATCGAGCGCGCTTTCCAGCTTCACTCCACGAATATCGCCTTCGCTGGCCACGAAGCTGGCGGCATCGTCGCGGGCGGCGAGGACAATCTTGTCGTCACGGAACGAGGAGGTCACATCGGAAGTGGCGTCGGAAGTGGCTTTAAGCGCGCCGACGATCGAGTCGGTGGTCACGATGAAGCTGGTAGCACTGGCGTTGGCAGCCATGGCCAGCAGGGCGGCGGCACTGAGCAGGCGAAGACGGGTCATGATGGAACTCCTTTGGATAAACCGTAGTGAGAGGTGGCTCGGTATCTGAGGAGTCAGACGCCTGTTGCACAACGTTCGCCACGTTCTGCATGGATATTAGGCTGCCAGATGCGGTTCGCCCAGTGGTGGCCAGTGATACTTCAAAGGTCCTGGATAACTGTACCGGTATTATTCTAGTGTTTCGTAAATTGTACCTGTGCTCGTTCAGGGTGTGTTTAAGAGCATCCAAGGCCCTGAAACGACAAAACCCGTCGTGGTTGCCCACGACGGGTTCTGCTTGTGCAATTCGGGTTGCTGGCGGTGGGTCTGACGACCAGAGCCAGCGACGCTGCTTAGCGCCAGAACGGCTTGCTCAGCTCTTCGTAGCGTTGTGCTTCGCTGATACCGGCATCAGCCAGCAGACGCGAATCCAGACGGGCCAATTGGTGGCGGCTGGAGATGCGGCGCTGCCACAACATCAGGTTGGCAATAACGCGCAGAGGCAGGGAAGCCTGGGTGTTTACAGCTTTGTCTTCGAAGAACAGTTCGGAACTGAGTGTACGTTCCATGGTTGACATCCTTCCGCTTGTGGCGGGATCAGGTAGTGGTTTGACTGGTGCCCATGATCCTCTCGTTTGGATAGTCTCTGTAGATACAGTTCATTTGTATTGTGAGTGAGCAGTTAACTGTTTATGGATGGTGTACGGGTCGAAATTGGGCAAACTGTACCTGTCCGCACTCGATTGGTGCATTTCCGCTCGTATCAGGGGATTGAGTAGGGCTTTGCTGTAGGAAAAGACCGGTACAGCAGTACAGTTTTCGACGATTATTCTCCTAGCGAAGATCCATCGACGCAAAACTGTGTTTGCGTCGATGGATATCTGTGTGAATCACACCGCCAGCATGCGCCCGGTTTCTTCCAGGTTCACATGCCAGCTCAGCGCTTCGCGCAGAATGTGCGGGGTGTGACCGCCGATTGCACAGGCAGCGCTGAAGTAGTCATTCAGTGCCTGGCGAAAGTCCGGATGCACGCAGTTGTCGATGATCACTCGTGCACGCTCCCGTGGCGCCAGGCCACGCAGGTCGGCGAGGCCGACCTCGGTCACCAGAATGTCGACGTCATGCTCGGTATGGTCGACGTGGCTGACCATCGGCACCACGCTGGAAATCGCGCCACCCTTGGCGATCGACTTGGTCACGAATACCGCCAGATGCGCATTGCGCGCGAAGTCGCCGGAGCCGCCGATGCCGTTCATCATCCGCGTACCGCAGACATGGGTGGAGTTGACGTTGCCGTAGATGTCGAACTCCAGCGCGGTGTTGATGCCGATGATGCCCAGACGGCGCACCACTTCCGGGTGATTAGAGATCTCCTGCGGCCGCAGAATCAGTTTGTCCTTGTACTTCTCCAGGTTGCCGAACACGTCGCTGTTGCGCCGCTCGGACAGGGTGATCGAACTGCCCGAGGCGAAGCTCAGCTTGCCGGCATCGATCAGGTCGAAAGTCGAGTCCTGCAGCACTTCCGAATACATGGTCAGGTCTTCGAACGGCGAGTCGATCAAGCCGCACATCACCGCGTTGGCGATGTTGCCAATGCCAGCCTGCAGCGGGCCGAGCTTGTTGGTCATGCGGCCGGCCGCGACTTCCTGCTTGAAGAAGGTGATCAGGTGTTCGGCGATGGCATTGGTATCAACGTCCGGTACCGACACTGTGGACGGCGAGTCCGACTGCTGAGTGATGACAATCGCAACGATCTTCTCCGGCGGAATCGGAATTGCCGTGCTGCCGATGCGATCGTCGACTTTCACCAGCGGGATTGGCGTGCGCGTCGGGCGGTACGTCGGGATATAGATGTCGTGCAGGCCTTCGAGGTTGGCGTTGTGGGCGAGGTTGATCTCGACGATCACTTGTTTGGCGAAGATCGCGAAGCTGGCCGAGTTGCCCACCGAAGTGGTCGGCACGATATGGCCTTGTTCAGTGATGGCGACTGCCTCGATGACGGCAATGTCCGGCAGCTTTAATTGCTGGTTGCGCAACTGCTCTACGGTTTCCGAGAGATGCTGGTCAATGAACATCACTTCGCCGGCGTTGATTGCCTTGCGCAACGTGCTGTCGACCTGAAACGGCATGCGCCGCGACAGCACGCCGGCCTCGGTCAGTTGCTTGTCGAGGTCGTTGCCCAGGCTGGCGCCGGTCATCAGGCTGATCTTCAGCGGCGTGACCTTGGCGCGCTCGGCCAGTGCATGGGGAACGGCCTTGGCTTCGCCGGCGCGGGTGAAACCGCTCATGCCGACGGTCATGCCGTCCTCAATCAGAGCAGCGGCGTCGGCAGCGCTCATCACTTTGTCCAACAACGAAGGCAGGCGAATACGGTCACGGTACATGGATTATTATCTCGGGCAACGAGTAGCAGGATGCGCAGTCTAGTTAATTTGGCCGGCGCCTGTCCCGCTACCAAGGTCGCAAACGAGGCCTCTATTTCGCGGGTTTGCAGTAAAACACCGTTACCGGATCTGCAACAACGCGGCAAATTGTCCAGCGTCTGGCGCAACCAAAAACGCCCCGACAGGTCGGGGCGTTCGCTATTGCAGTGGTGAATTACTCGACCGCTTTGACCATGTCTTCGATGACTTTCTTCGCGTCGCCGAAAACCATCATTGTCTTGTCCAGATAGAACAGTTCGTTGTCCAGACCGGCGTAGCCGCTGGCCATCGAGCGCTTGTTGACGATGATGGTCTTGGCCTTGAACGCTTCGAGAATCGGCATGCCGGCAATCGGCGACTTCGGATCGTTCTTCGCGGCCGGGTTGACCACGTCGTTCGCACCGAGCACCAGCACCACGTCGGCCTGACCGAACTCGGAGTTGATGTCTTCCATCTCGAACACCTGGTCGTAAGGCACTTCGGCCTCGGCGAGCAGGACGTTCATGTGCCCAGGCATGCGACCGGCCACCGGGTGAATCGCGTACTTCACGGTCACGCCGCGATGGGTCAGCTTCTCGGTCAGTTCCTTCAGTGCGTGTTGTGCACGGGCGACTGCCAGACCGTAGCCCGGGACGATGATCACGGTGTCGGCGTTGGTCAGCAGGAAGGTTGCGTCATCAGCCGAGCCGGATTTCACCGGACGGGCTTCCTGCGCACCGGCAGGACCTGCGTCTGCCGTATTGCCGAAGCCGCCGAGCAGCACATTAAAGAAGGAACGGTTCATCGCCTTGCACATGATGTACGAGAGGATCGCACCGCTCGAACCCACCAGCGAGCCGGCAATGATCAGCATCGAGTTGTTCAGCGAGAAACCGATGCCCGCCGCCGCCCAGCCGGAATAGCTGTTGAGCATCGACACCACCACCGGCATGTCGGCGCCGCCGATCGGGATGATGATCAGCACGCCCATCACGAACGCCAGAGCCAGCATCAGTGCGAATGCAGTGAGGTTGCCGGTGAACATGAAGGTCAGGCCGAGCACCAGCGTAGCCAGACCCAGAACCGCATTGAGTTTGTGCTGACCGGCGAACTGTACCGGTGCGCCCTGGAACAGACGGAACTTGTATTTGCCCGAGAGCTTGCCGAAGGCGATCACCGAACCCGAGAAGGTGATCGCACCGATCGCAGCACCGAGGAACAGCTCCAGACGGTTGCCTGCCGGAATCGCATCGCCCAGTTGTTTAACGATACCCAACGACTGCGGCTCAACTACCGCCGCAATAGCAATGAACACCGCCGCGAGGCCGATCATGCTGTGCATGAACGCTACCAGTTCCGGCATCTTGGTCATTTCAACGCGCTTGGCCATGATCGAGCCGGCGGTACCGCCGACCAGCAAGCCAACGATCACATAACCGATACCAGCCGTAGCCAGCTCAGCGCCCAATTTATAGATGAGGCCGACCGTGGTGAGGATCGCCAACGCCATGCCAAGCATGCCGAACAGGTTGCCGCGCCGCGAAGTGGTCGGGTGCGACAGGCCTTTGAGGGCCTGGATAAAGCAGATCGACGCGATCAGGTAGAGCGTCGTGACGAGATTCATGCTCATTACTTCGGCGCCTCTTCTTTTGCTTTCGGGGCTTTCTTCTTGAACATCTCAAGCATGCGGCGGGTGACCAGGAAGCCACCAAACACATTGACCGCCGCCAGTGCCACGGCCAGCGTGCCCATGGTCTTGCCCAGCGGCGTAACGGTCAGCGCAGCGGCGAGCATGGCGCCGACGATCACGATCGCGGAAATGGCATTGGTCACCGCCATCAACGGCGTGTGCAGCGCAGGCGTAACGTTCCAGACCACGTGGTAACCGACATAAATCGCCAGCACGAAGATGATCAGGTTGTAGATACCGGGGGAGATAAGCTCTTCCATCGTCTGAATCCCTGCTTAGGCGTTTTTGCGGATGACTTGGCCGTCGCGGCACATCAGGCACGCGGCGACGATGTCGTCTTCGAGGTTGACGTCGAACTGGCCTTCCTTGGTGAACACCAGCTTGAGGAAGTCCAGCAGGTTGCGTGCGTACAGCGCCGAAGCATCGGCAGCGACTTCACCGGCGAGGTTGGTCGGGCCAACGATGGTCACACCGTTTTCCACAACGACCTGATCGGCGACGGTCAGTGGGCAGTTGCCACCCTGGGCGGCGGCGAGGTCGATGACCACCGAGCCCGGTTTCATCTGTGCCACGGTCTCGGCGCTGAGCAGCGTCGGCGCTTTGCGGCCCGGAATCAGTGCGGTGGTGATGACGATATCGGCCTGCTTGGCGCGCTCGTGCACAGCCTGCGCCTGGCGCTGCATCCAGCTCGCCGGCATCGGCCGCGCGTAACCGCCGACACCGACGGCACATTCGCGCTCTTCATCGGTCTCGTAAGGCACGTCGACGAACTTGGCGCCGAGGGATTCGATCTGTTCCTTCACCGCTGGACGCACGTCGGAGGCTTCGATCACCGCACCCAGACGTTTCGCTGTGGCAATCGCCTGCAAACCGGCCACGCCCGCGCCGAGAATCAGCACGCGCGCCGCTTTCACGGTGCCCGCAGCAGTCATCAGCATCGGCATGAAGCGTGGGTAATAGTGAGCCGCGAGCAACACCGCTTTGTAGCCGGCGATATTCGCCTGCGACGACAGCACATCAAGACTCTGCGCCCGCGAGGTACGCGGCGCCGCTTCGAGGGCGAACGCGGTAATGCCGCACTCGGCCATCTTCGCGATGGTCTCGTTGTTGAATGGGTTGAGCATGCCCACCAGCACCGCACCGCGCTTGATCAGCGTCAGTTCGGCATCGCTTGGCGCGATCACTTTGAGAATCAGCTCGGCGCCAAACGCGTCATTGGCGCTGCCAATGCTTGCGCCGGCCGCTTCATAGGCACTGTCGACGATACTGGCTTTGACGCCAGCGCCGCTTTGCACAGTGACCTTATGGCCTTGGCTGATCAGCTTCTTGATGGTTTCCGGGGTTGCAGCAACCCGTGTTTCACCGGTCTGGGTTTCGAGAGGAACACCAATGTGCACGTCAAATCTCCTGCGTGATCTTATTGAGTAAACCCATGCACTACGGATGGTGCGACTGGGGCGGCCGATCAGCACGATCCCGCCGAATCAGGGCGGGGCGCGGCATTTTGCAGGCGAACTTTATGCCCTTCAAGGGATTATGACGGGTGACGAAAAATTAACTACAAGTCATGCCGTGACCGAATGACGCAGATGACCAGTTGAACCCCTTGTAGACCGTGCCCTGCATGGATTCTGGCTGAATTTGAAAAAAATTCGCATCGGTGGCGTGAATAGGCAGCAATGAGTCGCCATTAGAGGCTGAAAGCCACGTGTTTGGAAGCTTGGGGGACGTCTGTACGACTTTCGGATACAGTCTGCGCAAAAGCGACAAATAGTTATATCTGTAGGGCTTTGATTTTCCTGACTACGGGGTTAAGTATTGCGCAAAGCCTTTATTCTTCTAGGCTGTAGCTCTGCGCTTGATTTACCAGCCAGTCGCGAAATGCCTTCAGCGATGCCGATTCGACCTTTCGCTCCGGAATCATCAGGTAATAGGCCTTGATGCTGGAGAGCGCTTGAGGGTTGGCAACCACCAGACGTTTCTCTGCCAGCTCGCGCTGGATCAGAAACGGCGGAATCAGCGCGACGCCCATGTCGTGCATGGCTGCCTGGGCAAGCATGGAGAATAGCTCGTAGCGCGGACCTGTCATGTCGCGAGGGATATTCAGTTGCTGCGAGTTGAACCATTGGCGCCAGGCGTAAGGTCGTGTGGTCTGCTGCAGCAGCGGTAGCTCGGCGATGGCTTGCGCTGTCAGCTGCGTGTGATCGCCGAGTAGGGAGGGGCTGCACACCGGCATCGGATTTTCGCCCATCAACCTGTGGGATTCGGTACCCGACCAATCGGCATCACCGAAATAGATCGCGGCATCGAATTCGGTATCGGCAAACAGGAAAGGCCGAGTGCGGTTGGTCAGGTTGACGGTCACTTCCGGGTGCTTGAGCTGAAAATCCTTGAGCCGTGGCAGCAGCCATTGCGTGCCGAAGGTCGGGACGACGGCGAGCTCGATAACGTTGGTGCCCTGCTGGCCCATCACCGAAAGGGTGTCGCGCTCCACCGCATCGAGCTGAGTCGCCACCCGGCGACTGTAGGAAAGACCCGCCTCGGTCAGTTTCACTCCACGTCGCGAGCGTCGGAACAACTCGACGCTGAGGAAGTCTTCCAGGCTGGCGATCTGTCGGCAAATGGCGCCTTGGGTGAGCGACAGTTCTTCAGCAGCACGGGTAAAGCTCTCATGGCGGGCGGCAGCTTCGAAACTGATCAGGGCGGCGGTGCTGGGGATCTTCCTGCGCATGTACGTCAACCTCACTAATGCGCCGCATAAAAGGCTATTCGCGACGTTTCGGAGTGAGAAATTAGCACAACAGGATGCGAAATCCTCGTTTGCCGCGATGGCGAACCGCGCCTAGGATCAATGCCACGTTAATTCACCCGATTGCGAGGGCACACTCATGGGCGGTAATGCTAGTTTCAATTGGATCGATCCCCTGCTGCTGGATCAACAGCTCACCGAAGAAGAGCGGATGATCCGCGACACCGCCGCGCAGTTCGCTCAACAGAGTCTGGCGCCGCGTGTGCTCGAAGCTTTCCGTCATGAGAAGACCGATCCGGCAATCTTCCGCGAGATGGGTGAAGTCGGCCTGCTCGGTGCGACCATTCCCGAACAATACGGTGGCAGCGGTCTGAACTATGTCAGCTACGGTCTGATTGCCCGAGAGGTCGAGCGCGTCGACTCCGGCTACCGCTCGATGATGAGCGTGCAATCCTCGCTAGTGATGGTGCCGATTAACGAATTCGGCACCGAGGCACAGAAACAGAAGTATCTGCCGAAGCTGGCATCCGGCGAATGGATCGGTTGCTTTGGCCTGACCGAGCCGAACCATGGTTCCGATCCGGGCGCGATGATAAGCCGGGCGCGCAAAGTCGATGGCGGCTACAGCCTGACTGGCGCGAAGATGTGGATCACCAACAGCCCGATCGCTGACGTATTCGTGGTCTGGGCCAAGGACGATGCTGGCGACATCCGTGGTTTCGTTCTGGAGAAAGGCTGGAAAGGTCTGAGCGCTCCGGCGATTCACGGCAAGGTCGGCCTGCGCGCTTCGATCACCGGTGAGATTGTCATGGACAACGTGTTCGTGCCGGAAGAAAACATCTTCCCGGATGTCCGTGGCCTGAAAGGCCCGTTCACCTGCCTCAATTCCGCACGCTATGGCATTTCCTGGGGCGCGCTGGGCGCGGCCGAATTCTGCTGGCACACCGCGCGCCAATACACTCTGGATCGTCAGCAGTTCGGTCGTCCGCTGGCCGCAACTCAGCTGGTACAGAAGAAACTCGCCGACATGCAGACCGAGATCACTCTGGCACTGCAAGGCTGCCTGCGCTTGGGCCGGATGAAGGACGAAGGTACCGCCGCCGTTGAAATCACTTCGATCATGAAGCGCAACTCCTGCGGCAAGTCGCTGGATATCGCGCGGATGGCGCGGGACATGCTCGGTGGTAACGGCATCTCCGATGAGTTCGGCGTGGCCCGTCACCTCGTCAACCTGGAAGTGGTGAATACCTATGAAGGTACCCATGACGTTCACGCGCTGATCCTCGGGCGTGCGCAAACCGGTCTGCAAGCGTTCTATTAACAGGAGGGCGGACCATGGGCGCACTGTCGCATCTGCGGGTACTGGATTTATCGCGAGTACTGGCCGGGCCTTGGGCCGGGCAAATCCTCGCCGACCTTGGCGCCGAAGTGATTAAGGTCGAGCGCCCGGGCAATGGTGATGACACCCGCGCCTGGGGGCCGCCCTTCCTTAAAGACGCTTACGGCGAGAACACGTCGGAAGCGGCTTATTACCTCTCGGCAAACCGCAACAAGCAATCGGTCACCATCGACTTCACCCGGCCTGAAGGGCAGAAGCTGGTGCGCGACCTGGCAGCAAAGTCGGACATTCTGATTGAGAATTTTAAAGTAGGTGGTCTGGCGGCCTATGGTCTGGACTATGAGTCGCTGAGGGCTTTCAACCCGAACCTGATCTACTGCTCAATCACCGGCTTTGGCCAGACCGGGCCTTATGCCAAGCGTGCGGGCTATGACTTCATGATCCAGGGGCTCGGCGGCTTGATGAGTTTGACCGGCCGACCCGAAGGAGACGACGGTGCCGGGCCGGTGAAAGTGGGCGTGGCGCTGACGGATATTCTTACCGGGCTGTATTCGACGGTGGCGATCCTCGCGGCATTGGCTCATCGCGATCACGACGGTGGCGGCCAGCACATCGATATGGCGTTGCTGGATGTACAGGTCGCGTGTCTGGCGAACCAGGCGATGAACTACCTGACCACCGGCAATGCGCCGAAGCGCCTGGGCAATGCGCATCCGAATATCGTGCCTTATCAGGACTTTCCTACGGCGGATGGCGACTTCATTCTCACCGTGGGTAATGACGGGCAGTTCCGCAAGTTCGCCGAGGTCGCGGGGCAACCGCAGTGGGCGGATGATCCGCGCTTCGCGACCAACAAGCTGCGGGTAGCGAACCGCGCGGTGCTGATCCCGTTGATCCGCCAAGCTACGGTCTTCAAGACCACGGCGGAGTGGGTTGCACAACTGGAGCTGGCGGGTGTGCCTTGTGGGCCGATCAATGATCTGTCGCAGGTGTTTGAGGATCCACAAGTGAAGGCGCGCGGTCTGGCGATCGAACTGCCTCATGCATTGGCGGGGATGGTGCCCCAGGTGGCCAGCCCGATTCGATTGTCGGAGACGCCCGTTGAATATCGTCATGCGCCTCCTTTATTAGGTGAGCACACGTTAGAGGTTCTGCAGCGTGTGCTGGGTCTGGGGGCGGGTGCGGTGGCTATGTTGAAGGAGGAGGGCGTCCTTTAAGTCTTCTTCTATATAGAAGAAGCTCTTTTCTCATCTCATTGGGTGTTTTTTAACCAATACGCAAGTTATTGAAAGAAAAGCGAAATTAACGGTTGACGGCAGATTCCAGAGGTCTATAATTCG